>NZ_CADCWT010000009.1 GCF_902806485.1 Candidatus Frankia alpina | reverse complement strand
GCCGGCCGACAGCTCGGGCGGGGGGCCGGTCACCCCGGCCACCACCGCGCCGATCCCGGCCTCGTCGGCCACCGCGCTGATGCGCCGGGCCGGCCAGGATGCCTCCAAGGGGACGAACGCGCCGCCGGCTCGCAGCACGCCGAGCAGGGCCACCACCTGGGCGGCCGAGCGTGGCAGGCACACGCCGACGGTCACCTCCGGGCCGACCCCGGCCGCGCGCAACGACGCGGCGAGGGCCTCGGCCCGTCGTTCGAGGTCGGCGTAGGCGAGGGTGACGGCTGGGCCCGCCTCCCGGTCCGCCAGATCGACGACGGCGGTCGCGTCCGGTGTGCGCCGGGTCGCCTCCGCCACCAGAGCGGTGAGCGAGCGTCCGACGAGCGGGTCCACCCGCCCGCTGGAGAAGTCGTCCGCGTCCGTTCCCCGCCGGGCGAGGTCGGTCCCGCCCTGGGCATCGTCGCCGGATGGACCCGAAGTGGAGCTGGAAGGCTGGCTCGTGACCACGTTTTTCCCTTCCATTCAGACGGAACTCGTGGCAACCGGCCCGCGGCCCGGCGCCGGATCCGGGGCGCCGACCACGCCATACCGGCCGGTGCGCACCGGCGTGACGCCGCTGGACGAGTCGCCGCCGCCGCGTCCCGACATCCGCCGACGCAGGCTGCGTGGCCGCATATCGGTCCAGCTCAGCTCGATGCTGTCCAGGCAGTGCTGCCGGGTTCCCCTGACGGCCGTGTCGAACCAGCCGAGCGCGTTGAGTCGCCCGTGCGGCCACACCGAGTACTGCTGTTCCTGGTTGACGACCACCTTGAAGTGAACCGTCGCGGCCGGGTCGGCCCGCAACGGCACCGCTTCCCCGACCCCTGCTTTCCCCGCGACCGCCCCGGAGGTTTCCACGGACGCCTTCCGGCGGTTTTTCCGGCGGTTTTTCCGGCGGTCTGGCGGCCGGATGCGGCGTGGAACGGGCATTTGTCGGCGACCGAGGCGTCGTCGCGCAGAAAATACTGCTTCCATTCCCGGTTGACCGGATCTCCGTACGAGCCCAGCAGCGGTGTCGAATCGACCTCGTCCATCCGGGCGAGGCGCTCGCGAATTATTTTTCGCGCGGCGGCGCCCCGCGGACTGGTCGGCTCCAGCCCGGTGAAGACCCAGCGGGGTTGGAACGTGATGGTGAAGACCGGGTTGCTGCGGCTGCGTAGCCGCCGGTGCGCCGGCGTGTTGCAGACGACGAAGATAGGGGTGCCGCGGAAACTGAACTCCCAGCCGGGATCGTCGGTGTCGGTCGGGATGTCCGACGGCCAGGGCTCGCCGTCGCTGTCGTGCAGGTAGCTCAGCAGCGACCAGAATCGCTGTTCGTAGGAGAGGACGCCGTCGGTCTCCTGCCCCGCCGTCCCGCCGCCGGATCCGAAGAACACGACGAGGGAGGTGTCCCGCGATATCGACTGGTAGACCGACAGATAGGTGGCCAGGATGTCCGGCAGGACGGACCAGGTCCGCTCGTCGTGCAGGTCGTCGACGAAACCAAAGCGCAGCCCGCCCTTATGGGCCGCAGCCACCGCGAAAACGCAGGGGAAAGGCTCGGTATCGGACGTCAGCGTCGCCATGATATCCCGCGCGCAGGTGGCACCCCAGCCCGGCATCGGGCCGATGGCCAGGTCCAGGATCTCCTCGCGGAACGCGTCGGTCGTGCCGGCCATACTCAGCCCACCAGGTGTCGGCGTGTCTCGCACTGTTGCTTCTCTCTCTGCTCAGCCGCGGGCCGGTCCCGACCCGCGGTCGTGGTGTGGACTCAGTTCCGGCCGGCCGAAGCGGTTGCCGGTGATGTCGCCGCCCCCAGGTGCGCGGCGCGGGCGGCGCGGGCGGCGAGCGCGGCGAGCGCCCGCAGCCACGCGGCCACGAGGCTGCCCACCACCGCCGCGCCCGGCCCATCCGGACCGCTGCTCCACCGCGCGCTCAGCTCGGGACCGTCCGGGCCGTCGACGGTTCACACGATCAGGCTCAGCGGGAACGGATCGGGCACGTCGGCGTTCCAGTCGGCGAAGAGCTCGGAGTCCTCGGCGGCGACCGACCAGTCCGCCACCTCGCCCCGGGTCAGTCGACCCACGTAGTTCAGGTAGATCGTCGGCATGGGAGCCGCCGAGAGGATCGGCGCGGTTCGCGGGTTGAGGAAGCGCAACATGCTGTAGTCGGTTCCGCCGTCGGGGATCTGGGCCATGAGCGCGCGTACCCGCGCCACGGCGGCGTCCACGGCGCACTCGCCGAACGCGGCGCCGTCGTCGGCCGTCCGCTCGAGCAGAAATGGGAAGATCTCGGCCATCCAACCGACCGTCCGGGACAGGTCCAGGTGGTCGACGACCTGCTCCTGCCGGCCGTGGGCCTGCACGGCCACGACCATCCCCGACGAGCCGGCCTCGCCGGGCCGGGTCTGGGCGGCCACCGCCAGGGACAGCGCGGCAAGCAGGAGCTCGTCGGCGCCGATACCGAACGCGGTGGGAACCGTCGACAGCAGGGCGGTCGCCCGCTCCGGCGGCAGTTTCACGGTGACCGTGCCCGGCTGGTCCCCCCGGCCCGGCTCGCCCGAGCCGGCCGGGCCGGCCGAGTCCGCCGTCCAGGCCACGGGCGTGGCCCGGCCCAGCAGGTCCGTCCAGAACGGCAGCCGCGCCTCCGTCTCGCTCGTGCGCGCCACCTCGTCGAGGCGGCGCGCCCATTGGGCGTACGAGACCGCAACGGGCGCGAGCTGGGGCTGCCCGCCCGCCGTCAGCGCGGCCGCCGCGGCGGCGAGATCCGACAGCACGATCGGCCAGGAGACGCCGTCGATCAGCGCATGATGGATGATCAACAGCAGCCGGCCCGGACGTGAGTCACCCGCGTCCAACCAGACGCAGCGGATGACCTGCCCGCTGTCCGGATCGAGTTCGGCGTTGGCCGCCGCCGCCAGCCCCGAGATCAGCGCCCGCCCGCGCCCGCTGTCGAAGCCGTCGGCCGCGGCGAGGTCGGCGGCGTCGATCCGGCGGACCCAGGGACGGACATCGACGCCGCCGGCCGGCGCGATCGCCAGCGACCAGGCGGGGCCGCCGTCCGCGCCCGCCGTCGCCGCGCCGGACGGGAGCAGGCTCGACGGGAGCGGGCCGGGATGGTCCGAGCGGACGAGCCGGGCCCGCAGAACGTCGTGCTGGTCCACGACCGCTGTGATCATCGCGTGGAGCGTGGCCAGGTCCAGCCCGGCCGGGGTGCGCAGCAGCACCGGCGAGGAGAAAGACGCAAACGACGCTCCGCGGCCGCGCGCCGCCTGCAGAGCGGGGGTCGGCGGGACACCGACGATCCCGGCCGGCCCGGTACCCGCCTTCGCCACGGCGCCGACGGGCGGGTGGGCGCTGCCCTCGGCGGCGGACGGCGCCGGAGCCGGAGCGGGCGCAGGTGCCGGCGTTCGGCGCGTGACGACGGTGGCGAGCGTCTCGGGCGTGCGGTGGCCGAACAGCAGCCGCGGCGTCACGGTGAGGCCGGCAGCCCGGATCCGGGTGACCAGCCGCATGGCGACGATGCTGTCGCCGCCGAGGGCGAAGAAGTCGTCCTCGACGCCGACCGCCTCGATCCCGAGCACCGCGGCGAACGCGGCGACCAGGGACGCCTCGATGTCGTTCGCGGGAGCGCGCCCGGCCACGGTCGGGTCCGCGTTGCCGGCGGGCACAGCCGGGATCTCCGCCTCCCGGTCGACGCTCGCCGCAGCCGCGAAGGTGCCCGCCCAGCTCAGCTCCAACCCACGCAGCGGCGTCGACGGGTCGGCGGCGACCGCGGCGAGAACGTCCCGCAGCCGCTCGGCGATCCGGTGGGCGCTGGGACGGTCGAACAGGTCGTCGCTGTAGGCGACGCCGATGGTCATGCCGCCGTCGGCCCCGGCCCGTTCGATGAAGTCGAAGGACAGGTCGAACTTGGCGCTGGTCCGCCGCACCGGTTCGGGACGGCCGCTGACCGCGTCGAGGGCCAGTTCGTCGACGGCGTCGGACGCCGCCAGGTACACGACCATGACCTGGAACAGCGGATGGCGGGCCAGCAGACGCGGCGGGTTGACGGCGTCCACCACCCGGTCGAACGGGGTGTCCTGGTGGTCGAAGGCGGCGAGGTCGCTGTCGCGGACCCAGCCCAGCAGCTCGCCGAACGACGGGTCACCCGACAGGTCGGTCCGCAGGACCCGCGTGTTGAGGAAGAAGCCGACAAGGTCGTCGACGGTCTCGTCGACCCGGCCGGAGACCGGGCTGCCGAGGGGAACGTCCTCACCCGCGCCCAGCCGGTGCAGCAGCGTCGCGACGGCGGCCCGCAGCACCATGAACATGCTGACGTTGTGCGCTCGCCCGACGGCGCGCAGCGCGGCGACCGCGTCGGCATCGATCGACGTCTCGACGATCCCGCCGGTGTGGCTCGGCTCGGCCGGCCGCGGCCGGTCGGTCGGTCGGCAGTGCCAGCTCGGCGGGCAGGCCGGCCAGTGTCCGCCGCCAGAACTCCCGCGATCTGGCGGCGGGAGAAGACGGGTCGGTCTCGTCGCCGAGCAGCTCACGTTGCCACAGCGTGTAGTCGACGTACTGGACGGGCAGCGGCGCCCAGTCCGGCGCGACGCCGGCGACCCGCGCCCGGTAGGCGACGGACAGGTCACGGGCCAGCGGCCCGTCGGAGCCTTCGTCGGCCGCGATGTGGTGGACCAGGAACTGCGCGAGGTGCAGCTCCGGCGAGCACCGAACGACCCGCACCCGCATCGGCGGTTCGCGCTCGAGGCCGAACGGGTAGGCCGCGGCCTCGGTGAGCAGGTCCGCCAGCCCCAGCTCACCCGGCTCCGGTTCACCCGGCTCCGGTTCGGGCCGGGCGCCGCCGGCCGCGGCCGCCCACTCGACCGCCTCGAACGGGATCGTCACCTCGGCCGGGTCGAGGATGCGCTGCACCGGCTCGCCGTCGAAGGCGGGGAACACGGTCCGCAGCGCTTCGTGCCGGGCCACCACGTCGTGTACCGCGGCGCGCAGGGCGCTGGCGTCCAGCGGCCCGACCAGCCGCCAGGTGATCGGAATGTTGTAGGTCGGGCTGGGTCCCTCCACCTGCCCGACGACCCACAGGCGTCGCTGCGCGTACGACAGCGGCGGGTGCTGCGGACGCCGCCGACGGCGGAGCGCCGCACGGGCGACGCCGGCGGAGTCCAGCCGCCGGGCGAGCCGGGTCACCGTCGGGTCCTCGAAGACCGTCCGGGGCGTGATCTCCACGCCGAACGTCGACCGGATGACCGCGCACAGCCGCATGACGAGCAGGGAGTGGCCGCCAAGGGCGAAGAAGTCGTCGTCGAGGCCGACCCGGTCGACGCCGAGCACGGCCGCGAACCGCTCGGCGAGCAGCTCCTCGCGGGCGTCGCGAGGCCGCCGGCCGGCGGCCGGCGCCGGGGCGACCGGTTCGGGCAGCGCCGCCCGGTCCAGCTTGCCGTTGACCGTGCGGGGCAGCCGGTCCAGCACGACGAACGCCTGCGGGACCATGTACGCCGCCAGCACCCGGGCCGTGTGGGCGCGGGCCGACTCGACCGGCTCCGGGTCGGTCCCGGTCGCAGGGTCGGCCCCAGCCGCCTGGTCGGTCCCGGTCGCCGATTCGGGCACCAGATAGGCGACGAGCTGAAGCGCGGGCGGAGCGTCCGGGCGGAAGACGACCGCCGCCGTCCCGACGCCGGGCGCCGCCTCCAGGGCCCGTTCGATCTCGCCGAGCTCGACCCGCAAGCCGCGCAGCTTGATCTGGTCGTCCGCGCGCCCGAGGAAGACGAGCGCGCCGTCGGGCCGGCGGCGGGCGAGGTCGCCGGTGCGGTACATCCGCTCCCCCGGCGCCCCGAACGGGTCGGGTACGAACCGGCCGGCTGTCAGGCCGGGACGGCCAAGGTAGCCCCGGGCCAGCCCGGGGCCGGACAGGTACAACTCGCCGGCCACCCCGTCCGGGACCGGTGCCAGCGCAACGTCCAGCAGGTAGGCCCGGGTGTTGGCGATCGGTGCGGCCCAGCCCGGGTCCGTGCCCGCGGCGGCGGCCGACGGGTCGGTCCCGGTCCCAGTCCCAGTCCCAGTCCCGGTCCCGGCGCCGGCGCTGTGCCAGCCGTAGGCGTCGACCGAGTACTCGGTGGGCCCGTACAGGTCGTGCGCCACCATTGCGGGGATCGCGCGCAGCCGCTCCCACAGCGGCGCCGGGGTGGCCTCACCCCCGACGAGCAGCACGCCCGGCCGGTGGCCGCCCGCGCGGAGGAACCCCTGGCTCATCAGCTCCTGGAGGTAGGTCGGAGTCAGGTCGAGCACGTCGATGCGGACCCGCTCGATGTACTCGACGAGCGCGGCCGCATCCCGGGCGATCCGCTCGTCGACGACATGGACCTCGTGCCCGGCCAGCAGCCACAGCAACGGCTCCCACGATCCGTCGAAGCTGAAGGAGGCGGCGTGCAGAACCCGCTGCGGATCCCGGGCGGGGCCAGCGGCGCGCTCGGTAGGGGCGATGAGGTCGACCGTGTGCGAGGCGAACAGGTTGACCAGGCCCCGGTGGGTGCCGACGACCGCCTTCGGGATGCCGGTCGACCCCGAGGTGTAGATCACGCTGGCCGCGCCGACCGGGTCCGGCCGAGCGGCCGCGGGACCGGCCGGACCGCTGAGGTCCGCATCGTCGAACGCCGGATCGTCGAGCGGTAGGACGGGCGCGGGGACGGCCGGTAGCCGGTCGGCGACGGCCCGGGTGGTGAGGACGGCGGTCGGGGCCGCGTCGGCCAGCAGGAACGCGAGCCGGTCGGCCGGCTGCTCGACGTCGATCGGCAGGTAGCTCGCGCCCGCCGCCAGCACGCCGAAGATCGCCGGCACCGTCAGCGCCCTGGGCAGGGCGAGCGCCACCACCGCTTCCGGGCCGGCGCCCAGCCGGGACAGGCGGCCCGCGATCCGGTCCACCTCCCCCGCGAGCTCGGCGTAGGTCGTCCGGCCGCCGGCGGTGACCAGCGCGATCCGGTCGGGATTCGCGGCCACGGCCCGGGCGAGCAGGTCCACCACGGTCGTCCCCGGTCCCGGCAGCGCCCGCTGCGGGCCGGTGGCCGCGCGCAGGGCGGCCACCCGCTCCTCGGCGTCGGAGATCTCCAGCCGGTTCACCGGTCCGTCGGGGTCACGGACGATCTCGGCCAGCAGGCGGAGCAGCCGGTCGGCCAGCCGGGCGCCGCCGGCCGGGGAGATGACGTCGGTGGCGAAATCGACCAGCATGGTGATCTCGCCCCGCGCGGCCCGGTCGACGAACGTCACGTCCAGGTCGAACTTGGCCGCCCCGACCTCGAGGTTGATCCAGGTCACCGGGCCGCCGAACAGCTCGCGGTCGTCGTCGGCCAGATGGTGGTAGCCGGCCATCACCTGGAACAGCGGGTTGACCCCCGGCGTCCGGCGCGGGTTGACCGCCGCGACCACGTCGGAGAACGGGAGGTCCTGGTGGTCGAAGGCGGCCAGGTCCGTGCGGCGGGTCCGGCCCAGCAGGTCCCGGAACGTCGGGTCACCGGCCAGGTCGGACCGGATCACCAGGGTGTTGACCAGGAAGCCGACCAGCCCTTCGAGTGCGTCGTCGGTCCGACCGGAGATGGGCACGCCGATCGGGATGTCGTCGCCGGAACCCAACCGGTGCAGCAGGGTCGCGATCGCCGCGTGGGCGAGCATCGACATGGAAGTCCCGGTCGCCGCGCACAGCGCCCGCAGCCCGGTCGCGACCGATCCGGGCAGGACCCGGACCGCCCGCCCCGAGACGCCGTCGCGGACGGCGGGGCGCGGCCGGTCCAGCGGCAGCACGATCTCGTCGGCCAGCCCCCGCAGGGCGTCGCGCCAGAAGGCGAGCTGGCGGGCGGCCGGGCTGCCCTCGTCGGCCGGATCGCCGAGCAGGTCGCGCTGCCAGAGCGTGTAGTCGGCGTACTGCACCGCCAGCGGCGCCCACTCCGGCGCGTGCCCGGCGCGGCGGGCGGCGTAGGCCGCGTCGAGGTCGAGCAGGAACGGCCGGTCCGACCATTCGTCGGTCGCGATGTGGTGCAGGACGACGACCAGAACGTCGTCATCGGGGCCGCGCAGCACGGTCAGCCGCAGCGGCGCCTGCGCGGCAAGGTCGAACGGGCGGGCGGCCACCTGGGTGATCCGACCGGTCACCTCGTCGGGGGCACACTCGACGACGTCGACGGCGGGCGTTACCGCGGCCGGGTCGAGGATCCGCTGGTAAGGCTGGCCGTCGACGGCGGCGACGACCGTCCGCAGAACCTCGTGCCGCCCGAGCAGGTCGATGACGGCGGCGCGCAGCGCGTCGACGTCGAGGCGGGCGCCGACGCGGAACGCGATCGGATAGTTGTAGGCGTCGCTCCCGCCGGCCAGCGCCTCGACGAACCACAGCCGACGCTGCGCCGGCGAGAGCGGGATCCGTTCGGGCCGCTCCCCCGCGACCAGCGCCGGACGTCCGGCGGTTGGCGCGGCCTTGACGCGGTCGGCCAGTCGTGCCGCCAGCGCCTCCACCGTCGGTGCGTCGAACAGGTCGCGGATGGCCAGGTCGACCTCGAGCGCACCCCGGGCCCGGCTGACCACGCGGGTCGCGAGCAGGGAATGGCCGCCCAGGGCGAAGAAGTTGTCCTCTGCCCCGACCTCGGGCAGGCCGAGAACGTCGGCGAACAGCTCGGCCAGGGTGCGTTCCAGCCGCGTGGCCGGCGCCCGGCCGGAACTCGCCGCCGCCACCGGCTCGGCCGGCGGCAGGGCGGACACGTCGAGCTTGCCGTTGGCGTTGCGGGGGATCGCCGGCAGCGGCACGAACGCCGCCGGGCACCAGGTAGTCCGCAAGCACCGCCGAAAGGTCAGTGCGCAGGCGCGTGACCAGCGCCCCCGCGGCCCGGGCGGCCGTCGGGTCGTTCGTGGGCGCCACCCGGTCGCCCACCCGGTCGCCCGGCCGGAAGCCGAAGTCGCCGGGGGCGACGACCGGGAGTGCCGTGGTCCCCGAGCCGCGCACGAGCACGGCGTCGAGCAGCCCGGGGTCGTCGGGCCGCGGCGCGAGGGCTGCCTCGTAACCGAGGGTGTCGGCCAGGGCGTAGATGTCCTCGGGCTCGACGGTGCCGGCCTGCGCCTCGGCCCCGGCGGCCGAGCCGCCGGCGGCGATGGAGCCACCGCGGGTGGCTGTCGAGTCACTGGCGGCGGCGACCGCGGTGAGTTCGGCGGCGATGCGGGCGTCGGGGACGGCGCTCAGGCGCAACCGGGCCGGCCGGCGGGCGCCGACGATCGCACCGAGCTCGTCGAGGCTGCGTACATCAGCCCCCCAGCTCAGACGGAGATCGGCACCGGCGCCGGCCGGAGTCGAGGTCGGGGTCGGGCGGTCCGCCGACGCGCGGCGCAGCACGACGTCGTAGCGGTGCCGGGTGAGTTCGTTGCGGTGGCGACCCCGCTTGACCCGCACGCACACCTCGGCGCCGGCGTCGGCGGCCAGGGCGTGGAAGAACGCGGGCGCGACGACGAGTTCCTTCTCCAACAGCAGGCGCCGGTCGACGGCCGCCGCGAGCCGGGCCGGGTCGGCACCGGCACCGGCACCGGACCGGGCGAGCTCGATCGCGGTGTGGAACACTCGCAGCCGGCCCAGGTCACGGACGTCGCCGACGAGCAGCGATCCGCCCGGGACCAGCAGGTCGAGCGCGCCGAGCAGCACCGTGCGCAGGTAGTCGGCGCTCGGGAAGTACTGGATCACCGAGTTGATGACGATCGTGTCGAAGTAGCCGGTGGGCAGCCCGTCGATGACGTGGGCCGGTTGGTGGCGCAGCTCGACCCGGCCGAAGCGCGCCGGGTCGGTGGCGAGCTCTGCGCGCAGCTTCGCGATGACCGGGGCGGCGAAGTCGCTCCCCCAGTACGCCTCGCACTCCGGCGCGAGCGGGCCGAGCAGCAGGCCGGTGCCGACGCCGATCTCCAGCACGCGGCGGGGCGCGAGCGCCCGGACCCGGTCGACGGTGGCCGCCCGCCACTGGCGCATGTGCTCCAGCGGGATCGGCTGCCCGTCGTAGCTGGAGTCCCAGCCGGCGAAGTCCTCGACGAGCGCGGCGGTCGGAATCCGCTCGTACTCGTCGCTGTAGATCTGACGCCACTCGCCGACCTGCTCGGACTCGGTGGCAGCGACCTCGGCGGCCGAGGGCTCGGCCGGCACGACGTAGGCGACGAGCCGCTTCGCGCCCGGCGTCGTGGGGTCCGCCGCCGCGATCACGGCGGACTGGCTGACCGCCTCGTGCCCGTCGAGGGCGGCGGTGACCTCGCCGAGCTCGATCCGATGGCCGCGGATCTTGACCTGGTCGTCGGTGCGGCCGAGGAAGTCGAGGTTGCCGTCGTCGGGCCGGCGGATCACCAGGTCGCCGGTGCGGTACATCCGCCCGCCGGGACTCAGCGGGTCGGCGACGAAGCGGGTCGCGGTCAGGCCCGGCTGGTCGAGGTAGCCGCGGGCCAGGCCGTCGCCGGAGATGTACAGCTCGCCGGCCACTCCGTCCGGGACCGGGCGCAACCAGCGGTCGAGCACGTGGACGGAGGTGTTGCGGATCGGCCGCCCGACGGTCGGGGTCGGGCTGTCGGCCGTCGCGGCGCCGAGGGTGTTGATCGTGTACTCGGTCGGCCCGTACAGGTTGTAGCCGGCGGTGGCGTCGGTGGTCCGCAGCCGGGTCCAGAGGGAGTCGGGCACGGCCTCGCCGCCCAGCATGACCAGGGCCGGCCGGTGCCGGTGCCCCTCCCCGGGGTCGCCGTCGGGGTCGGGCCCGGCCTCGAACAGGTGGGCCGCGTAGGTCGGGGTGACGTTGACGACGTCGATCCGGTGGCGGTCGCAGTAGGCGACAAGCCCCTCGGTGTCCCGGCGGAGGTTCTCGTCGCAGACGTGCACCTCGTGGCCCTCGACGAGCCAGAGCAGTTCCTCCCACGACATGTCGAAGGCGAAGGAGACGGTGTGCGCGATCCGCAGCCGTCGGCCCCCGGCCGCCGCCACCGTCGGGGTGAAGATCTCGTCCCGGTGGTTGAGCCACATGTTCGTCAGCCCGCGGTAGGGCGTGACGACGCCCTTGGGCCGCCCGGCCGAACCCGACGTGTAGATCACGTACGCCGGGTGGTCGAGGCGGTCCGCGCGGTCGCGGGCGAAGACGCCGAGCTCCGCGTCCGTCAGCGGGCCGGCCGGGGTCGCGGCCAGCTCAGCGACGACGGCGTCGGTGTCCAGCGCGAGCCAGGTCGGGCCGCCGAGGGCCCCCGATGTGCCAGGCGTGTCGGGCGTACCAGGCGCCTGCGAGCCCGCGGCCAGGTAGCGGCCGGTCGCCCGGGTCGTGACCAGCAACGCGGCCCCTGCGTCGGCCACCATCTCCATCAGCCGTGCCGGCGGATGATCCAGCTCGAGCGGCAGGTAGGCGACGCCGGTGCGCAGAACGGCGAACAGCGCGACGACCATGTCGACCGTCCGGCCGAGGCCGAGCGCCACCGCCGTCTCCGGGCCGGCGCCGCGGGCGATCAGCAGCCGCGCCAGGCGGTTCACCCAGGCGTCGAGGTCGCGGTAGGTCAGCCGCTGCTCGCCGAGGACCAGCGCGACCGACTCGCCGCTGCGCGCGGCCCGCGCGGCGAGCAGGTCGGCGATGCTGTCCGTGCCGATCGGCAGCGGCGGGGACGCCACCCGGTCCAGCCGCGCCCGCTCGGCCGGCAGCAGCGGGTCAAGGGAGCCCACCGGCGCGTCGAGGTGGGCGACCAGCGAGCCGACCATGGCCAGGAGCCGGGCGAACAGCCCCTCGGCCAAGCCCGGCGCGACGACGTCCGGGCGGTGCTCCAGGCGGACGGTGATCCGCGCACCGGGGAACAGCACGAACGTCAGCGGATAGTGGGTGTGGTCGAGGCTGCTGCCGCCGATGATCCCATGGCGGGCGCTGGTCTGGTCGTTCGCCACCTCGTCGATGAAGTTCTGCAGGACGTAGAGCGTGTCGAACAGCACCGGGTGCCCGCTGGATCTCGCCGAGCCCGAGGTACTCGTGGTCGAGCAGGTCGAGGCGGTCGGCGGCGACGCGGCGCAGCAGCTCCCCGACCGTCTCCCGCGGGTCGAGGCGGACCCGGACGGAGACGGTGTTCAGGAACAGGCCGATGACCTCGTCCATCCCGTCGAGCTCGGTCGGGCGGCCGGCGACGGTCGTGCCGAACACGACGTCGTCCGAACCGGTCGTGGCCGCCAGCACCAGCGCCAGCGCGGCGTTGAAGATCGTGTTCAGGGTGACACCGTGGGCCCGGGAGGCCGCCCGCAGCGCGCTCGCCGTGGCCTCGGGCAGCTCGACGGTGATCCGCGCCGGCGCGACCGGCGGCAGTCCCCGCGCGGCCGGCACCACCAGCGTCGGGCCGTCGAGACCGGCCAGCGCCGAGCGCCAGGCCTGCACCGCCGCGGCGGTGTCCCACTCGCGCAGCCAGAGCAGGTAGTCCCGGAACGAGCCGGCCGCCGCCGGGGCGGCGTCCTCGCCGTCGGCGGCGTACAGCCCGAGCAGCCCCTCGACGACGAGCGCACCCGACCAGCCGTCCCACAGCAGCACCTGCCGGTTGATGACGAGCCGGTCGTGGCCGTCGGCCAGGTGGATAAGGAGCAGGCGGAACAGCGGGGGGTGGGCGAGGTCGAAGGGACGCCCCCCGCTCGTCGGCCGCGATCCGCTCGGCGCGGGCCGTGCGCTGCGGCTCGGCCAGCGCGGTCAGGTCGATCTCCTCGACCGGCGCGGCCAGTTCAACCGCGATGAGCTGCACCGGCCGGTACAGGCCGTCGCTGAGGAAACCGGCGCGCAGCGTCGGGTTGCGGGCCATCAGGGTCACGGTGGCCCGCCGCAGCTGGTCGGCATCGAGCCGATGGCCGAAATCCAGGGAGAACTGGGCGGTGTAGGCGTCGCTGCTCCGGTCGAGCACCGAATGGAAGTGCAGGCCCTCCTGCAACGGAGAGAGCGGCCAGACCTCCTCGACCGGCGCCGGAAAGGCTCGGGCGATCAGGTCCGTCTCGGCGGCCGACAGCGTGAGCAGTTCGGCCGGCGGCCGGGGTGCCGGCGGTGCCGCGGGCGGGAGCGTGTCGGCGACCAGGTCCCGCAGGGCGTCAAGGAACGCCTCGGCGATGCGGGCGGCCTCGTCCGCCGACATCGTGGCCGTCAGGTAGGTGAAGGTGGCGCGCAGCCGCGGGCCGTCGGCGGATTCGACGCTGACGACGTCGACGGTCAGCGGGTATCCGACGCCGAGGCCGGGGTCCGGTTCGGCGGCGAGCGCGTCGAACTCGTCGGCCGGACCCCAGTCGGCGCGCCGGTCGGCGCCGAACCGGCCCAGATAGTTGAACAGCACCTGGGGCTGCCCGGCGCGGGCGAGGACGGGACCGGTCAGCGGATTGGCGTGGCGCAGCATGCCGAAGCCGATGCCGCCCTCGGGCGTCGCGCGCAGCGCGGCCGTGACGTCGGGCAGCGTCGCCCGCGGCCGCGCCCGGGGCGGGGCGAGCCGCACCGGGGCGATGCTGGTGAACCAGCCGACCGTCCGGGCGAGGTCGACCCCGGGAACGATCTCCTCCCGCCCGTGCCGCTCCAGGTCGACGAGAAGGTCGCTGTCGGCGCTGCCGGTGGCCGGCCGCGGCGGGATGGCGTGACGCAGGCCCGCGAGCAGCACGTCGGTGATCTCGGCGCCGGTCGCGGCCGGCACGCCGGTGAGCAGGGCCGTCGTGGTCATGGCCGGCAACTCGACGCGCAGGCGCCCGGTGTCGGCGACCGTGCCGACGGCGGCCGGCCCGAGCGGGGCCGCTGTGGGGTCGGCGAGCGGGCGGGGCGGCTCGGCGAACGGGCGCCCGCCCGGCCCGAGGGTCTCCAGCCAGTGACTCAGCTCGCCGAGCCG
Organism: Candidatus Frankia alpina; assembly: GCF_902806485.1. Classification (GTDB taxonomy): domain Bacteria; phylum Actinomycetota; class Actinomycetes; order Frankiales; family Frankiaceae; genus Frankia; species Frankia alpina. The sequence continues at coordinate 34,640 of NZ_CADCWT010000009.1, read as the reverse complement.
GGCGGGGTCGGCGGCACGTTCCCCGAAGACCCGGCTGAAGGCGCGCAGCGAGGTGCCGACCGGGTCGAGGACGGGCCGGCGCCCGGCGCGCACCGCCACGTGCGCGTCGGCGAGGTCGGCCAGCAGGATCCGCCACGACACGCCGTCCACGACGAGGTGGTGGGCCACGATCACCAGCCGGCCCGGCTCGGTCGGGCCGGCGTCGAGCCAGACCGCGCGGAGCATGGCCCCGGCGTCGGGGTCGAGGTGACCGGCCGCCGAACCCGACGCGGCCGCGATCACCGCGCGCAGTGCCGCCGGGTCGAGCCCGGCGACGTCGATGCGGACGAGCAGCTCGGCGTCGGCCGGGTCGGCCGGGTCGAGCTGGAGCAGCCACACCTGCGGGGCGGGACGCAGCAGGCGGGCGCGCAGGCCGTCGTGGTGCGCGAGGACCGCGGCCAGCGCCGCCCGCAGGCTCGCCTCGTCGACGCCGGCCGGCGTGCGGGCGAGGAACGCCTGGTTGAAGCGCCGGATCTGGCCACCCCACTCGGCGAGTCGGGCGACGATCGGCAGCGGGGCCAGCACCCCGACGCCCGCCGTGCCCGGGATGGCCGAGGTGGTCGCGACCGCAGCGTCAGCCGGTACCGGCTGGGGGTCGGCGCGGGCGGCGACGAGGGCCGCGAGCGCGGCCGGTGTCCGCTGGACGAAGACCTCGCGCGGGGTGACCCGGACGCCTTCCCGGCGGGCCCGGTTGACGAGCTGAATCGCGATGATGCTGTCGCCGCCGAGGGCGAGGAAGTCGTCGTCGATGCCGACCCGGTCGACCCCCAGCACGACGGCGAACACCGCGCACAGCACGCGTTCGAGGTCCGTGCGGCCGGTCCGGGCCGACATCGAGACGCCGAGGTCGGGGGCGGGCAGCGCGGCCCGGTCGAGCTTGCCGTTCCCGGTTAGCGGCAGCGCCTCCAGCACGACGACCGCCGCAGGGACCATGAAGTCGGGCAGCGCCGCCGCGACCCGGGCGCGCAGCGCCGGCCCGTCGACGCCGGACCCGCTCGGGACGATGTAGGCGACGAGCCGCTGCCGGCCGGCGTCGTCCGCGCGGGCGATGACGACGGCGTGGCGCACCGTCGGGTCGGCGGCCAGGACCGCCTCGATTTCACCCGGCTCGATCCGGAAGCCTCGGATCTTGACCTGGTCGTCGGCCCGGCCAAGGTATTCCAGCGAGCCGTCGGCGGCGACCCGGGCCAGGTCGCCCGTGCGGTACATCCGGTCACCGAGGTCGCCGTAGGGGTCGGCGACGAAGCGGGTGGCGGTCAGACCAGGGCGACCCAGGTAGCCGCGGGCGAGCTGGGCGCCGCTGACGTAGATCTCCCCCGGCATCCCGGGTGGCACCGGGGTGAGGTGACGGTCGAGCAGTCGGGTGCGCAGGCCGGGGATCGGCTCGCCGATCGTCCCGCGGCCCGCGCCCGCGCCCGCGCCGTCGGCGGCGGCGGCGCCCGCGGCGGCGGCCCGGTCCAGCGGCAGGTAGGTGACATGCACCCTGGTCTCGGTAATCCCGTACATGTTGACCAGCCGCGGCGCGTCGTCGGGGTGCCGCTCGTACCACCCGGTCAGCCGGCCGGTGTCCAGCGCCTCACCGCCGAAGATCACCAACCGGAGGTCGAGGTCGGACGGGCCGCCGTCCCGGTCGCGCGCCGAACGCGGACGGGGTCTGGTTGAGGACGGTGACGGACTCCCGGGCCAGCAGCTCGCGGAACTGCTCCGGCGAACGGGAGACCTCGTGGTCGACGACGACGAGCCGGCCGCCGTGCAGCAGCGGACCCCACAGCTCCCAGACGGAGAAGTCGAACGACGCCGAGTGGAACAGCGTCCAGACGTCGGTGGCGTCGAACCGGAACCAGGACCGGGTGTCGTCGAACAGGCGCACCACGTTGCGGTGCGGGACTCCGGTGCCCTTGGGCCGGCCGGTCGAGCCGGAGGCGTAGATGACGTAGGCGAGGTTGTCCGGGCGCGCCCGGCCGTCCGGGTCCGGCGCCGTGGGCGGCTGGTCGGCCAGCGCGGCGACGACCAGCGGGTCGTCCAGCGCGATCAGCGGCACCCCGACGCCCGCGGGCAGCGTCGCGCGGCCGGCGACGGTCGTCACCGCGCGCACCGGCGCCGCGTCGCGCAGCATGAACGCGATCCGCTCCGCCGGGTACGTCGGATCGACGGGCAGGCAGGCGCCGCCGGCCTTCTGCACGGCGAGCAGGGCGACGACGAGGTCGGCCGATCGGGGCAGCGCGACCGCCACGAGCGACTCCGGCCCCACCCCGCGCCGGGCGAGCAGGCGCGCGAGCTGGTTGGCCCGCGCGTCGAGCTCGGCATAGGTGAGCTCGACGTCACGCCAGCGCAGCGCCACCGCCGACGGCGCGCGGCGGACCTGCGCCTCGAACAGCTCGGGCAGGGTGCCCGGCACGCCGACGGAGTCGCCCGCGCTGACCGCATCGACGGCGTAGGCGGCATCGACGGCGTAGGCGGCATCGACGGCGTAGGCGGCTTGGGGGGCGGGCTGGAGGTCGGCCCGCTCGCGCTCGGCCACGGGCACGGCGTCGAGGGCACCGACGGGCCGGTCCGGGTCGGCGGCGATCTGCGCCAGCAGGGCGAGCAGGCGGTCGGCGAGGCCCGCGACGGTCGCGTCGTCGAGGACGTCACGCTGGTAGCCGAAGGTCAGCCGCAGCCGCTCGCCGGGGATCACCCGGATGGTGAGCGCGTAGTTGGTGGCGTCGTGTCCGTCGATGCCGACCAGGCGGGGCCCACCCGGGGGGATCAGCGCCGAGGTGTCGAACGGGTAGGACTCGACGACGAGCAGCGTGTCGAACAGGTCCCCGCCGCCGGCCAGCGCCTGGATCTCGGCGAGGCCGAGGTGATGATGGGCGAACAGCGCGCCCTGGGCGGCCTGGACCGCCGCCGCCAGCTCGACGAACGTGCCGTCGGCGCGCACCGTGACACGGACAGGCACGGTGGTGACGAACATGCCGATCATGGAATCGACCCCGGGCAGCTCCGGCGACCGGCCGGACGTCACGGTGCCGAAGACCACGTCGTCGCGGCCGACTGCCCGGGCGAGCAGCACCGCGTGGGCCGCCCGCAGGACGGTACTCAGCGTCACACCGCGCTCGCGGCCGAACGCGGCCAGCCGGGCCGTCAGCGCCGGGCCGACCTCCCGGTCGACGGCGGCCGCGCCGGCCGGCCGGCCGGCTCCAACCGTCCCCGCCGCTCCCGCCGCCGACGAGATCCGGTGCCCGCCGCCGGCGAGCAGGGTCGGACCCTCGACGCCGGCGAGTTCCGCCCGCCAGGCCGCCCGCGCCGCGTCGGAGTCCCGGGTCCGCAGCCAGCGCAGATGGTCCGCGTACGGGCGGACGGCGGGCAGCCGCGACGCAGCCACGTCGGCGTCGGCGCCGGCTGCCAGGGTGAACAGCTCACGCAGCACCAGCGGCAGCGACCAGCCGTCGACGACGATGTGATGGGCACAGACCGCCAGCCGGGCGCTGTTCGCCCCGGTGCGGATCCACAGGAACCGGATGAGCGGTGGGGCCGCCAGGTCGAACCGCACGGCCCGGTCGGCCTCGACCAGTCGGCTCGTCTCGGCCGCCGCCTCGGCGGCCGGCCAGGCGGACAGGCCGACGATGGTCCACGGCGGCTCGACCACGGGCAGGATCACCTGGGCCGGCTCGCGGCCGTCGGACAGGACGGCGGCACGCAGGACGGCGTGCCAGGCGATCAGGGCCCGTGACGCCGCCCGCAGGCGCTCGGGTTCGAGCTTCTCCCCCGCGAGGTCCAGGACGAACTGGATGACATAGATGTCGGGCGTGTCGTCGCCGTCGAGCAGCCGGTGGAACAGCAGCCCCGCCTGCGCCGGCGACAGCGGCCACACCTCGTGCAGCGCCGGCAGCCGGGCCCGCCAGCGTGCCAGGTCCTCCGGGTCGACGGGCAGTTCGACGGCGGGCTGCGCGGTCGCGGCCACCTGTGCGGCGGCGGCCAGGCCGGCGACGGTCGGGCTGGCGAACACATCGGCCAGCGCGACGGTGACCCCGGCGGCGGCCGCCCGGGTGACCACGGCGAAGGCCAGGATGCTGTCGCCGCCGAGGTGGAAGAACGAGTCGTCGACGCCGACGCCCGGCTGGCCGAGCACCTCGGCGAACACGTCCCGCAGAACCGTCTCGGCCCGGGTCGCCGGGGCCCGGCCGGGCCGGGTGGCGGCGGCGAAGTCGGGCGCGGGCAGCGCCCGACGGTCGAGCTTGCCGGCGGGGGTGGTGGGCAGCGCGGGCAACGTCACGAAAGCCGCCGGCACCAGGGCACGGGGCAGGACACTTGCCGCGTGCGCCCGCAACTCGCCGACGAGCGCCCTGCTGCCCGCCAGATCCGCCAAGTCCGCCGGGTCCGCCGGGTCCGCCGGCTTGGTGGCGGCGCCGGCCGCCGGAACGATGTAGGCGACCAGCGCCGGCCCGGCCGGGCCGTCCGCGCGGACGACGACGGCGCAACGCCCGACGCCCGGGCGGCCTTCGAGCACCGCCTCGATCTCGCCGGGTTCGATCCGCACACCGCGGACCTTGACCTGGTCGTCGGAACGGCCAGCGACGACGAGCTCGCCGGTGGCGGTCCAGCGCGCCAGGTCGCCGGTGCGGTACATCCGCTCGCCAGCGGCGAACGGGCTGGCGACGTACCGGGACGCGGTCAGCGCCGGCCGGTGCAGGTAGCCGTGGGCGACGCAGTCGCCGGCGAGGTACAGCTCGCCGCCGACCCCGGCCGGCACCGGCATGAGCGCGCCGTCCAGGACATAGGCGCGGGTGTTGCGCAACGGCCGGCCGATGGTCAGCCGGTCCCCGGCGGTCTCGGCGGCGCGCACCCGGCTCGTCGTCACCCAGACCGTCGTCTCCGTCGGCCCGTACAGGTTGGTCAGGCTGTCCGCGCGGGTGAGCAGCTCCCGGGCGAGGTCGGGCGGCAGCGGCTCGCCGCCGCTCAGGGCGCGTACCGCCGGGTAGGGCCCCGGGCTCGCATCGAGGATGGAACGCCAGCGCGACGGGGTCGCCTGCGCCAACGTGACCGCGCCCCCGCCCAGCAACCCGGCCAGCGCCGCCGGATCGCGGCCCTGGTCGCCCTCGGCGAGGTGGATCGACGCGCCGACGGTCAGCGGCGCGAGCAGCTCGACGGTACTCGGGTCGAAGGCCAGCGTCGTCGCGGCGAGCAGCCGGTCCGCCGGGGTGATGCCGACGGCCTCGACGATCGACGCCAGAAAGTTCGTCAGCGCCCGGTGGCCGACGACGACGCCCTTGGGCCGCCCGGTCGAACCCGACGTGTAGATCAGGTACACCGGGCTGTCCGGATCGACGGCCGGCGGCCAGGCTTCGGTCGCGACCGCGACCGGCTCGGATCCGGATCCGAGTTCGAGTTCGTCGATCAGCAGCAGGCCGGTGCCGGGTGCGAACGGGAGTCGCGCGGCGAGCGCGCGCGTGGTCACCACGACCGCCGGGGACGCGTCCTCGATCATGAAACTGATCCGGTCGGCCGGGTGGTCGGGGTCGATGGGAAGGTAGGCGGCGCCGGCGCGGCCGGTGCCGGCCAGCGCCACGACCAGGTCGGCCGAGCGGGGCAGCGCGACGCCGACGACGGTTCCCGGCCCGACTCCGCGGCCGGCCAGGACCCGAGCGAAGGCGTCGGCCCGGACGGCGAGTTCGCCGTAGGTCACCGTCCCCGCCGTGGTGACCAGCGCCGTACGCTGCGGGGCGGCCTCGGCCCGGGCGGCGAACAGCGCCGTCCACGGGCCGGCCGGGCTGGGCCCGGCGGTGTCGTTCCAGGCGGTGTCGTTCCAGGCGGTCAGGACGCGCTCGCGTTCCGCGCCGGTGAGCAGATCGGCGGCGCCGATCGGCGCGTCCGGCCGGGCCAGCGCCGCCGCCAGCAGCCGTTCCAGGCGCGGGCCGACGGCCTGCGCGAACGGCGGCGACACCGCGCCGACCTGGTAGGTCGTCTCCAGTTCGAGCGTGTCGAGGCCGCCGCCGTCGCCGCCGAGCTCGGCCACGACCGTCAGCGGGAACTGGGCGGTGCCGTTGTGCGCCGGGCGACGTTCGCCGCGCAGGTCCCGGCCGTGCAGCGCGGCAGCGGCCGGAGCGCGGACGGCGAACATCGTCGCGAACAGGCTGGAGACGCCGTCGGCGCGATCCGGGTTGAGGTTGCGGACGACGTCGGCGAGGTCGACGTCGGCGTGGGCGAACGCGCCCCGGCACACCTCCCGGGTCCGCTCGAGCAGGTCGGTGAACGTGTCGGCCGGTCCGACCGCCAGCCGCAGGCAGACGGTGTTGCCGAAGTAGCCGAGAACGCCGTCGGTTTCCGCGCGGTCCCGGTTGACCACCGGCGAGCCGACGGTAGCACCGGTGACCCGGTGCAGCAGGGCGCCGTAGGCGGCGAGCAGCACCATGAACGGCGTCGCGCCGTGTCGGGCGGCGAACGCCCGGACCTCACCGGCCAGGTCGGGGGACGCCCGGTGGACGGCCTGCCGGCCCGCGTCGGGCTCGCCGCCGCCGCCCGGGGTGTCGTCGGCCGCGACGGGCAGGCGCACCGGTTCGGCCGGCGGGGTCAGCCGTCGGCGCCAGTAGGCCAGGTCGCCCATGGTGGGACGGGCCGCGTCCGGCGCGGCGGCGTCGAGGAACTGGCCCCCGGCGCGGACGCCGGGCTGGTCGCCGGTGCCGGTGCCGCGACGGTCGTAGGCGGTGAGCAGGTCACCGAAGAAGACGTCCCAGCAGGCGTCGTCCCAGGCGATGTGGTGGGCGGCCAGCGCGAGCGTGTGCCGGTCCGGTCCGTGGCGCAGCACGGTGACCCGCAACGGTGACTCGGCGGTCAGGTCGAACGGCCGGCGCGCGGCCCGCTGTGCGACCTGGCGGGCGCGCGACTCATGGTCCCCGTCGGGTTCGGCGGACACATCCACGCTGAGCCAGGCGGGCGTGACATCGTCGCGGACGACCTGTTCGAGCCCGCCGTCGGCGGTGACCCGGTAGGTGGTGCGAAGGATCTCGTGGCGGCGGGCGACGGCGAGCAGAGCGCCGCGCAGCGCGCCGACGTCCAGCGGCCCGGTCAGTTCGAACGCCGCCGAGACCGTGTAGGCGGAGCTACCGGGACGCAGTTGCTGCAGGAACCACATCCGGCGCTGACCCGCAGTGACCGGGTAGCCCACACCGGGGATCCGCGCCGGGCGTCGGGCACCGCCCAGCGCCGGCTCATGCGTGAGTCGCTGTGCCGCCAACCGGCGACGGAGCAGCTCACGCTTGCGCTGCGCGGAGTCGGGACTGGCCACGGTGCACGTCCTTCCGGTGTTGCGGCTTCGGTGGTGCGGCTGGATATCCCGGGGCTCGCACGGGCTCGCACGGGAGGCGCGGCGAGGCGTTAGCCGAGGCGGCGGCGCAGCTCGCGCTTGTCGATCTTGCCGACGGAAGTGAGAGGGAGCTCGTCGAGGACCGTGAGCAGGTCCGGGAGCATGAATCGGGCCAGCCCTCGACCCCGCAGGTACGTCTTGAGGGCGCGCAGGGTCACCGCCGCCCCCGGCACCGGCACGATCACCGCGCGGACGCTCTCGCCGACCTACTCGTCCGCCGCCGCGACGACGGCCGCCTGGACGACCGCGGGATGGGTGAGCAGATGCTCCTCGAGCTCGCTCGCAGAGACGTTCTCCCCACCCCGGTTGATCACATCCTTGATCCGCCCCTCGACAACGAGGTTGCCGCTCGCGGTGAGCCGGACCAGGTCGCCGGTGCGGTAGAAGCCGTCCGGACTGAACGCGGTCGTGTTGTGCTCGGCGGCCCGGTGGTAGCCGCGCGCCGTGTAGGGGCCGCGGGTCCACAGTTCGCCGATGCTCCCCGGGGCGACGTCCGCCCCGTCGCGATCGACGATGCGGATCTCATCGGCCGCCGCGAGCGGCCGGCCCTGGGTGGTGCAGGCGACCTCGTCGCCGTCATCGAGGCGGGTGAAGTTCAGCAGGCCCTCGGCCATGCCGAACACCTGCTGGACAGTGGCGCCGAGGGTCGGCCGGATGCGCCGGGCGAGCTCGACGTCGAGCCGGGCGCCGCCGACCTGGAACAGGCGCAGGCTCGTGGTGTCCGGGCGTTCCCACGCCGCGGCGTCCACCCAGATCCGGGCCAGCGCCGGCACCAGCGCCGTGACCGTCACCCGTTCGCGGGCGATCAGCTCGAAGGCGGTCTCCGGGCTGGGCGACGGCGCCAGGACCACCGTCGCGCCGACGCCGAGGGCACCGAGGAGCCCGGGCAGGCCAGCGGGAAGTTGTGCGCGGCCGGCAGCGCGACCAGATAGGTGTCCGCGCCGGTCAGCCCGCACAGCCGGGCGCTGGCGTCGGCGTTGTAGGCGTAGTCGAGGTGGGTGCGCGGGATCAGCTTGGGCTTGCCGGTCGTGCCGCCCGAGATGAGCAGCACCGCGATCCCGGCCGGGTCCGGGATGCCGGAGAGGTTTGGGACGCCGGAGAGGTCCGGCCGGTCGGGCGGTCGGCCGGCACGGGCGGTGGCGCCGGCTGCCGTGAGCGCGTCGATCCCGGTGAACGGCCCGGCGTCGCCGGCCACCAGCACGTGGCGCACCGCCGGGACCGCCGCCACGATCTCCCCGGCGAGCGCGCGATGGTCGAAACCCTCGAACGTGTCCGCGATCGCGTAGGCCACCGCGCCGGACAGCCGGGCCAGGTGCTCGATCTCGACCCGGCGGTGGGCGGGCAGCGCCAGCACCGGGATCGCGCCCAGCCGCAGCAGCGCGAACAGCAACGTCACGAACTCGACCCGGTTCGGCAGGTGAACCAGGACGCGGTCGTCGGCGGCGAGGCCGAGCCCGGCCAGCCCGGCCGCCAGATCGTCGACGGCCCGGTCGAGCTCGGCGAAGGTGAGCCGGACCGGCTGGGACGGCGGCCCGGCGACGAGCGCGGTCGACGGGCCATACCGCCGGGCCCACTCTCGCAGCCGCTCGCCGAGCGGCCCACCCTGCCAGTAGCCCTCGGCGGCGTATCGGCGGGCGAACTCGGCCGGCCAGGGCACCCAGCCGTCCGCCCCGTCCGGCGGGTCCGGCACGGCGAGCGAGGCAGGCACGGCCGGGTCGGTGAGCGACGGGTGGCTCATCGCTCGGCCCCGACGGTGCCGGCGTCGTCGGCCACGAGGCCCGCGTCGGACCCGTCGACCAGCCGCGCGACCTCGTCGTCGGGCAGACCGGCGATCTCCCAGGCGATCGACGCGACGCGGTCAAGCCGCCCTGGTGCGGTCTCGGCGCAGCGCATGCGCTGTGCCAGCGCGGCCACCGTCGGCGCGCCGAACAGCATGCGGACGGACACCTCATCGGTGTCGAGCTCGTCGCGCAGGCCGGCGACGACCCGGGTGGCCAGCACGGAGTCGCCGCCGAGGGCAAAGAACTCGTCGGTCACCCCGAACTCGCCGCCGCCCAGCACCGCCCGCCAGACCATCAGGATCATCCTTTCCAGGTCGGAGCCCGGCGCTGAGGGCCGCGGCCGGGGACCGCCGGACTCCCGTTGGAGCAGGGCGGCAGCGGCCCGCCGGTCGATCTTCCCGTTGGCACTGAGCGGGAGTTCGGCCACCGCGACGACGCGCTCGGGCACCATCTGCGGCGGCAGCAGATCACGCAGGCCCGCGCGGATCGACGCCGGTTCGACCCCCGCGTCGGCTCGCGGCGCATCCGCCGGGTCGGCGCCGGAGCCGAGGACGACGAGCGCCCCGAGCGCGGCCGGGCGGCCGTCACCGCCGGTCAGCTCCACGACGCCGGCCCGTACCCCCGGCAGGGCCCGCAGCGCCGCCTCGACCTCGCCCAGCTCGACCCGGAAGCCGCGGATCTTGACCTGGTGGTCACGGCGGCCGAGGAACTCGACGGTGCCGTCGGGCAGGTAGCGGGCCAGGTCCGCCGGTGCGGTACCACCGGGCGCCCGCATGGGTGACGAACCGGTCGGCGGTGCGGTCGGGATCGCCCAGGTAGCCGAGGGCGACCCCGGCACCGCCGATCCACAGCTCGCCGGCGACGTGATCGGGGCAGTCCCGGCCGAGGGCGTCGACGACCCGGAGCCGCACGTTGCGCAGCGGGGTCCCGTACGGCACCGACCGCCACCACGGCGGCACCGGCCCGCCGCCGACGACCTCGCACAGGGTGGAATGGATCGCGGTTTCGGTCGTGCCGCCGAGGCCCAGGAACCGGCAGCCGGGAACGGCCGCGTCGAGCCGGGCCGGCAGGTCGACGCCGACCCGGTCGCCGCCGAGGAGCACCGCCCGCAGGCTGTCGCCGAGCCCGGCCGCGCCGCCCGGACCGCCGCCGGCCGCGGCGAGGATCAGATCCAGCACGGCCGGGACGCAGTTGAGGACCGTGACTCGGTGTCCGGCGACGAGCTCGACCCAGCGGGCGGCCTCACGCCGGGAGTCCTCGTCGACCAGCACCACGGCGCCACCGGCGGACAGCGGCGCGAACAGGTCGAAGACCGACAGGTCGAAGTCGAGGGCGGAGACGGCCAGCGTCCGGTCCTCGGGGCCCAGGCCGAGCCGCTCGGTCAGGTCGTCGACGGTGTTCATCGCCGCCCGGTGCCCGACCTCGACCCCCTTCGGCGCACCGGTGGAACCGGAGGTGAACAGCACGTAGGCCGCCGCGTCCAGCCGGCCCGGGTCGTCCGCCGCGGTGAGAACGAGCCGGTCGGGCCCGGACTCGGCGGGACGGTCGTCCAGGGTCAGCGGGGTCACCCCGTCGGGCCACCGCGTCTGCGACGACGAGGCGAGCGACGACGAGGTGAGCACAATGCTGAATCCGGCGGTCGCCGCGATGCGGGCGACCCGCGCGGGCGGCTGTTCCACCCCGACCGGCACGTAGGCGGCACCCGCCGCCAGCACGCCGAGCAGGGCGACGACCTGCTCCGGCCCCTTGGGCAGGCTGACGGCGACCAGGTCACCCGGCCGCACCCCGCGGGCGACGAGTCTGCCCGCCACCGCCCTGGCCCGGGCGGCGAGCTCACCGTAGGACAGCGAGCCGGCCGGTTCGGCCCCCGCCCCCCACAGCAGCGCCGGCGCGTCGGGACGACGCTCGGCGAGTGCGAAGAACCCCTCGTGGAGCAGGCGGGTGGACGCCGGCCCCCCGACGGCGCCGACGCGCCGGCGGACCGCGCGCACCGACTCCCCGAGCAGCCCGTCGACGGGCCGGTCCCAGATCGCACCATCCCCGCGGGAGTCGTGGTCGACCGGATCGCCGACGGCCGGCGCGGGGGCGGACAGGTCACGCACCAGCCGTTCAAAGGCGGTGAACATCGCGTCGACGACGCCGGGCGCGAAGGCGTCCTCGCGGACGTCCCAGTTGACCAGCAGGCCCCCGTCGAGCTCGGTGACCTGGGCGTCGAGGAGGACCTGCGGTCCCTGCGAGATGATCCACTCCGGGTTGCCGAACTCCCGGCGCACCGCGGGATCGAACAGCTCGCCGAGGCCCAGGGCGCTGGTGAACACGACCGGGGCCAGCACCTGCTCGCCGCGCTGACGGCCCGCCTCGCGCAGGATCTCGACGCCGGAGTAGCCGGCGTGGGCGGCGTCGGCGTGCAGCCGGGTCTGGACCCGGCGGGCCCGCTCGACGAACGGGACCCGGTCGGTGAGGTCGATTTCCAACAGCACCGAGCTGGTGAAGTCGCCCACCACCCGGTCGACGTCGGGATGCACCTGCTCGCGGTCGAACACGGGGACGTTCAGCAGGAACCGCGACTGGGTGCTCCAGGCGCCGAGGACCTCGGCGAACGCGGTCGCCACGGCCATCGCCGGGGTGATGCCGCGGCGGTGGGCCGCCTGCCCCAGCGCGACGCGGGCCTGCTCCGGCAGCCGGAAGTGGCGCCGGGACACCCGGGGTTCGGCCGCGCCGCCGACGGCGGCCAGCGGTGACGCGAGCGCGAGTTCGGGCGGCCCGGGCAGGCGGGGCAGGCGGTCGCGCCAGGCCAGCCGGGACCGTTCGGCCGCCGCGCGCCGGCCCGCGGTGTGCTCGGCCCGGTAACGGCGGTAGGTGTAGGCCGGGGCGGGTGCCACCTCGTCGGGGCGACCGTAGAGGTTCGCCAGGTCGGCCAGCAGGACGCGGTAGCTGACGGCGTCCGCAGCGACCATGTCGACGTCGAGGTGGAACCGGGTGGTGCCGCCCGGCCGCAGGCTCAGCGCGGTCGAGAGGACCTCGCCGCGTTCGATGTCGAGCATCTGGTGGGACAGCCGTGCGCGCACGGCCGCGAGCCGGGTCGCGGCGGCGTCCTCGTCGAAGTCGCGCAGGTTGTGCACAGTCAGCCCGCGCCAGCCCGACCGCGCCTCGACGACCTGGCCGCCGTTGTCGGTGATCCGGGTCCGCAGCGCCTCGTGCCGCTCGACGAGCCGCTCGATCGCGGCGGCCAACCGGTTCGGCTCGAGGCCCCGCCCGTCGAACTCGGTGTAGAGGTGGGCGGCGACGCCGCCGAGCGGCTGCCCGGGATCTCGCCCGACCCAGTAGGCGTGCTGCATGAGCGCCAGCGGGAACTCTTCGCCCGCCGCGGCGTCCTGCCGGTCCGCTCCCGTCCCGGCCGGCAGCGGCGACCGGTCGTCGGTCGCGGTCACCTCCGCGGCCGGTGTGGCAGCCGCGGGTCGGCCGGACAGCAGCTTGAACCAGGCGTCGAGGGTCGGGTTCTCGGCCAGCTCGGCGAAGTTGACCTGCAGGCCGGCCCGCCGCCAGGCGCCGACCGCGTGGATCAGCGCGATCGACTCCAGCCCTCGTTCGAACAGGTTGTCCTCGTCGCCGACGTCGGCCGGGTCCTCGTCCAGCAGCTCGGCGACGGTGCGCCGCAGAGCCTCCCGCTGCGGGCCTGCCGCCGACACCGACACCGACACCGCCGGTGCGACCGCCGGCACCAGGAAACGGCTGACGCTGCGCAGCTTCTCGCGGGTCTCCTCCAGCTCCCGCTCCGGGCGCGACGCGCCGACGATGCCGGCGCCGGCGCGCAGCCAGGTCCGACCGTCGCGTTGGAAGGCCGTGCGCAGCACGAGGGCGGCGTCGAGCGACCCGTCCGCGTCGGCGCTGATCACGGCGCCGCTGTAGAGGCCGCGGGGCTCCGGCTCGTAGCTCCTGATCGCGGCGAACGCGGCGGCCTTCGGGACGCCGGTGGCCGTGATCGCCGGGAAGACCGCGGCCAGCGCGTCCCAGCCGTCGTGGCCGAGGGCCAGCCGGCCGCTGACCCGCGACGCGAGATGCTGGACGCTGCCCCGTTCGAGCACGGCCATGAACTCGTCGACGACGAGCGTCCCCGGTTGGCACACCGGCCGCAGCTCCTCCTGGGCGACCTGGACCGACACCGCGTGCTCGTAGATCTCCTTCGGGTCAGTGCGCAGCGCCTCCCGCCGGGCCTGGTCGGCCGCGCCGCCGTCGGCCCGCCCGCCGTCGAGGGCGGCGGTGCCGGCGAGCGGCTGGGTGGAGACCCGGCCGTCCGCGGCGACCTCGACGACGGTCTCCGGGCTGAAACCGGTCGCCCGCAGGCCGCCGAGGTCGAACAGGAAGGACCGGGCGGGCGTGTTCCCGCGCCGCCCCCGCTCGTACGTCGCGACCAGGTCGATCTCGCCATCGACCGGCACGACCCGAGACAGGATCACCTTGCACAACCGGCCGGCGCCGATGTCCTCGACGGCTCGGGCGACGGTCGCCCGGTAGTCCTCGGCACCGTGTTCGAGGTCCACCGGCGGGCGCGGCTCTCTCGCCGCGTCGTCGACGTCGGCGCCGGCTACGTCGGCGGCCGCGGTGCGGGCGGCGGTGGCCAGCGCCTCGGCGAGCAGGTCGAGGTCGGCCGGGTTCGCGGCGCGCAGCACCGCCCCCGTCGACGTCAGCCGCGCCTCCCGGGCGGAGATGATCAGGTGCACCAGCGGGTCGGGCGACCCCGGGTCGAGCAGGCTCCCGAGGCGGGGGCCCAGCTCGAAGCCGGCCCAGCCGTACGCCCGCCAACCCGCCACCGGGATGCCCGCCAGCACGCCGGCCAGGGCACGCAGCGGGGCGCCGCCGACCGGCTCGGCGCGCCAGCCGCCACCGGACCGGTGGCGGATCTCGTCCCAGGACAGCACGATCTCGGCCAGGGCTCCCGCGCCGTAACACCACTCGCCGTCCCGCTCGTAGACGGTGAACGGCGCCTCGGTGCCGCGCGCGAGGCGGGCCGCCGCCGCGAGCGGATCTCCGGTGAAGGGCACTGTCCGCTCGTGGTAACCCAGCGAGGCGGTCATCGTTGCAGGCCGGATTCGGCGCCGTCGCGGCGTTCCCCCGCGGCCTCGGCGGGCTGGTCGGCCGCCATCCGGGCGACCAGGCTGGCCGGGCGCAGGTCCGTCCAGTTGGCCTCGACGTACTCCAGGCAGGACGACCGGCTGGCGGCCTCGTGCACCGTGCGCCAGCCGGCCGGAACCGGCGCGAAGGTTGGCCAGAGCGAATGCTGGCCCTCGGCGTTGACCAGGACGTAGAAGCTGCCGTTTTCGTCATCGAACGGGTTCGTCGACATGCGGTTCCCGTCTCCTCGGGTCTGCGGCCTGAGATCGCGTTACTCAGGTTAGGTTTACCTAAATTCTTGCTACGAGTACAGCGTTGTCGGAAGGAAAAGAGTCAAGCTCACGTGGGGCGGGCAGTCGGCTACCTCAGGCGACCGGCCTCGACCCGGACGGTCCTGGGCAGACGTTCGATGGTGGCCGGGCGGTGCGCGATCACGATCAGCGTCCGGCCCGACCGGAGCCGGTCGACGGCGGTCTCCAGGCGCCCGGCCACCTCCGGGTCGAGGTCGGCGGTGGCCTCGTCGAGCACCAGCACCGAGGGGTCGACCAGTGCGGCCCGCAGCAGCCCGACGATCTGCCGTTCACCGGCGGACAGCCGTTCGCCGCGCGCCCCCAGGTCCGCGTCCAGCCCGCCGGGTAGCCGTGCGACCCACTCGGTCAGGCCGAGCAGCTCGACCGCGCGCTGCATCGCCGCGCGGTCCGGCGCTCCCGGCGTGAGTGCCAGGTTCTCGGCCAGCGTGCCGCTGATGATGTGGACCTGCTGCGGGATGAGGACGATGCGGGCGCGGACCTGCTCCGGCGACGCGGTCCGCAGGTCGACCCCGCCGTAGCGCACCGTGCCGACGTCCGGCTCGTACAGCCCGGTGAGGAGTTTCGCCAGTGTGGTCTTGCCGGAGCCGGTGACACCGGCCAGACTCGCCCGGTCCCCGGTGGGGAAGGCGACCGACACGCCGCACACCACGTCCGCCCCGTCGGCGTAGGCGTAGCGCAGGTTTTCGGCGACCAGGTCGCCGCGCGGGGGCAGGTCGGGAGCCGACGCCGGTGGCGGGTCGGCCGGTGGTAGCGCGTCGAGCAGGTCGACGAGCCGGGCGAGGCCGACCCGGGCGAGCTGGGCCTGCCCGGCGAGCCCCGACAGGGTGAGCATGCTTTCGAACAGGTTGCGCGTCGCGACCACGAACACGACGACGGTGCCGACGCTGAGCTGATCCGCCCGCACCAGCCAGACGCTGAGCATCAGCAGCGCCGCCGTCGCCAGGCCCTCGAGCAGCCCGAACACCTCCAGGCGACCCTGGACGGCGAGGGCCCGGTCGTTCGCCGCCAGCAGCTCGTCGTTGTCGGCCCGGAACCGCCGGACCCATTCGTCCGGTCGCCCCGGCGCGACCAGCGCCTCCTGCGCGGTGAGCGACTCGGTGAAGGTCGCGGTCATCGCCGCGTCGGCCGCCGCCTGCCGGCCGAACGTCGCCGGCGAGGCCCGGTTGAACCAGGCCAGCACGGCGATCGCGGCCGGCAGGAACAGGGCGATGAGCAGCAGCGACAGCAGCCACGAGTACACCAGCAGCATCACCGTCGTCAGTGCCACGGTGAGCCCGACGCCGAGCAGGTTGGGCAACTGGTCGCGCAGGAACAGCGTCAGGTCGGCGATCTCCCCGGTCGAGCGGCGCAGCAGGTCGCCGGTGCGGTGCGCCTCGATGAAGCGCAGCGGGGCCCGGGCGAGGCGTTCGACGACGAGGTCGCGCAGGCCGCGGATCGCCCGTTCACCGGCCTCGGACAGCAGGACCTCGGACCATCGCAGCAGGACGAGTCGGGCCAGGACCACCCCGACCAGCAGGGCGACGGCCCACCACAGCCGGGTCCGATCGCCGGCGGTCACCGCGTCGACGCCCTGGCCGATGGCCGCGGCGATCGCCACCACCGCGGCGGTGCTGGCGACGCTGGCCACCAGCGCGGCGGACATGATCCCCCGGTGTGGGCGCAGGTAGGGCCAGAAGCGCCGGAACACCCCCGCCGTCGACGGTTCCTCGGCCAGCACCCGGATGTCAGCCACCGAAACCTCCCACCCCGACGCTGCGCTCGTCCCCGATGCCCGTGACCGTCCCGCCGGCGGTGGCGGTACTGGCGGCGGTGGCGGTGCCGTCCGGCGCCAGTCGGATCACCCGGTCGGCGGCGGCCAGTACCGACGGACGGTGCGAGATCACGACGAGGGCGACCCCGGGTGCCCACGCCCGCAGCCGGGCGAGGATGATCGCCACGGTCGCGGCGTCCACCGCCGCGGTGACGTCGTCGAGGATCAGCACGTCCGGCCGGCCGAGCAGGCCGCGGGCCAGGGCGAGGCGCTGGCCCTGGCCGCCGGACACCGTCGCGCCGCGTTCCCCCAGCTCCGTGTCGTAGCCGTCGGGCAGGCTCGCGACGAACCCGTCGACAACGGCGATCTCGCAGGCGGCCCGCAGCGCGGCAAGCTCGGCCGGCCGGCCGACGCGCAGGTTGTCCGCGACCGTCCCGGCCAGGATCAGCGGCCGCTGCGGCACCAGACCGATCCGGCCGGCCAGTTCGACGCGGGCGACCCGCCGCAGGTCCACGCCACCGAGGCTGACCGAGCCCGCGGCCGGATCCTCCAGCCGGCACAGCAGGCGGGTGAGCGTCGTCTTGCCGCTGCCGGTCGGGCCGGTCACCGCGACGAACTCCCCGGGAGCGACGCGCAGGTCGACCGGGCCGAGCACCCGCCGAGCGTCGCGCACCGCCGTGACCTGCCGGGCCACCAGCGCGCCGCCCGCCGGTGGAGTCTCGGCGTCCACCGGGTCGTCGTCGCTGACCGGGGTGTCGAGGATCTCGGCGATCCGGGCGGCGGCGACCCGGGCCTGGCCGCGCGAGGACAGCAGATCGACCGCGATCGTGACGGCCAGCGTCAGAGTTGTCATCCACGAGGTGAAGGCGACCAGGCCGCCGACCGCGAGGTCGCCGTGCAGGGCGGCCGTCCCCCCGATGGCGAGGCCCGCGGCGATCGCGAGGCGGGGGACGGCCGGCGGGACCGCCGACCAGGCCGCCGAGATCCGCGCCGTCGCCATCGTGTGGTCGGTGAGGACGGCGCTACGGTCGTGATGGCGGCGCACCAGCGCCGACTCGCCGCCGAGGCCGCGCACCGCCGCGCTGGCGGAGAGCAAGTCGTCCACCGCGTCGGCCCGGGCGCCGAACGCCTCGGACAGGCTGGTGTTGGCCGCGTCGAACCGGCCGGGGAAGTAGGCGTTGGCCAATGCCACCAGCGGGATCGTGGCGACCCCGATGACCAGCAGCAACGGGTCGAGTAAGGCGAACGCGGGCAGCACGACGACGACGGTCACCACGATCCGGACCCAGATGGCCAGGCTCTGCACCCACAGCCGGACCAGGTCGACGTCCCGGGTGACCCGCATCGTCAGGTCACCGTGGCCGTAGCAGGCGAGGGCGGGCCGGTCGAAGGCGGCCACCCGCTCGACGATCGAGGCGCGCAGCCCGTGGGCAACGCGGGCCGCGGCCCGGCCCGACCACCACAGGCCGCCGGCGCCGCCCAGCATGAACGCCACCGCGACCAGAGCACCGTGGGAACGACCCAGGTGACCGTGCCGTGCACCGAACGCGCGGTGATGCCGTGGTCGATGGCGCGCTGGACGCACCAGGGAAGGGCCAGCATCGCGCCCTGCTGGACCACCGTCGCCAGCGCGCCGAGGGTCAGCTCCCCCCGCAGCCCGCGCAGCCGCGTCCACAGCAGCCGGCTGCCCGTCGAGCTGTTCACACGCACGCACCGTCTCCTGACCGGGCTGGGGCCCGCGTCGTCCGAACAGATCATCCGGGCTGGCGAGCCGCGGGGCGGGGCAGCTGATCAGATGCCCGCGTTTCCGTGTGATCGGCGAAGGCGGGCGGCGGTCCTCCGCCCGATATTTAGGTATAGCTAACCTAAGTCTGCACGCTCCGTCAACCCATGCGACCGGGCGGCACGGCGCCGGCCTGCGCCGTCACGTCCCCCGCCGCTGCCGGACCAGCAGCACCGCGAGGTACACCCCGCCGATGGCGCCGGTCGCCACCCCGACCGGCAATTGGACCGGGGCGGACAGGCGCTGCGCCGCCAGGTCGCTGACGGCGACCAGCGCGGCCCCCGCGAGCGCGGTCGTCACCAGCGGCGGCGCCGCCGCGGCGGTGAGCCGGCGGGCCAGCGGCGGCGCGGTGAGCGCGACGAACCCGACCGGCCCGGCGGCGGCCGTCGCCGTCGCGGCCAGCACCGCCCCGACCGCGAGCAGCATGACCCGGGTCCGTTCGACGTCGACCCCGAGCGTCTGCGCGGTCTCCCTGCCCATCTCCAGGTAGGCCAGCCGCCGGCCGTGGTAAAGCGCGACCGGCACGAGCACCACCAGGGCGACGGCCAGCGGCCAGACCTGTTCCCAGCCCCAGCTGTTCAGGCTGCCGATCAGCCACACCTGGGCGGCCACCGCGCCGGCCAGGGTCGCCCGGGTGATCAGATAGGAGTTGACCGCGGCGAGCAGCGCGCCGACCGCGATCCCGATGAGGACCAGGCGCTGCCCGGCCAGCCCGTGCCGGCGGGACAGCGCGTAGACCAGCACGCCGGTGAGCAGGCCGCCGACGACCGCGCCCAGCGACGCCGGCGCCGCGTTCCCGCGCAGCACCAGCAGGACGACGAGCGCCCCGGTCGCCGAGCCGAAGGTGAAGCCGAGGATGTCCGGGCTGCCGAGCAGGTTGCCCGACACGCTCTGGAAGATCGATCCGCTCAGCGCCAGCCCGGCGCCGACCAGCAGGCCGGTGACCAGACGGGGCAGCCGCAGCGAGTTGACGACGAAGTCCGTCCCGCCGTCGGCGTGCCCGAGCAGGGCGCGCACCACGTCCCCGACCGGGATCGGGTAGTCCCCCGTGGTCAGCGCGGTGAGGCCCGCAACCACCACCACGCCGAGCCCGACACTGACCGCCACGGCCCGCGGGGAGATCCGCATCGACACGGCGTCCCCGCCGAAGCGCAGGACGCGGTAGCGGCTGGTCGGCCGGGGCGGCTCACCCGCCGACGCCGGCGACCGCGCCGACGCGGTCGCCGGGCCGTCGAGCACGGGCCCCGTCACCGCTGGACCAGCCGGGCGCGGCGACACAACGCGATGAAGACCGGCGCCCCGACGAACGCCGCGACGACCCCGACCCGCAGCTCCCCCTGCGCGATGATGACCCGACCGACCAGGTCCGCCCCGATCAGCAGAATCGCGGCGAGCAGGCCGGAGTACGGCAGGACCCAGCGGTGGTCCGGTCCGGCGATCGCGCGCGCCGCGTGCGGGACGGCCAGGCCGACGAAGGCGATCGGCCCGGCGGCGGTGGTCGCCGCCCCGCACAGCAGGACCACGGCCAGCGCGCCGACCGCCCGCGCTCGGAACAGGTGGACGCCCAGCCCGCGGGCGGACTCCTCGCCGAGGGCGAGGGCGTTCAACGGGCGGGCGAGGCTGACCGCCAGCAGAATGCCGACCACGATGAACGGCCAGGTGGCCGTGAGCCCGGGGGCGCCCGGCGCGGCCAGCGAGCCGACATCCCAGAACCGGATCTGATCGAACGTCGCGGTGTCGAGCAGCAGGACGGCGTTGACGAAGGCGCCGAGCAGGGCGGTCGCCGCGGCGCCCGTGACCACCAGGGTGGCCGGCGTCTCGGCACCACGCCCGGCCGACCCGATCGCGAAGACGGCGACCGAGGTGATCCCGGCACCCACGAAGGCGAACCACACGTAGCCGGCCGGATCCGTCACGCCGAACACCGAGATCCCCACGACCACGGCGGCGGAGGCGCCGATGTTCACGCCGAGCAGCCCGGGTTCGGCCAGGTCGTTGCGGGTCAGCGCCTGAGTGAGCGCGCCGGCCACTCCCAGCGCGGCGCCGACGGCCAGGCCGAGCAGGGTCCGCGGGATCCGCAGGTCGTGCACGACCAGGGCGGGCGGCGATCCGTCGTTGTGCCACAGGACCCGCCAGACCACGGTGAAGGGCAGATGGTTCGCCCCCACCCACACGCTGAGCAGGCACATTCCGACCAGCGCGAGCAGCGCCACCGCCAGGCCCGCCAGGCGGACGCGCCCCGACCGCCGGCCGCGCGGGTCGATCCGAGCCGACGCCACGGTCGTCGCGGCGGCGGCCGGGGCCAGCTCGGACCACCCGTCCTCCGCCACACTGTGCACTGGACAGTCTCGCAATTCATAGCCGGATAAGGCTAGCCTTAGCTTATTGACCCGACCGCCAGCAGGCAATAGGTGGATCGCGTACGGGCAGGTCCAAGCCACCCGCGCACCCGGCGGCCACCGCCAGCCGCCCACTTCGATCGGCGACAACGCGGTGACCGACAGCCAGGGCTCTGGTCAGCAGGCAGGGACAGGTCGCTTGACAGGCCAGGACGACCCCCAGAAGATAAGTTATGTTTCCTTAAACAGACCGAGTGCGCCTACTCTGTTACCGATGGTTAAATCGGTGCGTTCAGAGACCGGAGGATCGGCTGTGGCAAGACGTCCGGCGTCCGCGGACATCGGTACCCTGGACATCGTCGGAGTCGGTTTCGGTCCTTCGAACCTGGCTCTGGCGATCGCCGCGAGGGAATACAACGCGAGCCCCCCCCCGCGGCAGCACTGCGCGTGTCGTTTCTGGAGCGGCAACCCCGCTTCGGCTGGCACCGTGGCATGCTCCTCGAGGGAGCCACCATGCAGGTCTCCTATCTCAAGGACCTGGTGACGCTGCGCAATCCGACCAGCGACTTCAGCTATCTGTCTTTCCTGCACGAACGGGACCGGCTGGTCGACTTCATCAACCACAAAACCATGTTCCCGCTGCGCCAGGAATTCCACGACTACCTTGAATGGGCGGCCCACCGGGTGGGCGACGTGGTCGAGTACGACACCCGGGTGGTCGACCTGCGGCCGGTACTGGTCGACGGTGAGATCGCGCTGATCGACGTCGTCAGCGTGCGGGGCGACACCGGCGAGACGGTCGTCCGCCGTGCCCGCAACGTCGTCATCGCCCTCGGGCTCGAACCAAGCCTGCCACCCGGCATCGAGCTGAGTGAACGGGTCTGGCACAACCACGACCTGCTGGGCCGGGTGGCCGCCATGCCCCCCCGCGGTGCGCCAGCGGTTCGTCGTCGTCGGCGCCGGCCAGAGCGCTGCCGAGGTCACCGAGTTCCTGCACACCCGGTATCCGCAGGCCGAGGTGATGGCCGTCTTCGCCCGGTACGGATACAGCCCGGCGGACAACAGCTCGTTCGCAAACCAGATCTTCGACCCGGCCGCCGTCGACGACTTCTATGACTCCCCGCCCCCGGTGAAGGACATGCTCAACGCCTACCACCGGAGCACGAACTACTCGGTGGTCGACATCGACCTCATCGACGAGCTGTACCGCCGCGTCTATCAGGAGAAGGTGCACGGCCGGGAACGCCTGCACATCATGCGGGCCTCCCGACTGACGGACCTGCGCCGGCTCGACGACGGCATCGCCGCCGACGTCGAGTTCATGCCGACCGGGCGGCGCGAGACCATCGAGGCCGACCTCATCGTCTTCGCCACCGGATATCGCTCCCGGGACACCCGGCAGATTCTCGGCACCATGTCCGAGCACTGCCTCGACGACGCGGCCGGCCGCCCGCTACTCGGCCGCGACTACCGGCTGATGACCGGGCCGCCCGCCAGCGCCGAGCTGTATGTGCTCGGCGCCACCGAACACTCGCACGGAATCTCCTCGACGCTGCTGTCCAACGTCGCGGTCCGTGCCGGTGAACTGCTGCAGTCGGTGGTCGCGCGCAGCGCCGCCGCACGCGCCGCCGCACGCGCAGCCGGACCCGGAGCCGGACCCGAGTCGGCGGCCGGGCGCAGTGGCGAGCTCGGCGAACTGGCGTCCCGCTGACCGCGTGGCCCCCGGGGCCCCCGCGGGCGGCGAGTGCGCAAGGGGCGGTGAGGCGTCGTCACTCCCCCACCTTCGGCCCGGTCGAACCGAACGCGGCAGCGAGGCTCTGGACGCAGGCCTGCGCCTTCGCGGTGGAGACCACCAGGCAGCCGCGGGCGGTCAGCGGCGGATCGAGCCGGCGGACCGACGCCTTCGAGGTCTCGGTGTCGAGGCCGGCGACGGATCCGGCGTCGGCGTAGATCAGCGCCCACGCGGGCGGTCCGTTCCCGATCTCGACGAGGGTGTCCGCCGCGTCGCAGGCCGGGCGGCCCAGGCGCGGCTCGAAGCCCTCGGCTCGACACGCGTCGAGAGCGAAGTCATGGAAAGGCGGATCGCAGGCCCGCGCGGGGATGCGCAACGGCAGGTCGGTCAGGTCGCGCAGCCGTACCGCCGGCCGCCGGGCCAGCGGGTGCGACGCCGGCAGGGCCACCGCCACCGGTTCCGGCCACAGCTCGAGGACCTGCAGACCCTCGCCCGCGGGGGCTGCCCGCAGCAGCGCCAGGTCCATCTCCCCGCGGGCGACGGCGGCAAGCTGCTCGACGACGGGTATCGCGACCAGCTCCAGCTCGATGTCGAGGTCGCTGTTGGTCTGTCGCAGCATTTCCAGCCCGCGTGCGAGTCGGGCACCGAGGCCCGGGCTCATCCCGATCCGCAGGACGCGGGACGGCGTCGCGGCCAGCTCCGCGGCCACCGCGGTGACCCGATCCACCGCTGCGAGCACCGCCCGCGCCTCGACCAGCAGCCGTTCGCCGTCCGGGGTGAGCCGCACTCGACGCGACGAACGATCGAGCAGCCGAAGGCCGACCTCCCGTTCGAAGCTATCCGCCCGTGGTCGCCGGCGTCTGTCTGAGCCTCACCCACCACCCCGACGGGGTGCGAAGCTGGGTCCACGACCGGTTCGGCGCGGCTTCGTGCCTGCCGAGCTACCGCGCCGTCTTCGACCGCGAAGGCGTCGCCGGTCCCGCGGACACGGTTCTGGCCGGCGACGAGACCACCCTGGAGCGCAAGATCAGCCGGTTCGCGGCCGCCGGGGTGACGCAGCTGCAGGTCATCCCCTGCGGCTGCGCCGCCGAGCAGGACCGGACCATCGAGTTCGCCGCCACCCTGGCGCTCTGAGACGGTTCCTCCAGAGCTGACCCGGCTCGGGCGGATAGGTGTCAGATGTCGCCGAGGCCGGCCCGGCGGGCGTGGATGATGGCGGCCGCGCGGTCGGGAACCTGAAGTTTGGTCAGGATGCTGGAGACGTTGTTGGCGACGGTCTTCGTGGTGAGGCCGAGGTGACTGGCGATCCGCGTGTTGGGCCAGCCGTTGGCGATCAGGCTGAGGATTTCCCGTTCTCGGTCGGTGAGTTGGGGGAACGGCGTGGGCGGCGGGGCGGGGTCGGTGAAGGCGCGTAGCACGCGGCGGGCGACGTCGGGTCCGAAGACGGCGTCGCCGCGAGCGACGGCGCCGATGGTACGTACGACGTCTTCCTGCTGGGCTCCTTTGAGCAGGTAGCCGTGTGCGCCGGCACGCAGGGCGGCGAAGACGAACTCGTCTTCGCCGTACATCGTGAGCATGACGACGGCGACGTCGGGGTGGTCGCGGCTGATCCGCCGGGTGGCCTCGACGCCGCCGATGCCGGGCATCTCGATGTCCATCAGGACGACGTCGGGGTGCAGGGCGGCGACGCGTTCGACCGCTTCCTCGCCCGACGTCGCCTCGCCGACGACGTCAATCCCGTCCACGGAGTCGAGCAGCACGGTCAGACCCTCGAGGACGATGCGGTGGTCGTCGACGACCACGACGCGGACGGCCGGCGGTGAAGGCGGCGGCGCGGTCATTCCACGTTCCCGGCCGGCGCGATCATGCTGACTATGGCGCGGCCCGCGACCGGGACCGGCGACCAGGCTGGCGTCGGGTGCGGTGCGGGTGACCGCAGCGCCCCGGGCGCGGGGACGGCCGTGGCCAGCGAGAGCGGCAGGGTGACGTGGACCTGCCCACCCGTGGGCGTGGGACCGGCGATCCAGGTACCGCCGAGTGCGGTGGCTCGTTCACGCATCGAGGTCAGGCCGACGCCGGGCGTCCAGCTTCGGCCCGGCGGCCCGTCGTCGCGGATCTCGACGGTCAGGCGGTTGTCGCAGCCCACGACGACGGCGCAGGTGGATGCGCGGGAGTGACGCGTCACGTTGTTCACGGCCTCCGTGATGATCCGGTACGCGGCGATCTCGACGGCGGCGGGCAGCGGCGGGAGTTCCTCGGGCGCCGAGAGTACGACGGGTATCCCGGCGTGATCGAGGTGCTCGCGCAGGGCGGCCAGCAGCCCCAGTTCGTCGAGGACAGGCGGTCGCAGTGCATAGACCAGCCGGCGCAGGTCGGCCAGCGCGCTGGTCAGTTCGGTGCGGACGGCGGCCAGCAGCTGGGAGGCCCGCGGCGGGTCCTTCTCGGTCAGGTTGCGGGCGGCGTCGACCTTGGACGCGGCGGCGGTGAGGACCGGGCCGAGTCCGTCGTGCAGGTCCGCGCGCAGGCGGCGGCGTTCCTCCTCGGCCGCGGCGACGATCCTCTCCCGCGAGCGCACCAGCGCCTCGGTGAGCAGGACGTTGCTGGCGGCCACGGCGACCTGCCGGGCGATGTCGGTGAGCAGCCGGGTCTCGCGGGGGTTCAGCGCGGCCTAGCCGGAGCGCAGGCCGACGGCGAGGGCGCCGATGTCCTGCCCCTGGTGCACGAGCGGGAAGCGGACGGTCGGCGTGGTCGTCATACCCGGCGCGGGGAAGAGGGGGTGGACGATGCGGCGGGTCGTTGCCCTCCTCGGCGCGCATCTCGACGCTGGCCGACGGCAGCCGCAGGGCCACGACGAGGGCCTCGAGCAGGCCCGGCAGCAGCTGCTCGGCGTCGGCGGCCGCTTCCACCCGCGCGGCCACCTGGGTGACCACCGCGTACGGTTCGTCGCGCTCGCTGTAGAGGAAGCGGTTCACGAGGCGTTGGACCCGGCGGCGGGCCGGGGCGAGGCTGAACGCGGCGCCCAGGGCGGCGAGCACCGTCCACGGGCCGCCCACGCTCTGCCCCGCCAGCGTGATCACCCCGACGGCCGCGCCGTAGACGGCGGCGACGAACGCGGTCAGCAGGACGTAGACGAGGGTGCGGTTGAGCACGACGTCGATGCCGTAGACCTGGTAGCCCAGTACGACGGCCGCGATCACCAGCAGCTCGACGAACGTTCCGACCGTGGCGATCAGATCACCGGCGGGCACCGCGACGACGATCGGAGTGATCACGATGCCGACCAGGTTGACCACGGCCAGCCACCGCAGCACCTGACGCTCCTCCCCCGAGGCCCGCAGCCACCGCAGCACGATGGTGAACGCGGCGAGCACCAGGCCGCCGGCGAACAGCGGCACCTGCACCCACTGCGGCAGCAGGGAGCCGACGCCGACCGACTCGGTGCCGAGGGGGTTGGCGAGCCGGCCGAGTCTGTCGGCATCGGGGCTGTCGGGCAGCGAGAGCGGGCCGACCACGCCCCAGAGCAGTCCGACCGCGCACAGCCCGATGCTCACGATCGCCAGCCAACGCACGCCGCCCCGGGGCAGGCGACCGGCCGGGAAGGTGGCCCAGATCAGGGTGAGGGCCAGCGGCTCGGTCGCCGCCCCCCAGCTCGCCGACCACAGGGCGACCGCCGCCCCCGGCAGCCAGTGGCCCTGTGGTCGGCGACAGGACGCACCAGCCGGTTCCGGCCGCGCCCAGCGCGTGCCCGAGCGCCGCCGCGAGCGCGAGCCAGCCGAAGCGCACCTCGGGCCGCCGAACGGCCAGGTACCAGCCGGGGGCCCCGAACTCGCGGCCTGGCTACGCGCGTCGGTGGGCGGCGTCAGCACGGTGTGGCGGTTGAGAACCATCATCACGACGGCGAAGACGAACAGGGCCGCGACGAGCGCCGCCCAGGCGTGAGCGACTATCCGCCACGGGGACCGGGGCACGGCCGGGACCAGCGGCGACGTGTTCGCCGACCCGACATCACTTTCCTGCACGGGCCCAGTGTCGCGCCTGCCCGATCCCGTCGACCCGGGAATTCCTCCCGGCCAGCCCGGGAAACGAGGTCATCCAGATCCCGCGGAGGCCAGGACTGTCTCCCGGACCGGACGGGAACCCCGACCCGGGTCAGCGGGAACGAGGCGACCGCACGATCGGTGGGCCGCGATGACCGGTCAGCCCGACCGGTCCGGCCGAGATCCGATCGGGAGACAACGATGAAGATCCGCAGCACCGGCGGGCAGAGCCGCCGTCGATGGACCGCCGGCGCCGGCGCCCTCGGCCGTTCTGCTCACCGCCTGCTCCGGCTCCGCCAGCTCGGGCGGGTCCGCCGGCGCGGCGGGTGCGTCGGCGGTCCCCGCCGCCACGGTCAGGGTCTCCGCCACGGCCGCCGCCACCCACGCGGCCTGCGCCGCCGCGCTGGCCAGCGACTGGGTGAACATTCCCGGGATCGATCCCGACGGGCCGCCGGCCTCCGCCGCCCAGTTGGCCGCGTGGGCGACACCGCTCCAGACCCATCTCACCGCACTGCGCGCCGGCGTCCCGGCCAGCCTGACGGGCCAGGTCGAGGTGCTGGCGGCGGCCGTGCGGGGGGCCCAGGGCGGAAAGCCGGTGAACACCGACGACGCCTCGCTGAACGCCGCGCTCGCCGCGGTGAACGGCTGGGTGCACGACTTCTGCGGCTACACCACCCTGGACGTGACCGACAACGGCGGTGTCCTGACCGGCGTGCCATCGACGCTACCGGCCGGCCCGATGGTCCTGAAGTTCACCAACACCGGCGCTGACGCCTCGAAGGCCGGCTTCATTCTGCTGCTCGGCAAGCTCCACCCCGACCAGAGCACGACCGTGGCCGACGTGAGTGCCGGCAAGACCGACCTCGGCAGCGTCGCCGACATCGTCACGGTGGCCCAACCCACCGGATCCGCCCCGGCCTACGGCTTGACCACGCTGCGCCCCGGCAGCTACCTCCTCGCCTCCCCCACCGGGCAGCCCCCGACGTTCAGCGGCACCCTCGCGGCCGGTTTCACCGTGGGCTGATCGCCTCGCCGTGCCCGACGGCCAGGCGGACGGCACGCGCGTAGGCCTGGACGCCGTAGCCACCGATTCCCGCTCCCGCGCCGGCTCAGGTGGTCGCCACCAACAGATGCTCCGCGCTGGACGGACGAAGACCGTCGGCCCGGCCGGCGAAATAGCGCGTCGCGAGGTCGCCCGCCGAGACGTGCCGGGCGTCCCGGAGCCGGCGTCGAGGGCCAACGCCACCAGTTCGGACGGTGCAAAGAAGCTGACGAAGGGTGTCCCGGCCGTCCGGGCGGCCCGCTCCGTCGCCTGACGGGACAGGCGTTCGTCCGTGTCGACGAGCTCCAGCGGCAGCTGGAATGTCATGACCAGGGTGGAGCCGGGGGCGAGAGCCGCGGCCTGGCGCAGCAGGTCCGCGTTCGCACTGCAGGTGAGGTACATGGACAGGCCGTTGGCGGCCACGACCGCCGGCCGCTCAGCGTCGAAACCGGCTGCGACCAGCCCCTCCCACCAGGACTGGCCCGTCTCGAAGTCGATCGGCACGAGCCGCAGCCACGCCGGCGGGCCATAGCCGAGCTCACCCAGCCGCCGTCGCTTCCATGCCTGCGGGCCGGGCTGGTCGACCTCGAACACCCGCAGGTCCGCGGCGATCCGCGGCTGACGCTGAGCGAAGGTGTCCAGCCCGGCGCCGAGCAGGACATGCTGGCCGGCCCCGAGGCCGGCCCGCGCCACGATGAGATCCTCGACGAACCGGGCCCTCGCCACGACGGTGGCCCGGACCCGGCTGGTGGCCTGCGGATCCATGTCAGGACGACGCTGCCAGCCGACGTCCGGGTCCGCCAGCCGCAGGCCGATCCGGTCGTCGAGCACATGCGGCGGCGGATCGATCTCGGCATGCATGGCCCGCCACAGCGCAACCCGCACCGCTGTGCCGTCGGCCTGCGATATCCGCTCATCCAGCATGATGTGCCCAGTCCTTTCGATGCGGTGAGTCGCGGCTACGCGTCGGACGCGGCCACCCCGTCCGGCAGCGGAGCCTCGAGGCTGACCGTCCGGCCGTCGGGATCCCGCACGAGCGCCTCGACCACCCCCCAGTGCCGGGCAGTGAACGGCTGGGCGAAGTCGGGTTCCCGGTCCGGTGCGAAGGCGGTGGAGTCCGCGACCCGCAGGACGGGGTACGTCGCCAGCTCGCCCTCATGCCGCTCGACGATGAGGATGTACGGGCCGCCGGCCGGATGGACCCACTGACCGGATCCGTGATCGGTCTCGAACACGTTCGCGAAACCCAGCGACGACCAGAACGCCGCCGTCGCGCCATAGTTGCGGGTCGTGACGTGGAATCCCTCGATTCCCTCAGTCGCCATGCGGGCGCTCCCCTCGGGATCGGGCGACGCGCTCGAGGTACTCGGCCAACGCCACCTCAACGATTGCCGACAGCGACTGCTCGGTGTCGACTGCGTGATGCTTCACTGCGCGGATCAGATCAGGCGGCAGGTAGACGTTGAACTGCCTCACGTCGCGACCACCAGCCATGCGAGCATGCTATGGAGAGCTCGGCAAGAACATCCGATCCGTCGCACCGCGATCCCCGGTGATCTTGATGTTCCGCGAAACCGTGCCACAGGTCCGAGCGGATCCATGGCCCATGCCGATGCTCCGTCCAGACCCGGCCCACGCCGTCACCCCCCCACACGCACTACAACCTGCCGCCCCCAGCGGTCGCGCCGAGAATTGCTGGAGCCTGATGACGGTTGCGGGCACCGCAAACTGTCATGAACTTCCGGCAACTGCCGACCGACCTATGAGCAGGACCGGCATCGACCGACCTTCGCGTGACCGTGTGTGTTGTCAGCTTGGCGCCGGTCTTCGTCCTGTACATCGGTCTCGCACTGGGTGCGACGCTGTTCCACTCGGGACGGGAAGATCCGTCAGCATGCTGCGGGGGTGCTGCGCCGCCTGCTGGACGTGCTCACGCACCGGGTATCACGGTGACCGCGCCGGCCGGCCGAG
Organism: Candidatus Frankia alpina; assembly: GCF_902806485.1. GTDB lineage: Bacteria > Actinomycetota > Actinomycetes > Frankiales > Frankiaceae > Frankia > Frankia alpina. The sequence goes on along the minus strand of NZ_CADCWT010000009.1, from coordinate 5,398 downwards.
CAGACCACGACCGTGCGCGCCGCTGGATGGGCTGTTCGAGCAGGTAGTACGACGCGGCCGCCAGGGCCACCGAGATCAGGCCGACCACCACGATCGCCGGCCACCGGCCGAGCGCAGCGGTCAGGTCGTGGCCCCAGTGCGCGACCACGGGAAAGTGCCAGAGGTAGAAGCCGTAGGAGACCCGGCCGAGCCAGGCCAGCGGGCGGGCGGCGAGGGCCCGGAACAGCCAGCTCGTCGTCGCGCCCTGTTCCAGGGTAAGGATGAGGGCGCCGGCAAGCAGGGCGACCATCGTGTAACCGCCGCGGGACAGCAGGGCCGACCCCTCGCCCCAGCCGCTCGGCGCGGTCACCGTCGCCACCGCCAGCAGCCCGAGTGCGGTCGGACCGACCACCGGCAGGATGGCCCCGACGCGGTCGAGACGCCGCCGCCAGCACAGCGCCGCTCCAGCCCCGCCGGCCGTTTCAGCCCCGCCGGCCGCGCCGCTCTCGTCGGCCGCTCCCTGGCGCGCCGCCCGCAGCCAGGCAGCGAGCGCGCAGCCGACCAGCAGCGCGTCGGCGCGGGTGTCCAGGGCGAAGTACGTCCGCGTCCCCGGGGCCCCGGACGTGACCAGCGCGTTGCGCCACAGCGCGACGCCGGCCACCCCGCCCAGCAGGACCGCGGGCAGCCGGCGGGCCAGCCACGGCAGGCGGCACAGGGCCACCAGCACCAGCGGCCACAGCAGGTAAAACTGCTCCTCCAGCGACAGCGACCAGGTGCGCCCCAGCCAACCGGCGCCCGTACTCTGCCGCACCACCTGGAAGTAGTTGTTCACGTACAGCGCCGAGGCGGCGAGGCTGTCGAGGAACTCGCTGCGCTCGCCGGCCGTGCCGATCCCCAGCAGGACGACCGCCGTGAGGCCGACGAGGGCCAGCAGCCAGAACGCGGGCAGCAGCCGGTAGGCCCGTCGCAGGTAGAACCGCGCGAGGGACACCCCACCGGTCCGGTCCCATTCGGCCAGCAACTGCCCGGTGATCAGGAAACCGCTGAGCACGAAGAACACGTCGACGCCCAGGTAGCCGCCGCGCAGCGAGTCCATGTGGAACACGAGCACGCACAGGACCGCGAGCGCCCGGACGCCGTCCAGCGCGGGGTTGCGGCCGCCGCGCCCGGCACCGCCCCGCTTCGGCGCCCCGCCCGCCCGGGCGGCCCGCACCTGGGCGGCGGCCGGCCTGGTCGGACCGGACGTCCGGACCTCCGGCCGCGGCTGGCCGGGACTCGGTGGCTGGCCGGGCAGCCGCGACGGCGGGTCGGCCAGCAGGGTGCCCATCCGGCGGTCCGCCGCTGCCGAGTGCCTGGGCGACACCGCTGCGGCGCGGGGCGCTGCGCGTTCCGGGTCGTGTCCGTGCTCAGCCATCCACGCTCCCCTCAGAACTGCCGGACTGCCCGACTGCCCGTCTCCTCTCCGTTCGCCCCCTTCGTATCCCGCCAACCTGGGCGTTTACTGTCAGGCGGACCCTGCGACCCCGACGACGAGACCGACTTTCGGCATCCAGAGAACTACGCAGCGAAGTCATTCCCCGCGGGTGCGGGTTGAGCCGCCGGCGCCCGGCCGAGTCCGCCGGCAGCCGAGGGCGCGCCGGTCGACAGATAGGTTGTTTGCGTGCGGGACCAGGGCACGACCTCCACGGATGTCCGGGCGGCCGTCCTGTCCGCCGCCGTCATCGGGGGCGTGGCCGGGGCGGCCCTCGGCGCTCACCGAGGGCGACGCGGGGTCGGCCTGGGCGGTCTCCTGGGAGCGGTCGCGCTGGCGGCCTCCGAGGCGGTCGCCCGTGCTAGGCGACCGGGCGAGATACCCGCCCTGTGGCAGCGGATAGCGACCAGCGCGGCGCTCGTCGCCCCCGCCGGGTGGGCGGCCGGGCGGTTGGTCGGCGCCGGCCCCATCACGGTCGGCGCGGCGACCGGAGGCGTCGGCGGCCTGCTGGGGCTCAGGCCGCAGAAGGTGCTGCTCGGGCCGCTGTTCGGAGCGGCGGTGGGCACGGCGCTCGCGGCGCGCGGACGACCGGTGCCGCCGGCGGTGGCGGCCAGCATCACGATGGCGGCCTACCGGAGTATCTCGCCGCTGGTCTTCCGCGATCCGCAGGTAAGCCTGCTCGCCGAACGGGTCCCCGCGCAGCAGCTGCCCTTCGTCGTCCCCCGGCAGGCCCGCTCGCGCCGGGTCGGCACCGGCTACGTCCGGGAGCTGGCCGAGGAGCTCGGCGGCCACTACGTCGCCGACGCCGCCGACGTGGGGATCGTCGCCTCCCTGGACGACCTCGCCGGCCCGGACCTCGACCCCGCCGGCGTCGACCCGCTGGTCCGCGAGTTCTACGAGCACACCACCCGGTTCACCCTCGACATCGTGCCGCGATGGCGCCTATGGGTGCGTCCCGGCTACCTGCTGTATCGAACCGCGCTGGCCCGCCCGCTGGGGCAGGCGAACGTGCCGATGAACCAGCGGGAAACCCAGCGCGGCATCCTCAGCCGCATCGACACCATCACCCTGCCGGGCGCCGAGGCGGTGGCGGTTCGCGGCTGGATCCGCTCGTTCGCCGATACCGACGAGCCCATCTACGTCGGCATCTACACCACCTACCGGGACCACGACCGGGGCTACGTCAGCGTCGGTTTTCCGCTGCCGCAGGCAAGTTTCACGGCGACGCTCCTGCCCCGTGGCCGGTCCGACGGCGGGCTGACCCTGACCAGCCGTAGCGCTCAGGATCACCCCGGCCACTACCTCGCCTATCGCGACCCGACGGACGGGAGCCTCACCGCCCTGGCGGTCCACGGCTTCGCCGAGGAGCTCGACGTCTACCGGAACGAGGGCGAGCTACGCGCCGAGCACTCGTTCTTTCTCTTCGGGATCCCTTTTCTCGTCCTCCACTACCGCATCACCCGCCGGCACCCGAACCCGGTGTGAGACCCCGGACGACCCCGTGCTCGCGGGTGCCCGCGCGCCCGTCGGGCTGAGGCGAAGCCCCCTCAGGTCTCAATCGCCAGGACGAGGGCGGCGACGCGCGGACACCGCCGTCCTGATCACGGGAGGCCCGGCTCTACGGGAGCCCCGGTTCTGGCATCCGGGCCAGGCGCGGCTCGCGGTCGGCCTCGATCGCCTCGACGACGAGGGCGGCGGTGGTGTCGGCGAGTGTCTCGTCGAGCGCGGCATGACCGACGAGGAGGCGGTACCACAGCAGGCCGTAGGTCACGTCGGACAGGTACTCGGACAGTTCCGGCGACGCACCGTGCCGCTGCAGAATCGAGCGGAGGACGGCGCGCCGCGCGGCGGTGAATCGGTGCAGCACGTCGGCGAACTGGGTGTCCACCAGCGCCTCCGCGGCGATGGCCCGCAGGATCGGCGCCGTCCGGTCGCTTGCTGCCCCGACGTAGGTGGCCCGCAGGAACGTCCGTAGGTCGTCCGTGGCCGCGCCGCCCGGATCCGGGACCGTGGCCTCGGCGTAGTCCTCGGCGGCCTCCAGGACGATCACCGCCCGCGACGGCCACCAGCGATAAATGGTCTGCCGACCCACCCGGGCCTCGCGCGCGATGGCCTCGATCGTGACGTCCTTCATCTCGGACCGGCGCAGCAGGCTGATGGTGGCGGCGAGGACGGCGCGGCGGGCGGCCTCGTTGCGGCGTCGGCCGGTGTGCGGACGGGAGACCATCTCGTCATCATCCCATGGTTGTCGAGACGGACTGTCCTGATAACCTTATCGAGACACGATGAATCGACATCGGGACGGATGGCGATGAACATTCTGATCATGGGCGGCAGTTCCGGCATCGGCGAGGCCACCGCCCGAGCCTTCCTGGACCGTGGTGACCGCGTCACGATCACCGGCCGCGACAAGACCCGGCTCGACGGGGCGCTGGCCCGGCTCGGTGCCGGCGCCGAGGGCGAGGCCGTCGACGCAACGGACGCAGCCGCGGTCGAGGCGACGGCGCGCCGCCTCGCGCCGATCGACGTGCTCGTCCTGGCGCTCAGCGGCGGTCAGGGCGGCGGCCCGTTCCGCCACCTCGGCCTGGACGACCTGCGCGGCGGGTTCGAAGGGAAGCTCTGGCCGCAGCTCACGGCCCTCCAGCGCAGCCTCGACGCGATGGCTCCCGACGCCGCGATCGTCCTGGTCACCGCCGGATCCGCCCACGTCGCGCTGCCCGGCACGGCGGGGCTCGCGGCCATCAACGGGGCGTTGGAGGCGATGGTCGGTCCGCTCGCGGCCGAACTCGCGCCGTTGCGCGTCAACGCCGTCTCCCCGGGAGTCGTCGACACCCCGTGGTGGGACGGCCAGAGCCCCGAGATGCGGGCGGCGACCTTCGAGTCCTTCGCCACCTGGCTTCCGGCCGGCCGCGTCGGCCGGCCCGGCGACATCGCGGCGGCGATCGTCGCGCTGGCCACCAACGGCTACGTCACCGGCACCGTGCTGGACTGCGCCGGAGGTGGCCAGCTCGCAATGGGACGCTGAGCACGGAGTCGGACCCCCGACGACCGATCAGGCGTCCCATTGCTGGACGTCGGCGATCCCCTGCGCCGCATCCATGACGAGCGCGAATGCTTCCTCCTTGACGAGGTCGGTGGTATAGCCGTTGATGTCGAGGAACACCACGGCTGCGAGCCAGGCCAGGCGCTTGTTGCCGTCGACCAGAGGGCGGCTTCGGACGACGGAGTCCAGGAGCGCGGCCGCCTTCAACGCCAGAGTCTGATACGCATCCTGACCGAATGCGCTGGAGGACGCGCGGGCAGCTGCCGCGTCGAGAAGACCGACATCCCGAACCGGGCCAGTCCCAAGACCGCGCACGAAGTCGAGCAGGTCCTCCAGGTCGAGATATTCGACAGCATTCACACCGTACCCAGGCGAGTGAGCACGTCCCCCCACCGAGTAATCATGCGATTCGCGCTGCCCGCCACCCGGGCCTCAGGCCCGCCCGCTCGTAACGCTCCAGCACGGCACGGCGAATGATCTCTCGCCGCAAGATGCCCTCAGCCTGCTGCGTAGAGATCGGCTGGACCGACGAGCAGGATGTCCGGTGACTCGCTGGCCGCCGTCACCAGGGGTTCGCTGAAGCCCGCGGCGCTGAAGCAGGCCAGGCGGGCGGTGGCTGCGCCAGGGCGGTCCTGGGCGCCCAGCAGGTCCCGGATTCGTCTGAGGCGACCAAGGTGGGCGAGGCCCATCGTGTCGCCCCATTTTGCCTCGCCGATCGTCAGGAGACGTTCCCGCCCCTGGTCGTCGTCAAAGCCGAAGGCGACGACGTCGAGTTGGTGGCTGGCGCGGGCGGACGGGTCGTTGACGATGCCCGAGGTGACCCGGCTGACCAGAGTGGCGCCGAGCCGTTGCGGCGTGGCGTGGCGTGGCGCGCGGTCCAGTATCGGCACACCTGCTCGAAGTGG
>NZ_CADCWT010000008.1 GCF_902806485.1 Candidatus Frankia alpina | reverse complement strand
GCACGGGCGGGCGCTCGCGGCGCTCACGACGCTCCCGGCAGCGCACGGGTGGCCGTCGCGGGCGGCAGGCCGGCCGCGAGACGCGCCCGCTGGGCACGTACGGCCGCCCCGCTCAGGGCGTCGATGGCGAGCTCCCGAGCGTCGGCGCCGAGGACGGCGGTGGCGTCATGGGCTGCCGCGGCGCAGGCGTCCTCGATCTGGGCCAGCAGGGCCAGCGAGGCGGCGACGCTGACCGGCGTCGCGGGGATCCGGTAGGCGGGCAGCGCCGGAGGGGCCTGACCGCCCCGGGCGCCGATCACGGCGACGAGATCGTCGCGCAGCGCCTGATGGGCGACCCAGCTCAGCCGGGCCAGCTCGCGGGCGCCGGCGGCCGCGGGGCCCAGCGGCGCGAGCACCCCGCCCGCGGCCGCGGCAGCGTAGATCGCGGCGTGGGTGGCCGTGAGCATCGTGTTCAGGGCGTCGACGACGGCCGCCTGACCGGGAGCCGACGGGTTCTGCCGGGCCGCCCGAGTCTCGGCGGGGGCGGCCGCGACGACCCGTCGGCCCCGCCTGCCCGGGGTCACCCGACGCTCCCGGCGGTCGCGGCCGGCCGGCCGGAGTTGACCTGCGTGAGGTAGAGGTCGAGCAGTTCCACCTGCGCGACACCGGCGGCGTGCAGGCTGGCCAGCGACGGCGCGAGCAGGCCGCTTACGCGCAGGCTGTCCGTGCGCGCCGCGGCCGACGCTCTGCTCTCGGTGGCACGTAGCGATGCCAGCGTCGCCGCACGGGCCGTGGGCGACTCGTCGACCCCGCCGGCTGTGGCCGCCACTCCGGCCGGCGCGGACGCCGTCGGGTTCGATCCGGCCGTCCCGGCCGGCGGGCTGGTCGCCACCGCGGCTGGGACCTGTGCTCCCAGCGCCGACATGGCGACCTCGTGATGGGCACGCAGCGGGTCGAACAGGAAGCGCAGGGACGGATGCCGTCCCGCCGCGGTCCGGTACGCGGCAGCTAGCGCCGTGGCGCGGACGACCGCGTCCCGGGCCGCGGCCGTGTCGCCCGCTGGGAGCCCGCCGCTCGTCTCGGTCGGGGGCGAGACTGTCGTGGCGCAGCCGGCCACCCCGATCGTGTCGGCGAGAGCAAGCCCGCCGATCCCCAGCAGGATCCGTCGCCGCGAGACGGGTGTGCGCAACGCCGGGTCCACGGTCCCGAGCTTCGCACATCCCGTGGACCGGGCCGACCGCCGTCCGGACCCTGCGCGGATGATCGGTGCGCGGGCCGCGGCCAACGGGCGCTGCGGCGGACGTAGGCTATGGATCTCATCTCGTCCGCCACCGCTGTGGTCCGGTGGGCTCGTGGGCGGTGGTCCGTCGGCGGGAGTTGCCGTGCGTCGTCGTCGTTCAACCCGCAGGTAAGTCCGTAATGTCCGGCCGAACCTGGGTATCGCCTCCGGTAGCCGGTAGCCGGTAGCCGGTAGCCGGTAGCCGGTAGTCGGTAGTCGGTAGCCGGTAGCCGGTAGCCGGTAGCCGGTAGCCGGTAGCCGCCGGTGTGACGGCCTGTGGCGGTGGGTGGGCGGCAGTGGGCGGTGAGACGATCGGGGCAGGCGCGAATGTGGGAAGGGACGGACCAGGTGTCAGGGGCGGGGGAGTCCGGTCACGGACGGGGCCGAGGCTCATCCGGGGCGACTCGGCGGGCGGGTACTGTCCGGCCGGCGTTGCGCGACCGGTTGACGTCCGGCCTGGCCGGGGTCGGTCTCGATCTCGAGGACGTGACGGTGAGCCGGGCCGGTTCCCGCAGCCTGGTTCGGGTCGCGGTGGACCGCGACGGCGGTATCGACCTGGACGCGGTGGCGGAGGCCGCCAGAGTGGTCTCGGATCTGCTCGACGCGGCGGAGGCGGCTGGTGAGGGGCCCACCGCAGGCCCGTACGTCCTGGAGGTCACCTCCCCGGGGGTCGACCGGCCGCTGACCGTTGCGCGGCACTGGCGCCGAGCCGTCGGGAGGCTCGTAACCGTGCGTGACAGTGCCGGGGACGTCCTGTCCGGCCGGATGCTGTCCGCCGACGAGGACGGGGCCGATCTGGCCGTCGCCACGGGTCCGGCCCGGCGCGGGCGGCCGCAGCGGCGCCGTGTTGCGCGGGTCACCTATGCGCAGGTCGAGCGAGCGACGGTGGAGGTCGAGTTCTCGACCGAGGGGAATGATGATCTTTCCGATGAGTCGCTGTCGCAACCGTCGGCTGGTGCGCCGCAATCCCCGGTTTCCGACGTGAGCGCCGATGCGCCGCGGGCGCATGCCGCCCGTGACGGCGCGGTGCAGGACGATCTCCCGGCGTCGCCGGGGCCGGTATCCAACGACGAGGGCCGCCAGGTCGACGCCCAGGGCGCGGCCGGTGAGGAGATGACCCGGTGAAGCTCGACGTGGCCGCGTTGCGCGGTATCGAGCGGGAGAAGGACATCGCCTTCGACACCCTGGTGCAGGCGATGGAAACGGCTCTGCTGACGGCGTATCACCACACCGCGGGATCGGCCCCCGATGCCCGGGTGGTCATCGACCGGACGACGGGGGAGGTGTCCGTTCTCGCCCGCGAGCAGGGTCCCGACGGGACCAGTCGGGAGTATGACGACACGCCGGCCGACTTTGGCCGAATTGCGACCATGACGGCGAAGCAAGTGATCATGCAGCGGCTGCGCGAGGCGCAGCAGGAGGTTACCTACGGGCAGTATGCCGATCGTGAGCACGAGGTCGTCTCCGGCGTGGTGCAGCATCACGAGCAGCGGGCCGGTTCCAAGGTGGTGCTGGTCGATCTGGGCACGATCGAGGGTGTCCTGCCGCCAGCCGAGCAGGTCCCCGGCGAGCGGCTCGAGCATGGCGACCGGATCAAGTGCTATGTGGTGCACGTCGCCCGTGGGCCGCACGGCCCCACCGTGACCCTGTCGCGAACCCACCCCGAGCTGCTCAAGGGCCTGTTCCGGCTGGAGGTGCCCGAGGTCGCCGACGGCACCGTGGAGCTCGCCGCGATCGCCCGTGAGGCGGGCCACCGCAGCAAGATCGCCGTCCGCTCGAAGGTGGCCGGGGTCAACCCCAAGGGCGCCTGCATCGGGCCGATGGGCAGCCGGGTGCGCGCCGTCATGGCGGAGTTGCACGGCGAGAAGATCGATATCGTCGACTGGTCGGCGGACCCGGCGTCCTTCGTCGGCAGCGCCCTGTCGCCGGCCCGGGTGGCCCGGGTCGAAGTGACGGATCTGGCGAGCCGGTCGGCGCGGGTCGTCGTCCCCGACTACCAGCTGTCGCTGGCGATCGGCCGGGAGGGGCAGAACGCGAGGCTGGCGGCGCGGCTGACCGGATGGCGCATCGACATCCACTCCGACACGGAGGATCGGGCCGGCGAGCCGCCGGCCACCGCCGAGCCGCCGCCCGCGGGAGTGCCGCGGGGGTCCGGGCCATCCGGGGGCCCGCGCCGCTCTCCCGCCGCGGGTGGTCACTCCCGGGGTCGGGCGGGATAGACTCATGATGGCGTGTCGTGTGGAGCCCGTCCGTACCTGTATCGGATGTCGAAGCCGCGCGCCGAGTTCCGACCTACTGCGTATCGTCGTGGACAGCGGCGAGCTCCTGCCGGATGCTCGTCGCCGCATGCGTGGTCGGGGTGCGTACGTGCATCCGGATCACACCTGTCTCGATCTCGCGGAGCGGCGAAAGGCGTTCCCGCGGGCCCTGCGGGTATCGGGTCCGCTCGAGTTGGGGCAGGTCAGGCGCTACCTGGAGCGGCTCCGTCCCACGGCGGCCGGACGTTCGCGGGATTGGACCGCCGCGACGGTTCCGGATGGGACGGAAGTCGGGTAAAGGTAAAGAGGTAACGGGTGGTCCGCGGCAGCGGAGCGCCCGGGGCAGACGGGACGGACGCCGCCACCTACGGCGCCCGGTCCGGGAGGCGGCGCCACATGACGTCGACAGGGAAGCAGGTCGAGACAGCGATGATCGCTCAATGAGCACCCGGCCATGATCACGACCGGCAGGTAACGAGGTCACGCGGGCACGGACCGCGGGCCGATCGAAGGAGCACCGTGGCAGGAAAGGCCCGCGTACACGAGCTCGCCAAGGAGCTTGGTGTCGACAGCAAGACCGTGCTCGCCAAGCTGAAGGACCTGGGCGAGTTCGTGAAGTCCGCTTCGTCCACCGTCGAAGCCCCCGTCGTCCGCAAGCTGAAGGAAGCCTTCCCCACCGAGGGCGGGTCCGCCTCGGGCGGGCGTCCCGGTGGTCGGCCGGTGCCCGGCAACGGCGCCCGTCCGGCCCCGCCGCGCCCCGGCCTCGCGCCCCGGCCTGGCCCCCGGCCAGTCCCGGGTCGTCCCGGCGCTGCCGGCCGTCCCGGTCCGGCCGCGCCGCAGGCGCCAAGCGCGCCGGCAGCTCAGCCGCGGCCCGCCGCGGCGAGCGCGGCTGCGCCGCCGTCCGCCCCGCCGGAGTCGACCCCATCGGTGTCGTCCGCGCCGGCGTCGTCCCCGACAGCTCAGTCGGGCCTCCGGCCCGGTCCGCGCACCGCTGGCCCCGCGGCCCCCGGTCGCGGGCGTCCCGGCGCATCGGTGCCGCCGGCCGGCGGCAGCGCTCCCAGCGGTCCGGCCGCCGGTGGCCCGCGCCCCGGTCCGCGCCCCGGCCCCCGGCCGTCCGCGCCCGGCAACAACCCGTACACGACGCCGTCCGCCGGGCCTCGCCAGTCGGCCGGTCAGTCCGGTTCGGGTCCGGCCTCCCCGCCGCGACCGGGTGCGCCTCGCCCGGGTCCCCGCCCCGGTGGCCCGCGTCCCGGTGCCCCCGGCGCCGGCGGTCCTCGGTCCGCGCCGGGCGGGATGCCGCCTCGCCCGGGCTCGCGTCCTGGCTCCGGCTCTGGCGGGATGCCGCCGCGGCCGGGCGGTAGCGGCGGGCCGCGGCCCAACGCGAACATGTTCCAGCCCCGTCCCGCAGGCGGTGCGCCGGGTCGTCCCGGTGGCGGCGGCCCGCGTCCCGGCGGTTTCGCCGGTCGCGGCGGTGCTCCCGGCCGTCCCGGCGGCGGTGGTGGCGGCGCTGGTGCCGGTGCGCCGGGTCGTCCCGGTGGTGGTGGTGGCGGTCGTCCCGCGGCGGGTGGTCGCGGACGTGGCGGAACCACGGCGGGCGCGTTCGGCCCGGGTGGCCGCGGTCGTCCCGGCCGTCAGCGCAAGTCCAAGCGGGCGAAGCGGCAGGAGTGGGAGAGCGGCCTGGAGGCGCCGCGGATGGGCGCGATGGTCCCCCGTGGCAACGGGCAGGCCATCCGTCTACCGCGGGGCGCCTCGCTGGCCGACTTCGCGGACAAGATCGACGCGAACCCCGGCGCGCTGGTCCAGGTCGTCTTCACCCAGCTCGGTGAGATGGTGACCGCGACGCAGTCCTGCACCGACGAGACGCTGCAGTTGCTCGGCGTGACTCTCGGTTACGAAGTGCAGATCGTCAGCCCGGAGGACGAGGACAAGGAGCTGCTGGAAAGCTTCGACCTTTCCTTCGGCGGCGCGTACGGCGACGATGTCGAGCTCAGCATCCGGCCGCCGGTCGTGACCGTCATGGGCCACGTCGACCACGGTAAGACGAAGCTGCTCGACGCCATCCGCTTCACCGACGTGGTCGGCGGCGAGGCCGGCGGCATCACCCAGCACATCGGTGCCTACCAGGTGCGGGCCGTGGTCGACGGCGACGAGCGGCCGATCACCTTCATCGACACCCCGGGTCACGAGACCTTCACCGCCATGCGTGCCCGTGGTGCCCAGGTCACCGACATCGTGGTCCTCGTGGTCGCGGCCGACGACGGGGTGAAGCCCCAGACCATCGAGGCGCTCAACCACGCCCAGGCGGCCGGGGTGCCGGTCGTCGTGGCCGTCAACAAGGTCGACAAGGAGGGCGCCGACCCGGCGAAGGTGCGGGGTCAGCTCACCGAGTACGGCCTGCTCGCCGAGGAGTACGGCGGCGAGACGATGTTCGTCGACGTCTCCGCTCGGAACAAGACGAACATCGACGGGCTGCTCGAGGCCATCATCCTGACGGCCGACGCGTCGCTGGACCTGCGGGCCCCGACGGGCACCGAGGCCCAGGGCGTCGCGATCGAAGGCCGGCTCGACCGCGGCCGTGGCCCAGTGGCGACCGTGCTGGTTCAGCGCGGCACGCTGCGGGTCGGCGACTCGGTGGTCGCCGGTGAGGCGTTCGGCCGGGTCCGCGCGATGCTCGACGAGCACGGTGACCAGGTGACCGAGGCGGGCCCGGCCCGTCCGGTGCAGGTGCTCGGTTTCACCAGCGTCCCCGACGCTGGTGACAACTTCCTGGTGGTCCCCGAGGACCGGGTGGCTCGCCAGATCGCCGAGCGCCGGCAGGCCCGCGAGCGCAACGCCGAGCTCGCCCTCAGCCGTGGCCGTCCGACGCTGGAGACCATCCTCGAGCGGATGAAGGAGGGCGAGAAGACCCAGCTCAACCTCATCCTCAAGGGCGACGTCTCCGGTTCGGTCGAGGCTCTCGAAGACGCCCTGCTCAAGATCGATGTCGGCGACGAGGTCGGTTTGCGGATCATCGACCGTGGGGTCGGTGCGATCACCGAGACCAACGTCATGCTGGCGTCGGCGTCGGACGCGGTCATCATCGGCTTCAACGTCCGCCCGCAGGGCAAGGCGACGGAGCTGGCTGACCGCGAGGGCGTCGAGGTCCGGTACTACTCGGTGATCTACCAGGCCATCGAGGACATCGAGAATGCTCTCAAGGGCATGCTCAAGCCGGTCTACGAGGAGGCGCAGCTCGGTACCGCCGAGGTGCGAGAGGTCTTCCGGGTGCCGCGGATCGGAAATGTCGCGGGTTCGCTGGTCCGCTCCGGCATCATCCGCCGCAACACCAAGGCCCGCCTCATCCGCGATGGTGTGGTCGTGGCGGACAACCTCACGGTCGAGTCCCTCAAGCGGTTCAAGGACGACGCCACCGAGGTTCGTGAGGGCTACGAGTGCGGTATCGGTCTTGGGTCGTTCAACGACATCAAGGTCGACGACGTCATCGAGACCTTCGAACAGCGGGAGGTTCCCCGCGCCTGAGGCACACCGCCGGTGGGTGCCGGCCGGTCGGGCGCATGCGCGTCCGGTCGGCATCCACCGCTCGTGCCGCAACGCGGGTAGCGATCATGTGGATCGGAACTCTCAGCCTTGACCTGCTGCTCGGGGACGTGCATTCGCTGAAGGAGAAGCGTTCGGTGGTCCGGCCGATCGTGGCCGAACTGCGCCGACGCTTCGCGCTCAGCGTCGCCGAGACGGGGCATCTCGAGCTGCACCGCCGAGCCGAGATCGGGATGGCGGTCGCCGCCGCCGACCGTGCGCACTGCGTCGAGGTTCTGCGCGCCTGTGAGTAGCTGGTGGCGGGACGACCCGAGGTCGAGATTCTCGCCGCGCGCGAGCGCTGCCTGGCCGAGGACGACGCCGACGCGCAGTTCCGCCAGCCTGCCGACAACACCGACTGAGCCGATCACCGCGGGGGTGGCCAGCCCACCGGCGCCGCGGCGATCGGGCAGCCAGCAGGCGGCGGGGAGCCGCGCGGTCGATAACCGTGGCGTCTGCGGGCGGGGGCGATCGCGGCGGCAACGACGCCGAGGTAACACGGAGCGAGGAGGTCTACGGTGGCTGATCCGGCCCGGGCACGGAAGCTGGCCGTGCGTATTCGTGAGGTGGTCGCGTCCGCGCTGGAACGCGGTGTGAAGGATCCCCGCCTTGGCATGGTGACGGTCACCGACGTGCGGGTGACACCAGACCTGGTCGACGCGACCGTGTTCTACACCGTGTACGGCGACGAGGCCGAGCGCCGCGCGTCGGCCGAGGCGCTCGAGTCCGCCCGTGGGCTGCTGCGCAGCCAGGTCGGCCGTGCCACCGGCGTGAAGGTCACACCGACCCTCACCTTCATCCACGACCGGCTGCCCGACGATGCCAAGCACCTGGAGGCGCTGATCAGCGCCGCCCGGGAGCGGGACGCCAAGCTCGCCGAGGTCCGCCGCGACGCCCGCCCCGCGGGCGACGAAGATCCCTATCGCCGTCCACGGACCGTCGAGGAAGACCTGGACGAGGACCTCGGCGACGACATCGACGGGGTCGGCGGGATCGACAAGGTCGATGCGGGTGACGCCTCCGGTCGAGACTCCGGTGCGCGGGATGTCGGCGCGGTCGGCGGACACCGGGCGTATCCGGCCTCACCCGGCGGCGATCCGACCACCGGACGCTGAGAGTGGTGGGCCGCGGACACGGCGATGGGACGGGCGATGAGCGACGCGAGGGATCTCGTGGCGGGCGATCGGGCGGCCGTGGTGGCCGCCCTTACGGCGGCCCTCGACGCCGGCGACGACATCCTGCTCGTCGCGCACGTCAATCCGGACGGGGACAGCCTCGGTTCGGCCTTGGCCCTTGCGCTGGCGCTGCGGACTCTCGGGTGCCGACTGCGGGTTTCGTTCGACGCCGAGCCCTTCGCCGTTCTCCGGACGCTGCACTTCCTCGCCGGCCAGGAGCTGCTCGTCGACCCGGTGACGATCACAACCCGGCCGGGTCTCGTGGTCTGTCTGGACACGGCCAGCCGGTCCCGGCTCGCCCGGATCACCAGCGGCAGCATGGTGGTCGTCGTCGACCACCATGCCTCCAACACCCGTTTCAGCGACCTGAACCTCGTCGACAGCGAGGCCGCCTCGACCAGCGCGATGGTTGTCGACCTGATCGACGCGCTGGGCGTGGCGCTGGACGCGGACCTGGCCGCGGCGATCTACACCGGCCTGGTCACCGATACCGGCTCGTTCCGGTTCGCGGCGACGACGCCTGCGGTGCATCGCCTTGCCGCGCGCCTGCTGGCCACCGGCATCCGGCACGATCTGATCAGCCGTGCGCTGTGGGACACCCACCGGTTCGGCTACCTGAAGCTGCTCGGCGAGGTGCTGGGTTGTGCCCGCCTGGAACCGGAGCACGACCTGGCCTGGACCTGGTGCGCCCAGGCCGACCTGCGTAACGCGGGCCTCGACTACGACGAGATCGAGGGCTTCATCGACACCTTGCGCACGGCGTCGGAGGCCGAGGTCGCCCTGATCTGCAAGCAGGAGGGCGACGTCTGGAAGGTCTCCGTGCGGTCCAGGGGAGCGTCGACGTCGGTGCGCTGTGCGCCGGCTTCGGGGGTGGCGGCCACCGCCTGGCCGCCGGCTTCGTGACGAGCGCGCAGCTGGCGGAGCTCATGGAGGCGGTGCGGGCGGCACTGGTTCGGGCGCCGCGGCTGCCCGACCCCGTGGGCGGCGCCCTGACCGGGCCCGACGCCGCCGCCGGGCGTACCCCCGCCCCGGCTCCCGCCCTCGCTCCGGGCCAGGGCCAGGACCAGGGCCGGGGTCGGGGCCGACCGGGGCCCGGCGGTGAGCGTCCGATGAGCCCGCGGGGAGCACGCCCGGCGGGCGGGCCGCAGGTCGACGGTCTCGTGGTCGTCGACAAGCCGGCCGGGCTCACCTCGCACGACGTCGTCGCCCGCGCCCGGCGCATCCTGGGGCAACGCCGGGTCGGCCACGCCGGCACCCTCGACCCGATGGCGACCGGTGTGCTGCTGCTCGGCCTCGGCCGGGGCACGAGGCTGCTGGGTCACCTCGCGCTCACCGACAAGGTGTACGACGCGACGATCCGGCTCGGCCGCTCTACGACGACGGACGACGCCGAGGGCGAGCCGCTCGAGGACTGGCCCGTCGACGTCGATCCCGAGCGGCTCGCGCGGGCGATGGCGGCCCTGACCGGGCGCATCGACCAGGTGCCGTCGAGCGTCAGCGCGGTCAAGGTCGACGGGGTGCGTGCCTACGCCCGGGTGCGGGCCGGTGAGCAGGTCGAGCTCGCCGCCCGCCGGGTCACGGTGCACCGCTTCGACCTGCTCGCCCGCCGGTCCGACGGCGCTGCGGCGGACCCGGCGGGCTCCGATCTGGATGTGCGGGTCGGCTGCTCCAGCGGAACCTACATCCGTGCGATCGCCCGCGACCTCGGGGCCGCGTTGGGCTGCGGGGGGCATCTCACGGCGCTGCGGCGCACCGTGGTGGGGCCGTTCGGGCTCGCCCGGGCGGTGAGTCTCGACACGTTCGCCGAGCTGGGCGCGGGGGCGGTCATCCCGTTGGCGGAGGCCGTCGCGGCCGGTTTCGCGCGCCGGGACGTGGCGGGGGACGCGGCGGTCGACGTGCGCCACGGCCGCCGGTTGGCGCCGGTAGGACGGCCGGGCACCTACGGCGTGTTCGGGCCGGATGGGTCCGTGCTGGCGCTGGTCGAGGAGAGCGCCGAAGTGGTCCGCTCGCTGGTCGTGTTCGCCCCGGCTTGACCGCGCGCGAGAATCGCCGACGGGCCGCGCTCGACCGTGCCGCGCGAGAATGTCCTAGGCTTCCCCCGTGCAAACGTGGCGAGGGGCGGAGAACACGCCGGCCGGGTGGCGCGGCGGGGTCGTCACGATCGGCTTCTTCGACGGGGTGCACCTCGGACACCGGCAGATCATTGGGCAGGCGGTGCGCCGCGCCCACGACCGCAGCGAGCGGGTCGTCGTCCTGACCTTCGATCCGCATCCGGGTGAGGTGCTCCGTCCCGGCAGCCATCCGGCCCTGCTGACGACGTTGCGCCACAAGGCCGAGCTGCTGGAGGCGATCGGCGTCGACGCGCTCTGCGTGCAGCCGTTCACCCTGGACTTCAGCCGGCTGTCACCGGCCGAGTTCGTGCACGGGATGCTGGTCGAGCAGCTGGGCGCCAGTGTGGTCGTGGTGGGAGAGAACTTCACCTACGGTCACCGGGCCGCCGGCACGCTGGCCACCCTGGCGGCGGACGGGACCCGGCAGGGCTTCGAGGTCGACGGGGTCCGCCTGGTCCGCTCGGGGGAGCAGGTGTTGTCCTCGACCGAGATCCGCCGCCGCGTCGCCGAGGGTGACGTGGAGTCGGCCGCCGTGGCCCTGGCCCGTCCACACCGGGTCGAGGGCGTGGTCGTGCACGGCGACGCCCGTGGCTGCACGATCGGCTACCCGACGGCCAACGTCGAGGTGACGTCGTGGGCGGCGGTGCCCGCCGACGGGGTGTACGCGGGCTTCGCCTGCTGGGACGGCCGCCGCCAGCCGGCCGCGATCTCGATCGGCACGAATCCGACGTTCGCCGGCCGGGAGCGGCGGGTGGAGGCGTTTCTGCTGGACTTCGATGGGGATCTTTACGGCGAGTACCTGGCCTACGAGTTCACCCGCCGCCTGCGCCCGACGCTGCGCTTCGAGTCGGTGGACGAGCTGGTCACCCAGATGGCGGCCGACGTCGAGGCGACCAGGACGGTCACCCTGCCCGTCTGAGGTGCGCCCGCGACCCCTGGCACGGCGGTGCCACCGGTACGGCCCCGCCAGCGCGGGGCCACCGGTCTCCGAGCGGTTCCCCTCGGGTTGATAGGCTTCGGGTCCAGGCGGGTGCGGCGCGTCCGGACAGTGCGGCGATAAGGCTGTGGTCCGGAGGTCGGTTCGGGTGAGGAAGACCCCGGGCGCGCGCCGTCCCGAAGCAGAAGGAGAGGGTGGAGCGTGCCGCTCGCGAGCGACGTCAAGCAGAAGATCATGTCCGATTACGCCACCGTTGAGCGGGACACCGGCTCGCCCGAGGTGCAGGTCGCGATGCTGACCCGTCGGATCAGCGATCTGACCGAGCACCTCAAGGTGCACAAGCACGACCATCACAGCCGTCGGGGCCTGCTCCTGCTCGTCGGGCGCCGCCGCCGGCTGCTGAACTACCTCTCGAAAACGGATATCGGTCGATACCGGGCCCTGATCGAGCGACTCGGGCTACGGCGATAGCGCGAAGAGGGAGCGGCCCTTCGGGACGCTCCCTCTGACGCATCGGGGGTAGATACCAGATGCGTCGCCCGTCGGCGGAGGTCTCCGTCGGTGGATCGGAGGATCTGACCGGGTCCGTGGTGGCGAGAGCCGCCGGTCCTCGGCCGTGGTCGCCGGGAGTGGGCATGTCCTCCCCGGGGGGCTTCGACTGAGCGCCGGCATCCTCAAGGACGCGGACCCGGTCGCAGAACAAGATCGGCTGCGTGGACCCGGCCGAAGAAGAGGATGGAGTGGTTCGAGTGGACGACTCGACACATGCGGCCGAGGCGGTCATTGCGACCCCGGCCGGAAACCGTACGGTGCGTTTCGAGACCGGCCGGCTGGCCCGGCAGGCCGCCGGTTCCGCCGTCGCCTACCTGGGCGACACGATGGTTCTCTCGGCGACGACGGTCAGCAAGCAGCCCAAGGAACAGCTCGACTTCTTCCCGCTGACGGTGGACGTCGAGGAGCGGATGTACGCCGCCGGGCGGATCCCCGGTTCGTTCTTCCGCCGTGAGGGCCGGCCAAGCGAGGACGCGATCCTCACCTGCCGGCTCATCGACCGGCCGCTGCGCCCCTCGTTCGCCAAGGGGCTGCGCAACGAGATCCAGGTCGTGGCCACGGTGCTGGCCCTCGACCCGGACACGCTCTACGACGTGGTCGCGATCAACGCCGCCAGTGCGTCGACGACCCTGTCCGGGCTGCCCTTCACCGGGCCGATCGGCGCGACCCGGGTCGGCTACGTCGATGGCGAGTGGATTGCCTTCCCGACGCATTCGGAGCTGGCCCGCGCTACCTTCGACATGGTCGTGGCCGGCCGCGTCGTCGAGGACGGCTCCGACGTCGCGATCATGATGGTCGAGGCGGAGGCCACCCCGGGCACGGTGGAGCTGATCGCAGGGGGCGCGCCCGCGCCGACCGAGGAGGTCGTCGCCGCCGGCCTGGAGGCCGCCAAGCCGGCCATCCGCGAGCTGTGTCGGGCGCAGAGCGAGCTCGCCTCGCTGGCCGGCAAGGCGGCGACGCGGGAGTTCCCGGTCTTCATCGACCACCACGACGACGTGCTCGAGGCGCTGTCCGCCGCGGTCGGCGACGAGCTGTCCGCCGCGCTGCGCATCGCCGGCAAGGCCGAGCGGGAGAACGAGCTCGACCGGGTCCGCCAGCTGGCGGTCGAGAAGGTCGCCGCCCAGTTCGAGGGGCGAGAGAAGGAGATCGGCGCCGCCTACCGGGCGCTGACGAAGAAGCTCGTCCGCTCCCGCATCGTCACCGAGGGCGTGCGGATCGACGGCCGGTCGACGACCGAGATCCGGGCGCTGTCCGCCGAGGTCGACTACATCCCGCGGGTGCACGGCTCGGCGCTGTTCGAGCGGGGCGAGACGCAGATCCTCGGCGTCACCACGCTGGCGATGCTGCGCATGGAGCAGACGGTCGACACGCTCAACCCCGATCGCACCAAGCGGTACATGCACAATTACAACTTCCCGCCCTACTCCACCGGTGAGACCGGGCGTGTCGGCTCGCCGAAGCGCCGCGAGATCGGCCACGGCGCGCTGGCCGAGCGGGCGCTGCTGCCGGTGCTGCCCAGCCGCGAGGACTTCCCCTACGCGATCCGCCAGGTCTCCGAGGCGCTGAGCTCCAACGGCTCCACGTCGATGGGCTCGGTCTGCGCGAGCACGCTGTCCCTGCTCAACGCCGGCGTGCCGCTGAAGGCCCCGGTTGCCGGCATCGCGATGGGGCTCGTCCACGCCGACGACGCCTACGTCACGCTGACCGACATCCTCGGTGCCGAGGATGTCTACGGCGACATGGACTTCAAGGTCGCCGGCACCCGCGATTTCGTCACCGCCTTGCAGCTCGACACCAAGCTCGACGGCATCCCCGCCTCGGTGCTTGCCTCGGCCCTGCAGCAGGCGCGCGGTGCGCGCCTCGCGATCCTCGACGTCATGGCCGAGGCGATCGGCAGCCCGGACGAGATGTCCGCGCACGCCCCGCGGGTCATTTCGGTGAAGATTCCGGTTGACAAGATCGGCGAGATCATCGGGCCCAAGGGCAAGATGATCAACCAGATCCAGGCGGACAGCGGCGCCGAGATCACGGTCGAGGACGACGGCACGATCTACATCGGCGCGGTGGACGGCCCCTCGGCGGAGTCCGCCCGGTCGGCGATCAACGCGATCGCCAACCCGCAGATGCCCGAGGTCGGCGAGCGGTACCTCGGTACCATCGTCAAGATCACCAACTTCGGGGCCTTCGTCTCACTCACGCCGGGCCGGGACGGCCTGCTGCACGTGTCCAAGCTCAAGACGCTCTCGGGCGGCAAGCGGGTGGAGAAGGTCGAGGACGTGCTGACCGTGGGACAGAAGCTCCAGGTGGAGATCACCGAGATCGACGCCCGTGGCAAGATCAGCCTGTCCCCGAGCGCCGAGGCCGCGGACGCGGCGGCGACCTCCTGACGGCGCGACGTGACCGACACCCCCACGCCTGACCTGACCCGCTCCTCTGGCTCGGCCGGCTCTGGCTCGGCCGGCTCCAGCGATGCCACGGGTCGAAGTGCCGCGGGCGCAGGTGAGCGAGTGACCCGCCTGCTCGCGGGCGGGTCCGTCAGCGAGTCGTTGCTGGGCGGCACGGTGCTGCGCACGGTGCTGCCCGGCGGGCTGCGCGTCATCACCGAGCGTGTCCCCGGAGTCCGTTCGGCCGCGATCGGCGTCTGGGTGGGCGTCGGCTCGCGCGACGAGACCCCGGTGACCGCCGGCTGCTCCCACTACCTCGAACACCTGCTGTTCAAGGGCACCCCGAGCCGGGATGCCCTGACGATCAGCGCGTCGGTCGAGGCGGTCGGCGGTGACCTCAACGCGTTCACGGGCAAGGAGTACACCTGCTACTACGCGCGGGTGCTCGACTCCGACCTCGCGATGGCCGTCAGCGTCGTCGCCGACATGGTCACCAACTCGCTGGTGACCGCCGACGACGTCGAGGCCGAGCGTGGCGTGATCCTCGAGGAGATCGCCATGCACGAGGACGATCCGGGCGACGTCGTCCACGACGTCTTCGCCGAGGCGATGCTTGGCGCGTCGGCGCTCGGCCGGCCGGTACTCGGCACGATCGAGTCGATCGAGGGGCTGGGTCGCGAGACCATCGCCGACTACTACCGCTCCCGGTACGTCCCGCCGGCGATGGTCGTCTCGATCGCCGGAAACCTGGAGCATGATCGCGTGCTCGCGCTCGTCGCGGGGGCCTTCGGCGATCACCTGACGTCGGCCGCGGAGCCGTCGGGGGTACGAGCCGGCAGCTACGACTACCCGCCGGCGCCCGGCATCGTCGTTTCCGAGCGGCCCACCGAACAGGCGAACCTCGTGCTGGGTACCGTCGGGGTGTCCCGGCATGATCCACGCCGCTTCGCGCTCGGGGTGCTCTCGACGGCGCTGGGCGGCGGGATGAGCTCCCGGCTGTTCCAGGAGATCCGCGAGAAGCGGGGCCTGGCCTACTCGGTGTACTCGTTTGCGTCGCACTTCGCCGACGCCGGCCTGTTCGGCGTTTACGCCGGCTGCGCTCCCAAGCGCGCTGACGAGGTCCTGGAGATCGCTCGGGACGAGGTGCGATCCATCGCCGAGCGCGGGATCAGCGCCGAGGAGCTCGACCGCGCGCGCGGGCAGAGCCACGGCTCCCTCGTCCTCGGCCTGGAGGACACCGGCTCGCGGATGAGCCGTCTGGGCAAGAGCGAGCTCGTTCACGGCGAGCTACTGTCCGTCGACGAGATCATCGCCCGGGTGAACGCGGTCACGCTGGACGACGTCACCGGGATCGCCGCGGCGCTCGTCGAGCAGCCCTGGGCCCTCGGCGTCATCGGGCCGTTCGACGATCATGACTTCGGCGCGGCCGTCGCCCGCTGAGCCTTCGGCCGCGGGCGCCAGGCGCGGGCCCGCGGCCGGCCGGCGGCGTTCAGTCACCGCGACGCCAGCCGGCGTTCGGTGCCCGCCACGGAGGGAACAGGCATGAACGAGCAGCTCACGGTGGGGGTTCTCGGCGCGGGTGGCCGCATGGGGTCGACGGTGTGCGCCGCCGTCGAGTCCGCTCCGGACCTCGCGCTCGTCGCCGCGCTCGACGCCGGCGACGACCGGGCCGCGCTCGCCGCGGCCGAGGTGGTCGTCGATTTCACCACGCCGGACGCGGTGCTCGACAACGTCCGCTGGTGTGTCGAGGCAGGCCGGCATGTCGTCGTCGGCACGACCGGCTTCGACGACGGGCGGCTGGCGACGGTGCGCGGCTGGCTTGGTGACGCGCCGAAGGCCGGGGTGCTGATCGCCCCGAACTTCGGGGTTGCCGCCGTGCTCATGATGATGTTCGCCGCGCGCGCCGCCCGCTTCTTCGACTCCGTCGAAATCGTCGAGCTGCACCATCCCAACAAGGTCGACGCGCCGAGCGGCACCGCCCGGCGCACCGCCGAACTCGTCGCCGAGGCCCGCGAGGCCGCCGGGCTCGCGCCGGGCGGCCCGGACGCGACGGCCACGGCGCTCGACGGCGCCCGCGGCGCCCGGGTCGCGGGTGTGCCCGTGCACTCCGTACGCCTCGCGGGTCTCGTCGCCCACCAGGAGGTCCTGCTCGGCGGGGCGGGGGAGACCCTGACCCTGCGTCACGACTCCTACGACCGCACCTCCTTCATGCCGGGCGTGCTGCTCGCCGTGCGGCGCATCGCCGACCGTCCCGGCCTGACCGTCGGCCTGGAGCACCTGCTCGACCTGGACTAATCGCCGGATGTCCGCGGGATCGCTCGGCCGTGAAAGATAGGTTTTCGGGTGTGGTCGGACACGTTGACCGCCGGCCGCCGGCGGGTACCCGAAGCGTCTTCGGAATCGATCTGGGCACGACGTTCAGCTGCCTGGCCCGCGTCTCGGGCGCCGGGGAGCCGCAGATCGTGCCGTTGTCCGACGGCGCGTTGACGTTGCCGAGCGTCGTGCTGTTCGTCGGCGCGGACGACTACCTCACCGGGCAGACCGCCCGTGAGCTCGCCCGGGCCCGGCCCGACGACGTCTGCTCGCTGGTCAAGCGGCGGATGGGCGACGGCGACTGGCGATTCATCACCCAGGGCGCGGCCTGGTCCGCACCGGCTGTCAGCGGCCTGATCCTCAAGGCCCTGGTCGCCGACACCGCGCTGGCCACCGGCAAGCGGGTCGAGGACGTCGTGATCACCGTTCCGGCCTACTTCGGGGACACCGAACGCCGGGCGACGGTCCTGGCCGGCGAGTACGCGGGGCTCAACGTCGTCGACGTCATCAACGAGCCGACCGCGGCGGCATTGTCCTACGGGTTCGCCCGCTTCGAGATCGGTACCCGGCGCACCCTCGGCGGCCCGGGTGCCGCGGCCGAGGAGGTCGCCCTCGTCTACGACCTGGGCGGCGGCACCTTCGACGTCACAGTCGTGGAGCTCGCGGACCGCCGGGTCTCCGTCGTCGCCGTCGACGGCGACCATCAGCTCGGCGGCGCCGACTGGGACGAAAAGATCGTGTTGTATCTGTGCGACCGGTTCCTCGCCGAGCATCCGGGCGCCCCGGACCCCCTCGACGAGGGGGAGGGCTCCCAGGCGCTGCTGCTTGCTGCCGAACGGGCGCGGCGGGACCTCACCGACGCGGCCACCACGACCGTCGTCGTCGAGCACGCCGGCCGCCGCACCGAGGTGCTGTTTACCCGCGACGAGCTGGAACGGCTCACCGCCGGGCTACTCGACCGGACCATCGCCCTGACCCGGGCCGCCCGCGACGCGGCGCTGGCCCGCGGGGTCCGCGGGATCGACCGGATCCTGCTCGTCGGCGGCGCCTCGCGGATGCCCGCCGTGACTCGCCGCCTCGCCGCCGAGTTCGGGGTGCCCGCAGAGCTGTCCGATCCGGATCTTGCGGTTGCCCGGGGGGCCGCCATCTATGGCGAGAAGAAGGCGCTGGAACGGCTGGTGCTCGCCGATCTGGTGACCCGCGGCCAGCTCGTCGACGGCGCCGGGGTGGACGCCGCCGCCCCGGCCGATCTGGACGCCGCCTGCCGGCGGCTCGCCGACGCGCTCGGCCTGCCCACCCAACGGGTGCGCCGGACCGTCGAGGTGCAGGTCGTCAACGTCGTTTCCCGGGGCTTCGGAGTGCTGGCGCTCAGCCGCCTCGGCGAGCAGGGCGCGGTGTTTCTGGTGCACCGCAACGACCGGCTTCCGATCGCGGTCCGGCGTTCCTTCGGGACTGTGCGCGACGACCAGGACGCCGTCACCGTGTACGTGGTCGAGCAGGCCGGCGGGGTGGAGTCGACCCGGGTCGAGGACAATAAGGTGATAGCCGAGGCCGAGATCACCGGCATCCCGCCCGGTTTCCCCGCCGGATCGCAGATCCAGATCCTCTTCCGGATGGGCTTCGACGGCATCCTGGAGGTCACGGCCACCCACGAGGGCCTCGCCGACCAGCCCCTGACGGTACGGGTCGAGACATCGGCGGCGCTGAGCCAGGCCGATGTGGCCCGCGAGCGGGAGCAGATCGCCCGGGCGCGCCGGGAACATGGTGGCCTCCCGCGCGTTGACGGCCGGCCGGATCCGCAGACGGATGCGCCGACGGATCCGGGTGGTGGGTCCGGTGGCCCGGCCGGCGGGTTGGGCGGGCCGACAGGCGGGCTGGGCGGCCTGCCGGGTGGCTGGGGCTGACGGGAGGACGACGATGCGGGCCTTCGACTCCGACGACTACCGTCGCCGGGTGCTCGCCGTGGTGCACCGCCGCGGCGGTGCCGAGCACAGCGACCCGTTCGAGATCTACGACATCCCGCTGGCGGAGGTGGACACGCTCGACGATGCGGCGGTCCGCGCCCGCATCGCCGAGGTCTGGGCTTTCTGGCAGCGCAGCCGGGACCATCCCCGCTACCGTGGGGTGATCATCGGCCTGCTCGACCTGCACACCGAGCTGTCCACAGCGCTCGCCGACCGCACCACGCGCCTCACCCTGCGCGATCGAGTCGCTGCCGTCCGCGCCGCCCGCGACGACGAGCGGTTCGCCGCGTTGGACGCCGCCGTCACCCGCCTCGTGGCCCGGTTCGGCGGCATCCCGGCCGACCGGGTCGCCGGCCTGCGGACCTGGGCGGCGACCCAGGGCATCGACGAATCCGCGTTCGCCATGCGGACCCGCCGTCATCGGATCGTCCCCGTGAGCCCGGCCGGCGGGTCGGGCGACCGGCCGCGGCCCGAACCGATTCCCGCCGAGGTGCTCCGCCAGATCCGGGCCGACCTCGACGAGCTGGGCCGGATCACCGCGTCCGCCACGCCACGTAGCCTGTTCGACCTGCTGGGCGTGTCGCCCGGCGCCCCGCGCGAGCAGATCCGGCGACTGCGCGACGAGGCGCTGATGCGCAACCGCGCCCGCCGACCGGACCGCCGCCGCGCCCTGCTCGACGATCTGCTGGCCGCCGTCGGCGCGCTGCTGGCCGAGGGCGACCCGGACGCCTACCTCGACGCGCTTGCCGCCGCGACGAGCGAGCGGCTGCGGCCGCGGGTGGCGGCGGCGGTCCTCGTCGAGGACGCGCTGCTTGCGGCCGAGGCGGCCGAACTCGTCGCCGAGGCGGAGGCGGATGGCCTCACCCGCAGCGGGCGCGCGCCGTTGTCGGCGCCCTCGCCCGAGAACAAGGGGTTACCGCGCCGTCGCTGCCGCCCCCGG
Organism: Candidatus Frankia alpina; assembly: GCF_902806485.1. Classification (GTDB taxonomy): domain Bacteria; phylum Actinomycetota; class Actinomycetes; order Frankiales; family Frankiaceae; genus Frankia; species Frankia alpina. Next base: position 34,822 of record NZ_CADCWT010000008.1, on the reverse strand, counting down.
CGGGCGGCAGGCCGCCGGTCCGGGCGGACGACTGGCGGCCGGCGGTGTCCCGGGCCCGTGCAGCGCTGCGGGCCGGCCGGCCGGTGGAGGCCGGCGAGCACGTGGCCACCGCCCGGGAGCTCGCCGGCGAGACCCTGCCGCCCATCCGGGCGGTGGACGACGAGGTGCAGACCGCGCTGCGGGCAGCGGGCGACGGCTGGGCGGCCCTCGCCCCGCTGATTGCGGCCGGCCGGTACCGGGCGGTGCTGCCCGCGGCCCGGCGGCTCGCCGAGACCGCCGCCGACGTGCCCGGCCCGGGCAACCAGCTCGCCGGGGAGCTGCTGTCCCTTGCCGTGGCCCGCTGCACCACCGCCGACGAGCTCGTCGCCCGAGCCCGCACGGCCGGTGCCGTCGACCGCGAGCGCCTGCTCGACGAGGCCCTCGCGCTGGTCACCGACCACGCCGAGGCCTCGACGCTGCTCGCGCGAGGCCGGCCCGGCCCCGCCCCGACTCCGCCGGCGGCGGTGCGAGCTCACCGGGACGGCCGTTCGATCCTGGTGAGCTGGGGGCCGTCGACGACCGCCGGCGAGGTGCGCTACCGGGTCACCCGCTTTGCCGACGGCGTCGGCCGGGCGGTCGGCGTGACCGCGGGCAACAGCCTGGAGGACGGTGGCGCACCGCCCGGCGGGGCGATTCCCCGTTACGAGGTCGCCGCCGGCGTCGACGGCGCCTGGTCGACGCCGGCCGGGACGACCGAGGCCGGCCCGGGAACCGGCGGCCCGGTTGCGCTGACCGGTGCGCCCGCCGGCACTGCCGCCGACGCCCTTCCCCCGCCGGTCGGGCTACGGTGGGTCGATGAACGGCTGCGATGGACCTGGCCGGCTGGCTGCACGGAGATGATGGTGGTCTGCCGGCCGGACGGACCGCCGACGGCCGTCGGCGATCCCCGCGCGCAGGCCCGCAAGGTGACCAACACTCGATACGAGATCGACGGCGGCGTCCTCCTCCCGTCGGGCCGCCCCCTGCACGTCGCGTTGTTCTGCTGCGTACGCCAGGCGGGGCGACTGGCCGTGGCGACCTTGGCCGGGGCCCGGCTCCGGCTTGAGCCGGGCGGCGACGGAGCGGGCGGGTGAGGGCCCGGGCGACGGTTGCCATCCTGGTCACTGCCTGCTTGTTCTATCTCGGTCTGATCGGCTGGCACGGCGTCGTCCTGCTCGGCGATGATCACTGGGCCGCCCGCGGGCTCGGCGTCGGGGTGCTGCTGCTGCCTGTGGTCGGGCTCGTCGTCATCGCGCGCGAGCTGCGGTTCGGCCGCGAGAGCGGCCGGCTTGCCGGCCTGCTGGCGACCGGCGGGATGGCTGGGTCTGGCGAGGTGGCTGGGTCTGGCGGGGCGGGGGAAGCCGGCGAGCCGGTCCTGGTCCACCGGCCCTCGGGGCGCATCGACCGGGCCTCGGCCGACGCGGTGTTCGCGCTTCGGCGGGCCGAGGTGGAGGCGGACCCCGCCGACTGGCGGCGCTGGTACCGGCTTGCCGTCTCCTACGGCGATGCCGGCGACTCCCGGCGTGGACGTGCCGCGATGCGGCATGCCATCGCCCTCGAGCGCGACCCGCGCTGACCGGCGGCCCCGGCCCGAGCCCGAGAAATCGGCGTTGAAGTGGCCGTGGGATTACCGGCTGGCTCAGTTTGCGATGCTCGGAGCGTCCACCGAGTCGGACGGCGGCTGTTTGCCTACCGAATGCGAACGGCTCGGTCGGGAGTATTGACTGCTCATGCGGCGCGATCAGGCACGACTCCCGACCGCGGATTTCCTGGTGGCGGGCTGACGCCGGGGGAGGGGTGCGGTACTAACGGGTCGACGCCCTGTGTACCATGTTTGAAGGCCGTTGTAGACAGCTGTCTGGACTACTGGGGGGTAGTGCTGTGGTGGTGTCATGCGGCCTTTCAAGGCCGGTCTGGCGGTGGTAGTGCTGATCACCCCGACGGACCAGCGACCACAGCGATCCCTCGATTCCGGATGATCTGAGGTCCGGGTGCCCGGCCTCTTCACCTGCCCGTGCGGCGCTGACCGAACCACTGCGTCGCACTCTCGTCTGGCTCTCGGGATGTGGTCCGTCCGCGTCGCCGCCCGTCCCATCGGCGGTCGGTGGCCACTCTCCAGGGTCCTCGATGTTTCAGATCCGGGAGCACTCGACGTGCGTGCGATAGTGACCGGCGGCGCCGGTTTTCTCGGCAGTCACCTCTGTGAGCGGCTGCTCGGCGACGGCTACGAGGTCATCTGCTTCGACAACTTCCTCACCGGCCGGCCGGAGAACGTGGAGCACCTGCTCGCCGATCCTCGTTTCCGTCTGATCAACCGGAACGTGAACGATTTCATCTATGTTTCCGGCCCGGTTGACGTCGTGCTGCATTTCGCCTCACCGGCATCGCCGCTCGATTACTACGAGCTGCCGATCGAGACGCTGAAGGTCGGCTCGCTGGGTACGTTCCACGCTTTGGGCCTCGCTCGGGAGAAAGGCGCCCGATTCCTGCTCGCCTCCACCTCGGAGACTTACGGGGACCCGCAGGTCAATCCGCAGCCGGAGGACTACTGGGGTAACGTGAACCCGGTCGGCCCGCGCAGCGTCTACGACGAGGCGAAGCGATTCGCCGAGGCCGTGACCATGGCCTACCACCGCAAGCATGGCGTCGACACGGCGATTGTGCGGATCTTCAACACCTACGGCCCCCGGATGCGGCTGGATGACGGGCGTGCCGTCCCCGCCTTCGTCTCCCAGGCGCTGCGCGGGGAGCCCATCACCGTCGCCGGTGACGGCTTCCAGACCCGATCCATCTGCTATGTCGACGACCTGATCGACGGGATCGTCCGGCTGCTGCACTCGGACCTGCCCGGCCCGGTGAACATTGGCAACCCGCACGAGATGTCGATTCTCGACACGGCGAGGCTCGTGCGCGACCTGTGCGGGTCGACGGCGCCGATCACCTTCGTCCCGCGGCCCCAGGACGATCCCTCCGTGCGCCAGCCGGACATCACCATCGCCCGCACCCGGCTCGGCTGGGAGCCGAAGACCAGCCTGGACGACGGCCTGACCCGCACGATCTCCTGGTTCGCCGGCCAGCTCACCGAGAGCCGCCAGGTCGCCTGAGCACGCGGTGTACTCCGTCGGTGTCCGGGCGGACACCCGTCCGGCTTCGGCCCCGGTGTTTCGTGGGTGACACTCCCGCAACCGCTTGCCCACGTGGTGGTCCATCAATGGCGTGGGTCGGGTGGAGAACCGGCCCGGCCGGCCCGAGAGCTCGAATGCCCGGCGGCGCCCGGTTGACCCCGAAAGCGGGGGCGGTGACCGTCTGATCCGGGGCGATATTCTCCTGTTCCGGTCGTCTGTGGCCTCCTGCGCTGTGGTGCTCCGTGAGCTGTCTTTCGCGAACATGGGTCGTCCGAGTTGACGAAACAGCCGGGTTGCCCGAAGAGTCGAGCTGACGAAGAGGAATTGGATGGTCGAGGTATGACGTCGACGGACCGGACCGGGATCATCCTGGTGACCGGGGCCGCCGGATTCATCGGCTCCCACACCTGCGTCGAGCTCCTGGCGGCGGGGCACCGGGTGGTGGGTGTGGACAACTTCATCAACAGCTCGCCGCGAGTCCTGGAACGGTTGCGTAGGGTCGCCGGCCAGGACCTCGAGTTCGTCCGGCTCGACGTGCGCGACCGGGTGGCTCTGGGCGAGGTGTTCCGCCGCTGGCCGATCGACGCCGTGATCCACTTTGCCGCACGCAAGGCGGTGGGCGAGTCGGTCGAGATGCCGCTGGAGTACTACGACACCAACGTCAACGCCACCCTCGGCCTCGTCAGCGTCATGGCGGAGCACAGCGTGCACCGCCTGGTCTTCTCGTCGTCCTGCTCCATCTACGGCGTGGTCGACACGGTTCCGATCACCGAGGACACCCCGGCTCGGCCGACCAACCCCTACTCGCGCACCAAGTGGATGTGCGAGCAGATCCTCGCCGACGTCTGTGCCCGCGACCCGGCCTGGCACGTCATCTCGCTGCGGTATTTCAACCCCGCCGGGGCGCACGAGTCCGGCCTGCTCGGCGAGGACCCCCGCGGCGTGCCGAACAACGTCATGCCATACCTCGCCCAGGTGGCGGTCGGCCGGCGTGCCGAGCTGGCCGTCTTTGGCGACGACTACCCCACGCCCGACGGCACCGGGGTGCGCGACTACATCCATGTGGTCGACCTGGCCGAGGGCCATGGTCAGGCCGTGGACCACCTCACCGATCAGGCGGGACACCGGGTCATCAATCTGGGAACCGGCGCCGGGACGTCCGTGCGAGAGTTGCACGCGGCTTTCTCCGCCGCCTGCGGCCAGGATCTTCCCTGCCGCGTCGTGGCGCGGCGGCCCGGCGACGTCGCCGCGCTCGTCGCCGACGCCGCGTTCGCCCGCGAGGCGCTCGGCTGGACCGCGCGGCGCAGCGTCGCGGACATGTGTCGGGACGCCTGGCAGTTCCAGCGCCTCAATCCAGAAGGGTACGACGATGGAGAGGAGCCTGATGAGCACGTCGGACAGCGATGAGGACGCGGAGGCTCCGGCCAGCGGGCCTCGACCCCGGCTGACGGTCATCGGAACCGGCTATCTCGGCGCCACGCACGCGGTCTGTATGGCCGAACTGGGCTTCGAGGTACTGGCCGTCGACGTCGACCACTCGAAGATCTTCCGGCTCTCCGCGGGCGAGATTCCGTTCTTCGAGCCGGATCTCGCCGATCTGCTGCGAACGAACCTCGCCACCGGCCGGCTGCGCTTCACGACCTCCTTCGAGGAGATCGCCGAATTCGGTGACGTGCACTTCGTGTGCGTCGGCACACCGCAGCGTCCCGATGGCTATGGGGCGGACCTCAGCCATCTCAACGCGGCCATCGAGCGGCTGGCGCCCCTGCTGACCAGGCCGTGCCTGGTGGTCGGCAAGTCGACCGTCCCGGCCGGCACGGCTGCCGGGATCGCCCGGACCCTCGCCCGGCTCGCCCTGGCGAACCAGAGCGTGGACAGCGCCGTGACGAATGCTGGGACCGGTGCCGAGATCGTCCCCGACCTTGCCGGCGTGCAGCTCGCCTGGAACCCGGAGTTCCTGCGGGAAGGCTTCGCCGTGGCCGACACCCTGCATCCCGACCGGCTCGTGTTCGGGGTTGCCTCACCGGCCGCCGAGGGGGCGCTGCGGGCGGCCTTCGCCCCGGTGATCGCCCAGGGCGTGCCGGTGATCGTGACCGACTACGCAACCGCGGAGCTGGTCAAGACCGCGGCGAACTCCTTCCTCGCCACGAAGATCTCCTTCATCAACGCGATGGCCGAGGTGTGCGAGGCCGTCGACGCCGACGTGCTCACCCTGGCCGAGGCGCTGTCCCACGACGTCCGCATCGGCGGCAACTTCCTTCGCCCCGGCGTCGGGTTCGGCGGCGGCTGTCTGCCCAAGGACATCCGCGCCTTTCAGGCCCGGGCCGACGAGCTCGGCGTCGGCGTCGCACTGCGGTTCCTGCGCGAGATCGACGAGATCAACAACCGGCGCCGGGACCGGGTCGTCGACCTGGTCGCCGCGGCGCTCGACGGCACGCTGTCGCATCGGCGGCTGCTTCTGCTCGGCGCCGCCTTCAAACCGAACTCGGACGACGTGCGCGACTCGCCGGCGCTCGCGGTCGCGGATCTGCTGGCCCGCACCGGCGCCGACGTGACGGTCGTCGACCCGGTCGCGACCCCCAACGCGCGGCGCGCCCTGCCCGGCGTCGCCTACAGCGAGACCGTCGAGGACGTGGCCGCGGACGCCGACGCCGTCGTGCTGCTCACCGAGTGGCGCCAGTTCGCCGAGCTCGACCCGACCCAACTGGGCCGGCTTGTCCGCCGCAAATTGATCATTGATGGTCGGCACGCCCTCGACGGCGACCGCTGGCGCCAGGCCGGCTGGGTCTACCTGGCCCCCGGCCGGCCGACGGGGGTCATCCCCAGCCCCGTGCCGGAGCAGCGGCCGCGCTTCGGGCTACCCGCCGGGGCCGACTCGGACGGTGCCGCCGCCCGCGACGTGGAGATCGAGGCACCGGTGGGGCTCCGGTGATCGGCGAGGTAGGGTGCAACGCATGCATCGTCTCGTTCGACATCGGTGAGCCCGGTCCCGGCGTCGCGGTCGGCCGCGCCCGGGACGGCAGGTGCCCGTCCGTTCGAGATCGATGAGGAGACTTCCCGGCGATGAGTGACGTGCCGATCGTCCGCCCCCTGCCCGTCAGCGGTTTCCCGGAGTGGCTGCCCGAGGTCCGGATCGTCGAGCAGCGCTGGCTCGACACGATCCGGGCGACCTTCGAGCGTTACGGGTTCAGCTCGGTGGAGACCCCGTCGGTCGAGGCCCTGGACGTGCTCACCGCGAAGGGGGAGACCTCCCAGGAGGTCTACACGCTGCGGCGCCTGCAGGCTGACGCCGACGACGACAGTGCCCGTCTTGGCCTGCACTTCGACCTGACCGTGCCGTTCGCCCGGTACGTCGCCGCGCACTTCAACGAGCTCGTCTTCCCGTTCAAGCGCTACCAGATGCAGCGGGTGTGGCGCGGTGAGCGGCCCCAGGAGGGCCGCTTCCGCGAGTTCACCCAGTGCGACATCGACGTCATCAACGTCGACCGGGTGCCCCTGCACTTCGACGCCGAGCTGCCCCGGATCGTCCACGAGGTGCTGGGTACCCTGGGCGTCCCGCCCTGGACCCTCAACATCAACAACCGCAAGGTGCTGCAGGGCTTCTACGAGGGGCTGGGCATCGGCGATCCGCTCGCGGTCATCCGGATCGCCGACAAGATGGACAAGATCGGTCCCGACGGCGTCGCGAACCTGCTCGGCGCCCAGGCCGGACTCGACGCGGACCAGGTGCGGGCCTGCCTCGATCTTGCCGCGATCCGGGCGACGGGCTCCGGGGTCGTCGACGAGGTGCGCCGCCTGGGCGTGAAGTCGGATCTGCTCGCCGAGGGCCTCGACGAGCTCGCCGAGGTCCTCGGCGACCTCGCCGACCTGCCCACGGGCAGCGTCGTCGCGGACCTGTCGATCGCCCGCGGTCTCGACTACTACACCGGCACCGTCTACGAGGCGAAGTTCGTCGACTGGCCCGACTTCGGCAGCATCTGCTCCGGCGGTCGGTACGAGAACCTGGCCGGCTCGTTCATCCGCCGAAGCCTGCCCGGGGTCGGCATCTCCATCGGCCTGACCCGCATCTTCGCCAAGCTCCTCGCCGAGGGCCTGCTGCCGACCGGTCCGGGGAGCCCGGCCGACGTGCTCGTGGTCGTCCCCGCCGCCGAGCGCCGGGCGGCGGCGCTGGCCACCGCGACGGCGCTGCGCGCCCGCGGGCTGAAGGTCGAGACCTACCACCAGCCGGACAAGCTGGCCAAGCAGGTCCGGTACGCCGCCCGCAAGGGCATCGGCTTCGTCTGGTTTCCCCCCTTCGACGAGGGCCGGGAGCACGAGGTGAAGAACATGGCGACCGGTGACCAGACCGCCGCCGACCCCGCCGCCTGGCACCCGACCTCGTCCTGACGGGAAAGAAGCGGATTCCGGATGCGCGCGGCGGGTGGGGACCGCCGCGCCATCGCGGGGAGGGCTGCCCGCCGCGACGTGGCTGGGCGGCCGGGGATTGACGGGGGCGGAGACCCCCGACCACGCCAGGCCACGCCGCGCGAGCGGGCACTGCGACTCCTCGCCGTTGGGGACTGGCGAGGCGCCCATAACCGGTGTACCACGCCTGCGCAGGCCTCCAATCCCCGTGCGCCGATCGCGTGACCGGACGGGTAAGTGGGTGCCGACACCGGCCGCGTTGGGCGATTGCTGGCCCGCTCTACTGATTGCGGCACGGCTCGACCGATTGTGGCGAAGCTGGCCGGCCTGCTCCGGCTGACTGCGGACTGCCCCCCTGGTCCGTGCCTGCCCGGCCGGGCGTAGGTTCGCGAGGTCCGGCGTACGCCGAGGGCATCGCAGCGTCTACCGTGGTCGAAGTCCGCGCCGGGGCAAGGGTCGCCCCGGGAGGCCGCGGTGGGCGATGGAGGTGGCAGTGTCCGAGCCGGCGTCCGAACCGAATTCCGGGACGGCGTCCCAGGCGGTATCCGACGCGGCGTCGCCGGGGTCCGCGGTGGCGCCCGCCGGCCGGGCGACCGCCCGGATGCGGGTCCAGGTGATCGCGAAGACCGAGTTCCTCCCGCCGGCGGACGTGCCGTGGAGCACCGATGCGGACGGCGGCCAGGCGTTGGCGGAGTTTGCCGGCCGGGCCTGCTACCAGAGCTGGAGCAAGCCCAACCCGGCGACCGCGACCAACGCCGGCTACCTGCGTCACATCCTCGACGTGGGGCATCTGTCGGTGCTCGAACACGGCACCGTCTCGCTCTACCTCACCGGCGTGTCCCGCAGCCTCACCCACGAGCTGGTCCGCCACCGGCATTTCTCCTACAGCCAGCTGTCCCAGCGGTATGTCCCCGAGCGCGACGCGGCGATCGTCGAGCCCGAGGTCGTGGCCGGCGACCCGGAGCTGCACGCGCTGTTCGAACAGGCCGCAGCGGCGTCCCTGGAGGCATACGGCCGGCTGCTGGAGGGGCTGGAGAAGCGGTTCGCCGACATCTCCGCCCCCACCTCACGGCGCAAGCAGGCCCGGCAGGCCGCCCGCTCGGTTCTGTTGAACGCGACCGAGACCCGCATCGTCGTCACCGGGAACTACCGGGCGTGGCGGCATTTCATCGCGATGCGCGCCAGTGAGCACGCTGATGTGGAGATTCGGGGTCTCGCTGTCACGATTCTGCGCGAACTGCAGGCGGTGGCGCCCAACGTCTTCTCGGATTTCCGCATCTCCACCCTCGACGACGGCACGGAAGTCGCGTCCAGTCCGTTGGTCGGGGAGGGCTGAGACAGCCGGGGCCAGGTCGGCGGGAGGAGGACCGGCGGATGACCAGCGTCGTCGACGCAGTGCTGGAGGACGACCCGCAGATCCGCGACTGGACCGGGCCCTACTGACGGTGACCGGCTCGACGGCGAACGTCCTGGTGGTCAACGCCGGGTCGGCCAGCCTCAAGCTGCGGCTGGTCGATGCGCGCGACGTCCTGCTGGCCGCCCGGGATCTCGCCGCGCCCGCCGGCCGCGCCGACCCGGCCGAGCTCGCCGCGGCGCTGGGCGAGCTCGCCGGCGCCGGGAACGGCGAGCCGGCTGCGGTCGGCCACCGCATCGTGCACGGCGGCACCGAGTTCACCCGGCCGGTGCTCGTCGACGCGGAGGTGGCCGGCCGGCTGCGCGCGCTCACCGCGCTCACCGCGCTCGCCCCGCTGCACCAACCGGCGGCGCTCGACGCGCTCGACGCGGTGCGGGCGGCCCTTCCCGAGGCTGCTCAGGTCGCCTGCTTCGACACGGCGTTCCACAGCCGGCTGCCGGCGGCGGCGGCGACCTACGCCCTGCCGGCGGGGTGGCGGGAAAGGTACGGCATCCGCCGTTACGGCTTCCACGGGCTCTCGCACGCCCATGCCGCGCGCCGCGCGGCGCGCCTCACCGGCGCTCGGCGCATCGTGACCTGCCACCTGGGCTCGGGCGCGTCGCTTGCCGCCGTCCTGGACGGGGTCGGCGTCGACACGACGATGGGCTTCACCCCGCTGGAGGGCCTGGTGATGGGCACTCGTTCGGGCAGCGTCGACCCGGGCGCCCTGCTGTGGCTGCAGACCGAAGCCGGCCTGAGCGCGGCGGAGCTCACCGATGCGCTGTTCCGCTCGGCCGGGCTGCTCGGGCTCGCCGGCACCGCGGATCTGCGTGTGGTCGCCACCGGCGCCGCCGGTGGCGACCCGGCCTGCGCACTCGCGCTGGACGTTTACCTGCACCGGCTGCGGGCGCAGATCGCCGCGATGACCGCGGCGCTCGGCGGGCTGGACGCCCTGGTGTTCACCGGCGGGGTCGGGGAGGGCTCGGCGGCGGTCCGCGCCGGTGCCGCGGCGGGACTCGGGTACCTGGGGGTGGCCGTCGACCCGGCACATAACTGCGCGCCCGCCGACGGGACGGTCGACCGCGAGATCGGCGTGGCGGGGGCCGCGGTGCGCACGCTCGTCCTCGCCGCCCGGGAGGATCTGGAAATCGTTCGGGGGGTCCGGAGCGTCCTCGCCGGTGGCACTGGGTGAGCGGCGTCGGGTGAGGCGGTAATCTCCTGATTTGTGCAGCCGAGGGGAGCCGTCGAGGGCGGAGGCTGGCGCTGATGGCGTCCGCCCCCTCAGCAGCTCCGAGACGCTGCTGCTCGCATCCTTCGCCGCGGCGACCGATCCGCCCGCGTGGCCTGCGGAAGACGCCGTGACCGTCCCTGATCGGCTTGGTGGCGGTACGCTGGAAGCTCTGTAGCGGCGAACGGGACGGTGGCGGATGCCGAAGAACTACGGCCCGGGTGTGGCACTCGGCACGCTCCGTTCCGGTGGATTGCGATCGCTGGTGCGCCTGGGCCGCCGGGACCTGTGGTTGCGGCTGGACCACAACATGCTGGGCGTGGGCGGCCGCGGGAGCGCGTCAGGGCTGGGATTGCCTGGTCGGGCGTCCGGGGGGTCCGTTCGCGCGCACTAGTCTTTCTCGCCTCTGTTCACCGCTCTTCGTCCGTTTGCCGGATGGTGGCCTGTGCGGCCGTGTCGGGCCTGGCGTCGGCGACCGCCGGCGGCGCGGAGCTTTCGACTGTTTGTCACCGCGGCCGACGGCGACGGCGGTGGATCGAGCCGGATGATCGTCCGGGTCGTCGGCCTGCTGTCGGACCGGACCGGACCGGATGAGGTCGTGGTCGTGGCGCTCGGCGGTGGCAGCGGCCCGGTCCGACGCGGCGGTTCCCGTCCCGGTGCGGCGGTGATGTCCGATCCGGGCGGATCTGCCCTGCGCGGGCCGCGTTGGCCTGGCCGGCGCGGCGGGTCGGGCGGACGATGGGCTCGCGCTGGGTGCCCCGCGGCGCCGGGTAGAAGCATGGGTGGTTTGTTCGGTGGTCGGCGCTCCGCGTCGGCCGGAGAGATGATGTCGGAGGTGTGCTCTAGCGTGACCGGTATGTCAGTGTTGCCGCCGGCGCCGTTCGGGCGCATGATCACGGCGATGATCACGCCGTTCCTGGCGAACGGCGCTCTCGACGAAGCGGGTGCCGCGCAGCTCGCGGTCCGGCTGGTGGACGCGGGCAACGAGGCGCTCGTCATCAACGGCACCACCGGGGAGTCGCCGACCACGACCGATGCGGAGAAAGCCCGCCTGGTGCGCGTGGTCGTCGAGGCCGTGGTCGGGCGTGCCCGCGTCGTCGCCGGTGTCGGGACCAACGACACCGCCCACACGGTGGAGCTTGCCCGGGCGGCCGAGGCCGCGGGCGCTCAGGGGCTGCTCGTCGTCGCGCCGTATTACAGCAAGCCGCCGCAGGCCGGGCTCGCGCTGCACTTCACCACCGTCGCCGACGCGACCGGGCTGCCTCTTATGATCTATGACATTCCCGGCCGGACGGGGGTGCCGGTGGCGACCGACACCCTGATGCGGCTGGCTGAACACCCGCGTATCGTCGCGGTCAAGGACGCCAAGGACGACCTGGCCGCCTCCTCCTGGGTGATGGCGCGGACGAATCTGGCGTATTACTCCGGCACGGACGCGCTCACCCTGCCGCTTCTGTCCATCGGGGCCTGTGGGGTCGTCAGCGTTGTTTCGCACGTGGCCACCCCGGCGATCCGTGCCATGATCGAGGCCATTGGGGCCGGTGAGGTGGGTCGGGCGATCGCGCTGCATCAGGGCTTGCTGCCCGCGTATGAGGGAATCTTCCGAACCCAGGGGGTGATCTTGGCAAAGGCCGCGCTGCGGCTTGCCGGGCTGCCGGCTGGTCCGGTCCGACCGCCGCTGGTCGACGCCACCCCCGCCGAGGTCGCGCGGCTACGTGTCGACCTCGCCGAGGCGACGCTGGATGTCGGCGGCCCGCGCGGAACCGGCGCGCGCCAGGCGCCGGCCGGGCTCGCCGTCGTGGCGGCGGGTGAGGTCTCATGAGCCGCCCGCACCCCGACTACGGCCCCCCGCCGCCGCTGCGCGCGGACGGGCTGCGCATCATCCCGCTCGGCGGGGTCGGCGAGATCGGCCGCAACATGACCGTCTTCGAACACGCCGGCCGGCTGTTGATCGTCGACTGCGGCGTGTTGTTCCCGGAGGACTTCCAACCCGGGGTCGACCTGATCCTGCCGGACTTCACCGCCATCCGGGACCGGCTGGGCGACATCGACGCGCTGATCCTCACCCACGCGCACGAGGACCACATCGGCGCGGTCCCGTACCTGCTGCGAGAGCGGCGCGACATCCCGATCATCGGCACCCGCCTCACCCTGGCGTTGCTGAGCGCGAAGCTCGCCGAGCACCGGATCAAGGCGGTCACGCAGGAGATCCGCGAGGAGGAGCGACACACCTACGGGCCGTTCGAGTGCGAGTTCTTCGCGGTCAACCACTCGATTCCGGACGCGGTGGCCGTCGCCATCCGTACCGACGCCGGCCTCGTTCTGCACACCGGCGACTTCAAGATGGACCAGCTTCCGCTCGACGGCCGGCTCACCGATCTCGGCGGCTTCGCCCGGCTCGGTCGCGAGGGCGTGGACCTGCTGCTGTCCGACTCGACCAACGCCGAGGTGCCCGGATTCGTCAGCTCGGAGCGGGAGATCGCCCCGGTGATTGACGGGATCTTCCGGGACGCGACCCGCCGGATCATCGTCGCTTGTTTCGCCAGCCACGTGCACCGGGTGCAACAGGTGCTCGACGCCGCCGAGACGCATGGCCGCTCGGTCTGCTTCGTCGGCCGCTCGATGGTGCGCAACATGGGCGTGGCGCGGGACCTCGGCCTGCTGCGGGTGCCGCCGGGTCTGATCATCGACGCCCGGGACGTGGACTCGCTGCCCGACCGCAACATCTGCCTGATCTCCACCGGGTCGCAGGGCGAGCCGCTGTCGGCGCTGTCCCGGATGGCCAACCGTGACCACCAGATCCGCATTCAGGCCGGGGACACCGTCGTGCTGGCGTCCAGCCTCATCCCCGGCAACGAGAACGCGGTCTTCCGGGTCATCAACGGCCTGACCCGCTATGGCGCGAAGGTCGTCCACAAGGGTGTCGCCAAGGTGCACACCTCCGGCCACGCCCCGGCGGGCGAGCTGCTCTACGTCCTCAACGCCACCCGTCCGTCCAACGTCATGCCGGTGCACGGCGAGTGGCGCCATCTGCGGGCGCACGCGAAGCTCGCCGAGGCCACGGGCGTGCCCGTCGACCATGTGGTTCTCGCCGAGGACGGCATGGTCATCGACCTGCTCGACGGTCGGGCGCGCATCACCGGCGCGGTGCCCTGCGGTTTCGTCTACGTCGACGGCGCCGCGGTCGGCGACGTCGGTGAGCCGAGCCTGAAGGACCGCCGGATCCTCGGTGAGGAGGGCTTCATCACGATCACCGTCGTGGTGGATGCCGCCGCGGGCAAGGTCATCATCGGCCCCGACCTGTCCGCCCGCGGCTTCACCGACTCGCCCGCCACCTTCGACTCGGTGGCCCGGCTGGTCAGCGACGGGCTGGCGGACGCGATGCGCGGCGGGATGAACGACACCGCGGCCCTGCAGCAGCTCGTGCGGCGTACGGTCGGCCGCTGGGTCAACGAGCACTACCGTCGCCGTCCGATGATCATTCCGGTGGTCCTGGAGGTTTGACCTGCCGGGGTGGCCCATCCTCGCCCGCCCGTGCGGGTGAGTGTGCCCAGTACGGCGCGCCCGGTTCGTCGGGGTTGCAGGGACTCGGCCGCGTCCCTGTGTACTGTTTCGACAGTGGCCACACGTACCAGTGACGCGCGTACGCGTGTGCAGACGGAGACGGCCACGTCCCGGCCAGGGGGCGATGGGCGTCAGACAGCGGCGCGCGGTGGCGCGGGCGGCAAGAGCCGCCCGGCCCCGAGCGGTAAAGCCCGCACGGCCGCGGGCGGCCGCGCGGCGCGAGCCGGGGGATCCACCCGGTCCGCGCCCGCTGGCCGGGCGAAAGCGCCGGACCGGCAGCGCCGGCCACCACTGAGCCTGATGGTCGGCCAGGCCGTCGTCCGGGCCGTCTACCAGGTGTGGATGACCGCGGCGACGCTGCTTGGCACCATGCTGCGCCGCACCGGGCGGGGCGCCCGCGACCTGCGCATCGATCCCGCCCACCGGCGCGACGGGCTGGGTCTTGCGGCCTTCGGTGGGGCGATCCTGGCCGCCGTCGCGGTCTGGTTCTCCGCGGGCGGGCCGGTCGGCTCCTTCGCCGCCGCCGCCCTGGAGCTGTTAGTCGGCGCCGGGGCGTGGGCGCTTCCGTTGTTCGGCCTGGGGGCTGCCTGGCGGCTCGTGCGCGCGCCCAGCGACCCCGACAGCCGCGGCCGGGTGGTGATCGGCTGGGCCGCGTTCGGTGTCGGCCTGCTCGGCGTCGTGCACATCGCTCGCGGGTTGCCCGACTTCTCCGACGGCGTCGGCCGGGTCCGGGGGGCCGGCGGCCTCGTCGGCCTGCTCGGCGGCCTGCCACTCGCGAGTGCCGTGACGCCCTTTGTCGCCGTCCCGCTGCTGCTGCTGATCGCGGCATTCGGCGTGCTGGTGATCACCGCGACGCCGATCCGGCAGGTGCTCGAGCGGCTCGCCGAGCTCGTCGACCGGCTCACCGCCGGTGTGCGCGATCCCGCGGCGCGAGCGCGTCTCGACGACGGCTACGACTCCGACTACGGCGATCTTGGCGATCTCGGCGATCCGGCGCTCGCTGACGACCTGCTCGACGCGGACGCCGCCGGGGGCACCAGGCCGGCGCGGGGCCGCCGCCGGGGCCGGGCGGGCACCGAGCTCCCCGGCCCGGCGGGCCCCGACGGCGCTGGCCCCGACGGCGCTGGCCTGGCCGGTCCGGGCACGCGCGAGGTGTTCGACATCGAGGCCGAGCAGGGCGGCGGCCGGTCCCGGCGTCGATCCCGGCGCGGCGTCGCCGCGGATGCCGAGGCGGTCGACGGCGAGTCCGCGGCCGGCGACCTCACCCTCGACCTGTTCGGCGAGCTCGCCGGCCCCGAGGCCGACACCGGTTACGCCGGCGGGTCCGACGACGAAGACCCGGTGGCCGGCCCGGCCGGGGCGGGCCCCGCCTTGGCGGCGCGCTCGGCCGCAGGGGCTGCTGCGCGGCGCGGGCGGACGCGGGCGGCGAAGGTGACCGCCGGCGCCGCCGACACGGCGAGCGGCGTGCCCGGGGCGGGGTCCCCGAGCGCCTCGGACGAGATCCAGCATCTGGTCCCGCCGATCGACGGCGACTACGCCCTGCCGTCGCCGACACTGCTGCGTTCCGGCACTCCACCGAAGGTCCGTTCCGCCGCGACCGACGGTGTGATCGCCTCGCTCACCGACGTCTTCGCGCAGTTCAAGGTCGATGCGCGGGTCACCGGTTTTACCCGCGGTCCGACGGTGACCCGCTATGAGGTCGAGCTCGGCGCCGCGGTGAAGGTCGAGCGGATCACCCAGCTCGCGAAGAACATCGCCTACGCGGTCAAGAGCGCGGACGTCCGGATCATCAGCCCGATCCCGGGCAAGAGCGCGGTCGGCGTTGAGATCCCCAACACCGACCGCGAGCTGGTGTCGCTCGGCGACGTGCTGCGCAGCGGTGAGGCGCTGGCGAACTCCCATCCGCTGGTCGTCGGCCTCGGCAAGGACATCGAGGGCGGCTATGTGCTCGCGAACCTGGCGAAGATGCCACACATCCTCATCGCCGGGGCGACCGGCGCCGGCAAGTCGACGTGCATCAACACGCTGATCACCTCGGTGCTGGCGCGCGCGACGCCGGACCAGGTGCGCATGGTGCTCGTCGACCCCAAGCGGGTCGAGCTGACGAACTACCAGGGCATCCCGCACCTGATCACGCCGATCATCACGAATCCGAAGAAGGCGGCCGACGCGCTGCAGTGGGTCGTCAAGGAGATGGAGAACCGCTACGAAGACCTCGCCGCCTGCGGGGTGCGCCACGTCGACGACTTCAACCGCAAGGTCCGCAACGGGGAGATCGTCGCCCCGCCCGGTTCCGAGCGGGTGTACAAGCCGTACCCGTACATCCTGACCATCGTCGACGAGCTCGCCGACCTGATGATGGTCGCCCCGCGCGACGTCGAGGACGCCATCTGCCGGATCACGGCGATGGCCCGTGCGGTCGGCATCCACCTCGTGCTGGCGACCCAGCGCCCGTCGGTGGACGTGGTGACCGGTCTGATCAAGGCGAACGTGCCGTCCCGGCTCGCGTTCGCGACCGCGTCGCTTACGGACAGCCGCACGATCCTCGACCAGGCCGGTGCCGAGAAGCTGGTCGGTCTGGGCGATGCGCTGTTTCTTCCCATGGGCGCGGGCAAACCGATCCGTATCCAGGGCGCCTTCGTCTCCGAGGACGAGATCGCCGCGATCGTCGACCACACCAAGGAGCAGGCGCCACCGGCCTTCCGCGAGGATGTGTTCGACGGCGGCGGTGAGGCGAAGAAGGACATCGACGAGGAGATCGGCGACGATCTGCAGCTGTTCCTGCAGGCCGTCGAGCTCGTGGTGAGCACCCAGTTCGGCTCCACGTCCATGCTGCAGCGCAAGCTGCGCGTCGGGTTCGCCAAGGCGGGTCGGCTGATGGACCTGATGGAGAGCCGGGGCATCGTCGGGGCCAGCGAGGGCTCCAAGGCACGTGACGTGCTCGTCATGCCCGACGAACTCGAAGGCCTGCTCACGACCCTGCGCAACGGCTAGGAAGTGCCGGTGATCGGGTCTGCGCTTTTGAGGCGGGGTGACGGACCGTAAACTGAGGCCGGTGCCTCCACGGTAGGCAGACATTCACGCTTGCGGAGGTCGCTCATGCAATCCGTGGACGATCCGCAGCCGGCCAGCGCCGGCTCGCTGCTCGCCGCGGCCCGTCGCGAGCGCAACCTGACGATCGGCGAGGTCAGCGAGCGCACGCGGGTGCGGGCGAGCCTGATCGACCAGATCGAGCGGGACGACTACTCCCGCTGCGGCGGCACGGTCTACGCCCGCGGCCACCTGCGCAGCATCGCCGCCAGCCTCGGCCTCGACCCCGGTCCCGTCCTCGCCGCCTACGACGCCTCGCATGAGCCGCTGACCGGGCCCGTGCTCGGTGTCCCGCCCGGTGAGTTCGACCCCCTGCGAGGCGGAACCCGGCGTCGGCGCGGTGGGTTCCGCTGGGGCGCCGCGATGATCGCGTCGCTGGCCGCGGTGTGCCTGATCGCGGTCATCGCGCTGCTGGTGCCCGGCTCCGGGTCGTCCGGGTCATCCGGATCCACCCGCCAGGGTGACGCCGCGGCGCACCCGGCGACCGAGCCGGCGCCGACCGCGGCGCCGAGCACGACGCCCGTCGCCGCTCCCACCACCTCCCCGCCGGCGGGGGTGAACGTGGTGGTGGCGGCGCGCGACGCGCAGAGCTGGCTGGAGGTGCGTGACGACGCCCGGCACGTACTGCTGGCGCAGCTGCTGCGCTCCGGCGACAGCCGCACCGTCACGGCGCCGGGGGCGTTGAACATCCGGATGGGCAACGCGGGCGCGGTCGACGTGTCCTGCAACGGCAGGAACCTCGGGCCCTCCGGCGGTCCCGGCCAGGTGGTGACGATCCGGGTTAGCCTGGTCGCCTCCGGCGAGTGCAAGGTCGGTCAGACCGGCCGCAGCCCGCTTGCCGCGGCGCCGCCGCCGTCCGCGCTCGGTGCCGCGCCCATCGCGTCGGTGGACTGACGGTCTGCGGGGTGTCTCCCACCGGGGCGTGTCGGCCATGTCGGGCTGGTGCGGCGCCGGGCGCCGCTGCCCCGGTAGCCTGACCTGTGTGTCCACACAGGTCCCGCGCCGGGTAGCTCTGATCACGCTCGGTTGTTCCCGCAACGAGGTGGACTCGGAGGAGCTCGCCGGCCGGCTCGCCGCGCAGGGTTGGGAGCTGGTCGCAGAGGCCGCCGACGCCGACGCCGTGCTGGTCAACACCTGCGGTTTCGTCGACGCGGCGAAGAAGGACTCGATCGACGCCCTGCTCGCCGCGAACGACCTGCGCGCCGGCGACGGGGAGGCGGCTGGCGCGGGCCCGCGGGCGGTGGTGGCCGTCGGTTGCCTGGCGGAGCGCTACGGCAACGAACTGGCGGCGAGCCTGCCCGAGGCCGATGCGGTGCTGGGCTTCGACGCCTATCCGAGCATCGGCGCGCATCTCGACACGGTCCTCGGCGGCGCCGCCGTGCCCGCGCACACCCCGCGGGACCGGCGGACCCTGCTGCCGATCACCCCGGTCGAGCGGAGCGCCTCGGTGAACATCGACGTGCACGTCCCCGGGCACGCAGGCGCCGGCAGGCCGGCGGACGGCGCTGCGGACGGGGGTGGGGCGCGTGCCCCGGGCCGCCGCCGACTGACGGCGGGACCGGTCGCGGCGCTGAAGATTTCCAGCGGATGCGACCGGAGGTGCGCGTTCTGCGCGATCCCGTCGTTCCGCGGCTCGCACGTCTCCCGTCCCGTCGACGACATCCTCGCCGAGGCCGAGTGGCTCGCCGGCGAAGGCGCACGTGAGCTGGTGCTGGTCAGCGAGAATTCGACCTCCTACGGCAAGGACCTCGGTGACCTGCGGGCGCTGGAGAAGCTGCTGCCGCAGCTCGCCACCGTGCCGGGCATCGTGCGGGTGCGCACCGTTTACCTACAGCCGGCGGAGCTGCGGCCCTCGCTGCTCGAGGTGCTGCTGACCACGCCGGGCCTCGCCCCCTACCTCGACCTGTCCTTCCAGCACGCGAGCCCGGCGGTGCTGCGCCGGATGCGGCGGTTCGGCGGCTCCGAGCACTTCCTCGACCTGCTGGACCGCGGTCGCCATCTGCTTCCCGGCCTCGGCGCCCGGTCGAACGTGATCGTCGGCTTCCCCGGGGAGACCGAGGCGGACGTCGACAATCTGGCCGAGTTCCTCGAGGCCGCCGAGCTCGACGCGGTCGGCGTGTTCGGCTATTCGGATGAGGAGGGCACCGAGGCGGTCGCGCTGCCGGACAAGATCGCCGAGGAGGAGATCGAGCGACGCCGGGTGCAGATCACCGATCTCGTCGAACAGCTCACCGCCGCCCGGGCGCAGGAGCGCATCGGCAGCCGGGTGCAGGTTCTCGTCGAGGAGGTCACCGGCGGGCTCGCCGCCGGGTGCGCGGGCCACCAGCAGCCCGACGCGGACGGCTCGTGCGTGGTGCGGCTGCCCGGCCCGGTCGCGGCGGGCGAGTCGTCCGACCGGCCCGGCGCGGTCGGTGTGCCCGGAGTCGAGGTGGGGGACCTGATCGAGGCCCGGGTCGTCGCGACCGAGGGGGTCGATCTGGTCGCCGAGTTCACCGCGGTGCTCGACCGCGCCCGCCCCCAGGCCGGGCGGCCCTCGTCGCCGCCCGCCGAGGACCGGGCGTCGGTCCTGGTGGGCCGGCGCGGCGCGGAAGGGACGTGACGGCCCCCGGTGCCGGCGCCCCGGGCGGTGCCGGCGGGCCGGAGGCGCTCCCCAGCGTGTCCGTGCTCAACGTCGCCAACCTGCTGACGATCATCCGGCTGATCCTGGTGCCGGTCTTCGTGGTCCTGCTGTTCGCCGGCCCGGACAACGACGGATGGCGGTATGCGGCCTTCGTCGCCTACGCCGTCGCCGCGGTCACCGATCAGGTCGACGGGTCCATCGCCCGGCACTGGCACCTCGTCACCGACTTCGGCATCCTCGTCGACCCGATCGCCGACAAGGCGCTGACCGGCGCCGCACTGATCTCGCTGTCCGTTCTCGGGGAGCTGCCGTGGCCGGTGACGGTGGTGGTCCTGCTGCGCGAGGTCGGGGTGACCCTGCTGCGGTTGTGGGTGATCCGGTTCGGGGTGATCGCGGCCAGTCGCGGGGGCAAGGCCAAGACGCTGCTGCTGAACGTGGCGATCGGGCTCTACGTGCTGCCGCTGGCGGGGGCCGCGGCGACCAGCCGGGCGGTGATCCTCGCCGCCGGGGTGGTGGTCGCCGTCGTCACCGGCGTCGACTACGTGTACCGGGCGCTCGCGCTGCGGCGTCGGGCCGTACGTGACACGGCCGGCGAACCCGCGGCCGGGCCCGCCATCACCAACGAGGAGGGGCTGACAGATGCGCGCTGAGCTGGTGGCGGTGGGGGACGAACTCCTCTACGGCGACATCGTGAACGGCAACGCCGCGTGGCTCGGCCGCCAGCTTGCCGACGTCGGGGTGACGGTCGCGACGTCCACGGTGGTCGGCGACGACGTCGAGGTGATCGCCACGGCGATCCGGGTGGCGCTGGACCGCACCGACGCCGTCATCATGACCGGCGGTCTCGGGCCGACCCAGGACGACCTGACCCGCGAGGGCATCGCCGCCGCGGCCGGCGTCGAGCTGCGCCGCGACGACGTCCTGGAGGCCGGGCTGCGCCGGCGGTTCCAGGCGATGGGCCGGCTCGACGGGCGCGACGTCCCGATGATGAACTATCGGCAGGCGGACCTGCCCAGGGGGGCGCAGCCGCTGCCCAACGGGCCGGGCACCGCCCCAGGCCTGCGGATGGAGATCGGCGCAGGCGTCGTGTACGCCATGCCGGGTGTGCCCTTCGAGATGAACGACATGTTCACCGCCAGTGTTCTGCCCGACATCCTGCGCCGCGCGGGCCAGCCGGCCGTGGTCGTGCACCGGGTGCTGCGCACGGCGGGGATGTGGGAGTCGGCGGTCGCCGAGGCGCTCGCGGGCGAGGCCGACCGGCTGGCGCCGATCGGCAATCCGCGGATCGCGTTCCTGGCCAGCGGCGGTCAGACTCGGGTTCGCATCACCGCCCAGGCGCGCGACCGGGCCGCGGCCGAGACGCTGATCGCCCCGGTGGAGGCGGCGGCGCGGGCGGCGCTCGGCGCCGGGGTGTACGGCGGCGACGAGGACTCCCTGGAGAGCGTGGTGCTGGGGCTGCTGCGGGCCCGGTCGGCCACGCTCGCCGTCGCCGAGTCCATCACCGGTGGGCTGCTCGCCGGCCGGCTGACCGACGTACCCGGGGCGAGCGCGGCGTTTCGCGGCGGCGTGGTGTCCTACGCGACCGACGTGAAGGCTTCGGTGCTCGGCGTCGACGAAGGCCTGCTCGTCGCCGAGGGGGCGGTGTCGGCGAATACCGCCGCGGCGATGGCGGCCGGGGTGCGTGCCCGCCTCGGCGCCGACTATGGGCTGGCCACCACGGGTGTCGCCGGTCCGGCGGAGCTGGAGGGTAAGCCGGCGGGTACGGTCCACCTGGGCCTCGCCGGCCCGGACGGCACGACTACCCGTTCGCTTCGTCTCCCCGGGGACCGGACACGGGTGCGTGCCTTCGCCGCGGTGACCGCGCTGGACTTGCTGCGGCGTATCCTGGCGGGACTACCCAACAGCAAGATCGTAACCTTCGGTGATGACGCCACCGGCGGATCGCGGGAGTAATCGCCGGACCCGAGGTGCTTACACAGTTACAGTCCCATCAACGAGGGCCCGATGGCCGCGGTGGTGGGTATACGGTGAACGCATCCCGCGGACGAAGGAGGAGGCTCGATGGTCCTGCTCCGACGCATGATCGGCGAGGCGTTGCGCCGCCGCCGCCAAGATCAACACCGCACGCTTCGGGAGGTGTCCTCGGCGGCCAGGGTGTCGCTGGGCTACCTCTCCGAGGTCGAGCGTGGGCAGAAGGAAGCCAGCTCCGAGCTGCTCGCAGCCATCTGCGAGGCGCTGGGAGTTCGGCTCGCGGATCTGCTGCGCGAGGTGAGTGAGGACCTCGAGCTCGCCGAGTTGGCGGTGGGCGCGGGTGTCGGCGGGGCCACGGTCGTGGTACCGGCCCGCCCGACGGTTGTGAATCGGGCGGCCTGAGCTCTCCCGGCCTGCCTGCTCGACGGCGCGTGTCGGCCTCGTCCACTCCAGGTCTAATCGCGCCCGCGTGCGTCGTGCCTGCGTGCGCGCTGCTGGGCGGCGGCCGGGCCGGGGCCGGAAGCTCCGCATACGGATCCCCATCCGGGGGCACGCCAGGGAACGCAAGCAGCTCCGACCCGAGAGGACGAGCATGAGTGCGATCCGTAGCCCACTGTCCGACGAGGCCCGGTCCGTCACCGGCGAAGCGTTGCAGGGGGCGTTGGTCGATCTGATCGATCTGTCCCTGTACGCGAAGCAGCTGCACTGGAACGTCATCGGCCGGACCTTCCGCAGCGTGCACCGCCAGCTCGACGAGATCGTGGAGCTGGCCCGCCGCTTCGCGGACGCTGTCGCCGAGCGGGCCGTGGCCATCGGGGTCAACCCGGACGGCCAGGCGTCGACGGTCGCCCGCGGCACTCACCTGCACGGCGTGGAGGTCGGCTACCTCGCCGACGAGAAGGTGATCCGGCTGATGACCGATGTGCTCGCCGGGGTCGTCACCCGGATGCGCACCCGGATGGACATCACCGAGCAGCCTGACCCGGTCACTCAGGACTTGATCATCGGCGTTGTACGTGAGCTGGAGGAACAGCACTGGATGTTCCAGGCGATGGTCTGAGCCAGGTCCGCCGCCGGGGCCGCCACCGGAGCCATCGGCCCGAACGGGTGACTCCGGTGGCGGCGGGCGGGTCGGTCTGTCACTCTCCCCGGGTAGTTTGCACGGCGCAGCTTGAGTCGGTCGTCGTCCTCCCGGGAGTGGCTCCCGGGCCTGGCCCACAGGGAGAGAAGATCACGTGAGCACCGCCTCGCGACCCGAGGAGGATGACGCAGTCCCGGCGCACCTGCCGATCCAGGTCTGCAAGGCGTGTAACGGCCTGGGCGAACAGCTGGTCGTCTTCGCCACGGCGCGCGGCGGCTTCGTGCCGGCGTGCCGCTCGTGCCTGGTCTGTGAGGGACGGGGTCGCACGGCACTGCGCCCGCCCGTCTGACGGATGGCCGACGCCGATTGGTGTCCCCGCCGGGTCACCACCGAGCCTTTGGTCGTGCGACGATCGTGGTATGGCGAATGTCGTCCGCAAGATTGCCCGGTATCTGTCTGCGTCTGCGAACCGCAAGTTCGACGAGCGGGCCGACCCGCGGGTGCAGATAGACCAGGCCATCGAGGAGGCGCGCCGCCAGCACGAGGCGCTCGTGCAGCAGGCCGCCCTCGTCGTGGGAAACCAGCGTCAGCTTGAGATGCGGCTGGCCCGCCAGGCCGAGGTAGTCGGCGGCCTGACCGAGTCGGCCCGCTCCTCGCTACTGCTGGCCGACAACGCGCGGGCCTCGGGCGACCCGGTCTCCGCGGCCCGCTACGAGGAGACCGCGCAGGCGTTCGCCAGCCAGCTCGTCTCCGCGGAGACGTCCCTTGAGGACCTGAAGAACCTGCACCGTCAGGCGGCGGTCTCCGCGGCCCAGGCCCGCACGGCCGTTGAGGACAACACGACGCGGATGCAGCGCCACCTCGCCGAGCGGGCCCGGCTGCTGACCCAGATCGAGCACGCCGCCATGCAGGAGCGGATGACCCAGGCGATGGAGGGCATGTCGTCGCTGGCTCCGGTCACGGACACCCCGTCGCTCGCCGAGATCCGCGACAAGGTCGAGCACCGCTACGCGGTGGCGCTCGGGCGTCACGAGCTCGCCTCGCAGGGGATGGAGGAGCGGATGGTCGAGGTCCGCCGAGCGACCATGGACGCCCGGGCCCTGTCCCGGCTGGCCGAGCTGCGCGGGGATCTCGGCGGCGGGGGCGGTCCCGGCACCGCGTTGGGCAGTGGGGCGGCGTCGGCGGCGCTCGGCACCGGGGCCGACCCGCAGCGGCAGTCGCTGACCAAGGGATCGCCCGACGGCTCGCAGCACCGGGCGCTCGAGGCCGGCGGCCGGGGCGCACCGCCGCCCGCCGCGGGTGGGCAGGGTGCCGACGACCCCGCGGCCGCCCCCGGTGGGCCGGCGGCGTGAGCCGAGCGGGGAGCCCACTGTGACGGACCGGTCGAAGCACGACGGTCAGGCTTCCCCTACCGGCCCTACCGGCCCTACCGGCCCTACCGGCCCTACCGGCCCTACCGGCCCTACCGGCCCTACCGGCCCTACCGGCCCTACCGGCCCTACCGGCCCTACCGGCCCTACCGGCCCTACCGGCTGGAGTTGGGGTCGCTTTCACACCCGCTGCTCGACGGACGCTCCGGCGTGGCTCGGGCGGCCGCGGACGCCGCGGCTGCGGTCGTGCCCGCCCTGCCGGCCTGGGTCGGGGCCGACGTCGAGCGTCGGTCGCTGCTGCGCGCCGAGCGGCGGGCCGGGCGCGGGTTGCGCTGGGCCCGGCGGCGGGAGACGGCCACCGCGTCGATCTGGACCGGGGTCGCCGCGCTGACGCCTGTCGCCGCCGTGGCGTACGACTCCTGGGGCTGGCTCGTGGCCGGCGGGGCGGCGCTCGCCCGGGCGGCCCTCGCCGGGCGGGAACTGGGGCTGCTGCGGCGGGTCGATGGCGGTCTGCCCCTGCCCCGCAACCCGGCGCCGAGCCCGTGGGAGCTGCGCCGGTCCGCGGCCGCCGAGCCGCTGCGCCGCGGGGAGGCTGCGCTCGCGGCGCTCGCGGCGATGACCCGCTCCCTCAACCCGGGCCCGGCCCGAACGCTCCTGCAGACCACTGCGGCCGGCGCGGCGGACCTGGTCGACGGACTGCGCCTCGGCGCGGCGAGAGTCGTCGCATGCGAGGCGGCCGCCCGGGCGATCTCCCACCCCGGGCGGCGGGCCGAACTCACGCGGACCACCGAGGCGCTGGTCGCGACGATGACGACGTCGGTTGCCGTCTTCGACGACCTGCTCGCTGCGGCGGGGGAGGCGGTCGGTAGCGTGTCGTCGTCGGCACCCGGTCTGATCAGACTGCGCGAGGACACCGAGATGCTGCGCGGGTACGCGGCGTCCCTCCGGGACCTCGCGGGTTCCTAGCCGCCGGGCTCGCCACCGCGCTGTTGTGCGCGCGGCGGGACACCCATGCTCGGGCCGGTACGAACTGCGCGGCTTCGACCACGTGTCGGCTATTCGACTGGGTGGCACCTTCGGGTCGTAGATCGCCACGTTTACAGCCGGTTCACTGAATACGGTCTGTAGCGGATGGCAATTAGGCATACGGCCCGTTGGGCTGGAGAACGCCATTCTCTTGGGTTTCCCGGCGTTTTGCCACTGTTTGGTGGTGTTACTCCGGCGTAGGAGGATCAGTTCCGGGTCCATGGTGCGTACGGTGCGTACATGTTGGGCGTCCGCGCCGCGTGCACGGAGCAGCCAGGACTGGCTTGCCCAGGAGTGGATGTGTAATGTCCGGCTTGTCCAAAGTCCGCTGGTTGGCACCTAGCGGCACAGAAGACCAAGGCGCATCGCGGTTCTGCCGGTGCTGGCGTGCACCGGGTCGGCCGTGGTCGCGCTGGGGGGTGGCGCGGTCCGAGCAAGTCAGAGGTGGACTAACCGTGACATGCCCTGCCGGGGAGTTCCCCCCGGTCGAATCCGCACCTGCAGTGGCAACCGCAACCGCAACGTCCGTGGCCGAGCTGGACCGGCCCTACAGCGAGCAGCGTTGGTCGCTGATGCTGCCCCACCGGGAGCGGCTGATTCATATCGCCCGTCGTCGGCTGCCGAGCAAGGCTGACGCGGAGGACTGTGTGCACGAGGCGTTCATCCGTGCGGCGGGCTTCCGGGACCTCGACGCGAGCCGAGTCGGTCAGTTCCTGACGACGACCGTGCTGCGCCTGTGCGTCGACCACCACCGGGCTCGGCAGCGAGCGGAGCGGGCGGTCGTCCGCGGGTACCTGCAGCCGTGGGAACCGGCGCCGGACGACGCCGTCTGCGACCGAGCGGAGGCCCGCTGGCTGCTGGCCCGAGCCGGTACGCTGCGCGGCCGCGAGCGTCAGGTGATCATGGCGCGGGCGGCCGGGATGAGCACTCGCGAGGCGGCGGCGGACCTGGAAATCAGCCTCAAGGCGGCCGAGGGTGCCTTCACCCGTGGCCGGGCGCGGCTGATCAGCTTTTCCCGGAACTGACGGTCTCGTCAGGATCGGGCGTGTACTACGCACCTCAGGCACCACCTTCCCCGGCAGCAGGCCGGCGGACGCGGCCGGAGCGCGCCTCGGCGCCTCGGTCCGTACGTCCGCGATGGGCGACGGTTCCCGCAGGAGCCGCCGGTCCGGCCTGGCATCGGGGCACCAGGTGGTGCGCCGGCTCTCGTCGCCGACCCGGCCGGGCATCCGGCCCTGGTCGGCTGTGAGGATCCGGCTTCCGCACCGCCGGCAGGGCCGCCCGGCCCGGCCATAGACCCAGTGCTCCTCCCCGGGTCGCAGTGACCCGGTCGTCACCTGATGCCCACCGTGGGCGCCGGCTTTGATCATCGCTTGGGCTCGTCGGACGAGTCCCGGCAGATCAGGT
Source organism: Candidatus Frankia alpina (assembly GCF_902806485.1). Classification (GTDB taxonomy): domain Bacteria; phylum Actinomycetota; class Actinomycetes; order Frankiales; family Frankiaceae; genus Frankia; species Frankia alpina. The sequence continues at coordinate 8,525 of NZ_CADCWT010000008.1, read as the reverse complement.
ACGTCGCCCACGGGCGTCCAGGGTGGCACCCCGGTGACAAAACACGCCTCGGTACGCCAGATGTTGCCGCGGCCGGCGATGATCCGCTGGTCGAGCAGCGCGGCACCGATCTGCCGCTGCGGCGTTGCCCGCAGCTGCGCCACCACGGCGTCCAGATCCCAGTCCGAGCCGAGCACATCCGGCCCGCATCCGTGGCCGGTCTCTCGCTGGCCGTCGTTGTACTGGCCGTCGTCACGGCCGTGGCGCGTCGCCCGAGCGGGGCGAGCGCCCCGGCGGCAGCCGCCGGATGGCCACCAGCGCGTCGAGCAGCCCGAGGCCGACGGTGAGGCCGAACGCGACCGCGAGACCGGTGTCCGGTGCACCGGTCGTCGCCTGACTCGCAGCGACGGCCACGCCGCTCACCCCGGCCCCGAACGCGGTGCCGAGGTTGTCGCTGAGTGCCACCGCGGTGCTGGCCACCCCCTGCCGATCGGTCGGCGTCTTACCGAGGACCAGCGTGACGATGGTCGAATAGGACATCCCCATCCCCATCCCCATCCCGGGCGACTCCCCAGGAGGCGATCGGGACGGCCAGCGGCACGCTCGCGGGCAGCAACACGGTGGTGAACCCACCCGTGCCGAGGGCGACCAGCACGAGGCCCGTCCCGATGATCTCGCGGTACGGCCGGCGCCCGACGAGCCGGGCCTGCGTCCAGGAGCCCGCTGTCCAGCACAGCGTCGCACTCGACACCGCGAGACCCGCCGTCGTGATCGACGCGTGGCGCACCGCGGTGATCGACAGCGGAACGAAGGTGTCAGCTCCGAAGAACGCCCAGGTGAGCAGGCCCCGGACGGCCACGGCGGCGGGGATGCCGGGACGCAGGCGCAGGGTGCCGGCCGGCAGCAGCCGGCGCAGCGGTCCGAGGCCGCACGCGATCCCCGCGGCTATCAGCGGCAGGCCCAGCGGCGAGCGGTTCGTCAGCCCGGCCAGGACGAGGCCCGCACCGGCACTGATCCGCACGGCCGGGGCAATCGGGATGGGGACGAGCCCGCCACCTGGCCGTCCAGGCAGCGCGCGCAGCGCCCGCAGCGGGATCGCCCCGCCGCCGAGGCCCTGCAACCCCCGGCCGACGACGAGCACGCCCATCGTCGGCGCCACGGCGGCGAGCAGCAGCCCGGCGGCGAACGGGCGGGCCGGGCCGTCCCGATCGGCGCCGGCGCCGGCCAGCACGATGCCGACCGTCGTGCCGAGGAAGAACGCGCTGGTGGCCCAGCCGTACAGGCCGAGGCCGTCGAGATCGGCGGCCACGTTCGGCAGCACCGTGACGACGGTGAGGGCCTCGAATGCGACCAGCGTGATGATCGTGACGAGACCGGCGGTCAGTGCTCGGATCTGCCGGTCCCACACCGACCGCACCGCCGGCCCGTGCCTGCCCTCCTCCAGTGCCCCGATCTGGTCGGTCAAGCCCGCAGCCGTAGGCCGCGGGGCGTCGGATGGAAGCCGGCGCGTTCGAGGGCGGTGCCGAGCCCGCTCACGGCGATCGGCTCTCCGTCGGCCTTCTCCACGGTCAGCCGGCCGAGTGACCCGTCCACGACCGCACGGGCCAGCGCGCCCACGGCGATCCCGGTCAGGTGTTCCTCCGCCGTCCACGACAGCAGGGACCGCCCGCCTCGCTCCACGTAGAGGACGGGCTCGCCGTCGACGAGGACGACCAGCGCACCCGCCTTGCGGCCGGGCCGGTGCCCGGCGGCCGCATCCGCCCCGGCCCCCGGCCGGTCCGGCCACGCCAGCGCGGCACCGAAGGGGTTGGCCGGATCTGTGGCGGCGAGGACCACGGCCGCGGGCCCCCCGCCGACCCGGCCCACCGCGGATCCGCGCCGGCCGGGAGCCGCCTGCGCCCACGGCGTCTCGCCGTCCGCCGGGATGCCCGGGTCGGATCTACTCGGTTGCGGTGCCCAGGAGGGGGCCTGGGCTGCGTCGCGTTGCGCCGTGGCGATCGCTCGTAGCCGGTCGACCGCGCCGGGCACGGCGAACTGGGCGGCGCCCAGCGACTCGACGAAGTAGCCGCGTCGGGCCCGGCCCACGTCCTCGAACGCGCTGAGCACCCGGTAGACCGCGGCGAAACCGCCGGCCGGACGCTCGCCGGTCACCGCCCCTCGGGTGACGATGCCGTGCCGGTCAAGCAGGGCCTCCGCGAGCGCGTGGCCGCGGCGGGTCGGGTCCTCGTCGCGCTCGGGTAGCAGCGACCACCGGCCGGCCGCGGCAGCGCCGGCCGACCGTACCGGGAGGGCCGCGGCCGCGGGGCTCGCCGCCTGGCCGCCGGTCCGGCGGTCCCACCGGTGGCGCCCAACAGGACGCGTAGCGGCGCGAGGGTGTCGTTGGTGATCAGGCCCGCCCAGACGAGATCCCACAGGGCCGCGGTGAGGGCGGTGTCATCGAGCGAGCCGACTCGATCCGACAGCGCCCGGAAGAACAACGCCGCGCCGTCCGCGAGGGCGTCGAGGATCGCTTCGTGCGGCTGCCCGGCGGCGGCGTCGAGGTCGGCCGCGGGCAGCAGCAGGGCGGCGGCGTCGGCGGTGACCAGCGTCAGCCAGCCGTCGCCGGCGGGCAGGCCGCCGGCGCCCGCCCAGTGGATCTCGCCGGCGGAGCACAGCTCGTCCAGCATCGCGGGGGAGTAGTCGGTGACCCGGGCCGGCAGGACGAGTTGCTCCCAGGCACTCGCCGGGATCAGCGCGCCCTGCAGTTGTTCGACGGCCCGCAGCACGCCGTCGACCCCGTGGCTCCGGCCGCTGGTCACCCCCTGCCAGGCGGGCAGGAACGCGCCGAGTGCCCGCGTCGGTACGGGGCCTCGACCTCTCGGCGCACCGCGGCGAGGCTGCGCCGGCGCAGCGCGCGCAGCACCCCGGCGTCGCACCACTGCAGGCCCGTGCGCTCGGGGTGCAGCTCGCCGCGCACCATCCGGCCCTCGGCGGTCAGGGTCTCGAGCACCCCGACGACGACCGCCGGGCCGAGACCGAGGCGACGGGCCGGCTCCTTGGCGTCGAACGGCCCATGGGTGCGGGCGTACCGGGAGATCAGATCGCCCAGCGGGTCGCGCACCGGCTGGGTGAACGCCTCGGGCACCCCCCACCGGCAGGGGGACCCCGAGGGCGTCGCGCAGCCGCCCCGCGTCCTCGATCGGTACCCAGCGTTCCTCCCCGGCGATGCGGACCCGCAAGATCCGGCGATCTCGCTCGAGCTCGGCGAGCCAGACCGAGGTGACGCCTCGGGCGAGGGCCTCCCCGGTGGTCAGGTCGCCGACGATGCGCAGCAGGTCGGCGACGCCCTCGGCATCGCGGGCGTGCCGCTGCGGGGCGAGCCGGGTGAGCTCGGCGGTCACCTGGGCCAGCGCGGCGGGATCGATCAGCTCCCGCAGGTCGGCCTCGCCGAGCAGCTCGGCGAGCAGCGAGCTGTCCAGCGACAGCACCTGGGCGCGGCGCTCGGCCAGCGGTACGTCGCCGTTGTACAGGAACGCGGCGACGTAGCCGAACAGCAGCGACGAGGCGAACGGCGAGGGGGAGGGCGTCTCCACCTCGACCACCCGCAGCGACCTGGCGGCCACCTCGCGCATGAGCCCGACCAGCGCCGGGGTGTCGAACACGTCCTGCAGGCATTCCCGCATCGTCTCCAGCACGATCGGGAAATCGCTGAACGTGGCGGCGACGGTGAGCAGTTGGGCGCTGCGCTGGTGCTGCTGCCACAGCGGGGTCCGCCGGCCAGGGGTGCGCCGCGGCAGCAGCAGAGCCCGCCCGGCGCATTCCCGGAAGCGGCTGGGGAACAGGGCGCTGCCGCCGATCTCCGCTCGTACGATCGCATCGATCTCGTCCGGCTCGAACAGCGCGAGGTCCGCTCCCGGCACCTCCGCCGCGTCCGGGATCCGGGCGACGATGCCGTCGTCGGTGTGCATGATCTGCACCTCGGTGCCGTATCGCTCCCGCAGCCGCGCCCCGAGCGCGAGCGCCCAGGGCGCGTTGACCGGTGCGCCGAACGGCGAGTGCACCGCGAGGCGCCAGTCGCCGAGCTCGTCACGGAACCGCTCGACGACGATCGTGCGGTCGTCCCCCAGGTGCCCGACGGCAGCCCGTTGCTCGTCGAGGTAGCGCAGCAGGTTGGCGGTGGCCCAGTCCGAGCCCGGCGGCCCGCACCCGCTCGGCCGCAGCCGGCGTGGTCAGCCGGCCGACCTCGCGCAGGAAGGCACCCAGCACGCGACCGAGCTCGGCGGGGCGGCCCGGGGCGTCGCCGTGCCAGAAGGGCAGCCGGCCGGGGCGGCCCGGCGCCGGGGTGACCAGCACCCGGTCCGCGGTGATCTCCTCGATGCGCCAGCTGGACGAGCCGAGCAGCACCACGTCGGAGACCCGGGACTCGTAGACCATCTCCTCGTCGAGCTCCCCGACCCGGCTGGCCTTCTCCCCGACGAGGAACACGTCGAACATCCCCCGGTCGGGGATCGTCCCGCCGCTGGTCACCGCGAGCCGCTGCGCGCCGGGTCGACCGCGCAGGATGCCGGTGGCCCGGTCCCAGGTGATGCGGGGACGCAGCTCGGCGAAGGCGTCGGAGGGATAGCGCCCGGCGAGCATGTCGAGCACGGCCTCCAGCACCGAGGCCGGCAGGGATGCGAAGGAGGCGGCGCGGCGGACCAGGACGCCGAGGTCGTCGACGGACCAGTCGTCCATCGCCGTCATCGCCACGATCTGCTGGGCGAGCACGTCCAACGGGTTGCGCGGAGCGTGCACCTCCTCGATCGTCCCCGTCCGCATCCGCTCGGCGACAACGGCGCTTTCAAGCAGGTCTCCGCGATGTTGCGGCAGGACCACGCCGAGGCTCGTGGCGTCGACCTGGTGGCCGGCGCGGCCGACGCGCTGCATGCCGGCGGCGACGCTTGGCGGCGAACCGATCTGGATCACGAGGTCGACCGCGCCCATGTCGATGCCCAGTTCCAGGCTGGAGGTCGCCACGACCGCAGGCAGCCGCCCAGCCTTGAGATCATCCTCGATGAGCAGCCGCTGCTCGCGGCTGACACTGCCGTGGTGGGCCCGCGCGACCTCCGGTCACGCGGCGGTGCCGCCGCCCTGGCCGGCCGCGCCCAGCAACGCGGCCGGTGCCGTGCGCGCCGGGGATCCGCCGCCCTGCGGACCGGCGGAGACCGGGCTCGGCTCCGATACCGCGGCGCTGGCGCCGGCTCCGGAGCCGGCCAGCCGGTCGGCGTAGAGCTCGTTCAACCGGGCACATAACCGCTCCGCGAGCCGCCGTGAGTTGGCGAACACGATCGTCGACGAGTGCGCCAGCACCAGGTCGAGCACGCGTTCCTCGACCGCCGGCCAGATCGATGCACGCGGCGGCGCGGCGGCCGCGGACCCGTCCGGCGGAGCCTCGGTGAGCGGATCGCCCAGCCGGGTCATGTCCTCCACGGGGACCACGACCGCGATCTCGAGGGTCTTCGTCGTCGGCGGCCGGACCACCGTCACAGGGGCCGCCCCACTGAGGAAGCGTGCGACTTCCTCGACCGGACGCACCGTGGCCGACAGGCCGATCCGCTGCGCCGGCGTCTCCAGCAGCGCGTCGAGGCGCTCCAGGCTGAGCGCCAGGTGGGCGCCGCGCTTGCTGCCGGCCACGGCGTGCACCTCGTCGACGATCACCGTGCGGACTCCCCGCAGCGCCTCGCGGGCCGCGCTGGTCAGCATGAGGAACAGCGACTCCGGCGTGGTGATCAGGATGTCGGGCGGGTGGGTCCCGAGGCCGCGTCGCTGGGCGGCCGGGGTATCGCCCGAACGGACTCCCACGATGATCTCGGGCTGGGGCAGACCGAGGCGCCGCGCGGCGCCCCGGATTCCCGCCAGCGGAGCGCGCAGGTTGCGCTCCACGTCGATGCCGAGCGCCTTGAGTGGGCTGATGTAGAGCACCCGGCGCGGGCGCGTTGGCTCGGGCGGCGGCTGCGAGCCGGCCAGGGTGTCCAGGGACCACAGGAACGCGGCGAGCGTCTTTCCGGAGCCCGTCGGGGCGACGACCAGCGCATTTCCGCCCCCGCGGATCGCCTCCCACGCGCCGCGCTGGGCGGGCGTCGCAGCGGCGAAGGCCGCGCCGAACCAGCTGCGCGTCGGCGCGGAGAACGGCGCGAGCGGATCCGGCTGGTCGGTGGGGCTGCGGCTGGACACGTCGTCCAGTCTGCGACGCGGCACCGACAGATTCCGGCGGTCGCAGTCCGCTGGGCCCGTTTAGCTTGTCCATTTTGCCGCGCTCACGACCCATACGCGTCGATCCGGTCGAGGTCGCGGAGGTGCGGATCGGTGGATGCGGCGGCCATTGACCGGGTCCGCTCCGGGCGGTGCACACTGGTGAGGTGCGGCTGACCGAGTTCTGGGCGAAAATGGACACACGGTTCGGTTCGGCCTACGCGGAGTCGTTTGCCCGCGCTCATGTGCTCGCCGGGCTCGGGGGCGCGACGATCGAGGCGGCCCTGTCCCGCGGTGACGACGCCAAGACCGTCTGGCGGGCCGTGTGCGACGAGTCCGAGGTGCCCGTCCGGGAGCGTTGAGCGCGCCGATTCGGCGTGTCGCCGAGATATCGAACGCCTGTTCGGCTACAGTTATCCCCATGCGGCCACTTATCCACAGATCACCCCCGGCCCTCGAAACTGTCGGACCCACGGCCTAGCGTCACCCCCGTGGCCAAGAATCGACGACCTCAGCATGGAGTGACTCCAATGGCGGCAGGACTTGACCGTGGGAAGGCGTTGGATAACGCCTTGGCGCAGATCGACAAGGCGTTCGGCAAGGGATCGGTCATGCGATTGGGGGACGACACCCGGCCGCCGATCCAGGTCATCCCCACCGGCTCGATCGCGCTGGACGTCGCGCTCGGCATCGGCGGGCTCCCGAGGGGCCGGGTCATCGAGATCTACGGCCCGGAGTCGTCCGGGAAGACGACCGTCGCCCTGCATGCGGTGGCCAACGCGCAGGCCGCCGGCGGCATCGCGGCGTTCATCGACGCCGAGCACGCCCTTGATCCAGAGTACGCGGGGAAGCTCGGTGTCGACGTCGACAACCTGCTGGTCTCCCAGCCGGACACCGGTGAGCAGGCACTCGAGATCGCGGACATGCTCGTGCGGTCCGGCGCGCTGGACATCATCGTCATCGACTCGGTGGCGGCGCTGGTGCCGCGGGCCGAGATCGAGGGTGAGATGGGAGACAGCCACGTCGGCCTCCAGGCCCGCCTGATGTCGCAGGCCCTGCGCAAGATGACGGGCGCGCTGGCGAACTCCGGCACGACCGCGATTTTCATCAACCAGCTGCGCGAGAAGATCGGCGTCATGTTCGGTTCACCGGAGACCACGACCGGTGGAAAAGCCCTGAAATTCTATGCGTCGGTGCGCCTCGACGTCCGCCGCATCGAGACGCTCAAGGACGGCGCGGAGGCCGTGGGTAACCGTACCCGGGTCAAGGTGGTGAAGAACAAGGTTGCCCCGCCGTTCCGGACCGCCGAATTCGACATCGTCTATGGCGGCGGGATCAGTCGCGAGGGTTCCCTCATCGACATGGGCGTCGAACACGGCATCATCCGCAAGTCCGGTGCCTGGTACACCTACGACGGTGACCAGCTCGGCCAGGGCAAGGAGAACGCCCGGTCGTTCCTGCGAGACAATCCCGACCTGGCCAACGAGATCGAGAAGAAGATCAAGGAAAAGCTCGGCATCCTGCCCAGCGTCGAATCCGACGTTGTGGCACCGGTCCCCATCGACCTCTAACCGATGGTGGGAGCCGGTCGGCGCGACGCCGAACGCCGTCCGGCCACCGGCACCGGCACCGACGCCTTGGGCGATCCTGGTGCCGGTCGGCCGATGGATCCGGTTGTCGTCGCACGGGAGATCTGCCTGCGCCAGCTGGCGACGCGGGCGCGTAGCAGAGCCGAGTTGGCCACGACCTTGCGTCGCCGAGGCGTGGCCGACGACGTGGCCGCGACCGTCCTCGACCGGCTGGCCGCCGTCGGGCTCGTGGACGATGCCGCCTTCGCTGCCGCCTTCGTGTCCTCGGCGCGGTCTCAGCGTGGGTTGGGTCGGCAGGCGCTCGCCGCGGAACTGCGTCGGCGAGGGGTTCAACCAGCCATGGTCGAGGCGGCCACGGCCGTCGTCGCGGCACAGGACGAGGAGGCCACGGCCCGGGATCTTGTCCGGCGCCGCTTGCGATCGATGGACCGGCTGCCCGAACAGGCGCGGGCGCGAAGGCTGCTGGCCATGCTCATGCGTCGGGGCTACCCACCCGAGCTCGCGATCCGCGTCGTACGGGAGCAGGCCAGCGCCGATACCGACGACGGCGAGCCGCCGCCGGCGACGTGGGACGGCGGGGATCTCGACCCCTCCGGGTGAGCGATAGCGGGATTTTCGCCGGTTGTCAATGTGACGAATTTCTTGACCGGAGAATACGACCCGACTTTTTCTCCCAGAAAGGTGACAGGATCCGCTGCGGCGACGCGGTGACGATAGCTCGTTGTAACTGGTCAGGTCGTGTAGATC
>NZ_CADCWT010000007.1 GCF_902806485.1 Candidatus Frankia alpina | reverse complement strand
CCTGCCGGGACAAGACCTGCCGGGACAAGACCTGCCGGGACAAGAGCTGCGGGGAGGAGCCCTGGCGGGATGACGACGGACGCGGCCGGCTCGCGCCCGGCCACCGGCTGTGGTTCGAGCCGGGCCGGGATGAGGACGGCGGCCAGCCGGCGGGGCAGCCGCACGCTGGCCGTCTCGGCGACCTGTGCGACGGCGTCCGCGGGAGCACCGGTGAGCAGCATCTCGCCGATGCGGTCGAGCAGGCGTTCCCGCTCCCCGCCCGCCGCGAACTGCTCGGCGGCGTAGCCCTCGGCGGACGCCGCGGAGATGCCGTCGATGTAGGCGAACATCATCTCGGCGAGGGAGACCAAGCCCGCCGCGTCCACGCCGCCGTGGCGCACCGCCGCCTCGCCGAGGCACCGCCAGGAGACGCGGGCGCCGACCCGGTAGGCGCTGAGCAGGTTGTCCAGCGACCGGCCGGAGTGGACCTCGCCCCGGCCGAGCCGGACATACACCTCACGGCTGGCGGCGAGGTCCGGGGCGCAGTGCGGGCCGGCCTCGACCACGGTGAGGAAGCGGTGCAGGGCCTCGGCGACCCCGCGGCGCACGCCGCGTCCGAACCCGCCCTCCAGCGGGCGGGCGTAGGCGGGCACCTCGCGAGCGATCGCGGCCATGATCTCCTCGCCCAGCGAGTCAACTTCCGCGGCGAGAGTCTCGGGCAGCCCGGCCGGAAACTGTCTCATGGGAACAGTTTGCCGATTGGTGGTCGCCATTTTCCGCACCCCGTCACCCGAGCTGGGCGGCTCGTGGTCGTCGATCGTCCTCAGCCGGCAGAATCGGCCCGTGGACGCTCTGACCGGCATCATCAGCGCTCTGATTACTGGCGTGATCATAGGGTTGCTGGGACGGGCCGCCGTTCCCCGGTCCCGGCGCGCCCCGATCGGCTGCGTGATGACCATCCTGCTGGGTCTGCTGGGCGCGGCCCTCGGGCTGGTGGTGTCCGCGGCGATCGGCGGCGGCGCCCTCGTGACTCTCCTTCTACAGGTCGCGATCGCCGCCACGCTGGTCCTTCTGGTCGCCGTGGCCGGCGCGCCCGGCCGGGCGGCGGGCTCCGCCGCGCGCGCGACCGCCGAGACGCGGCGCGCGGGTGGTGAGCGTTGGTCGCCCGGGCGGCTCGCCCGGTGCCCGCACGGCCGCGCATCGGCTCTCGGGCCGTCCGCCAGGCGCCCGGACGCGGGCCTCCGTTCGTGGGATCGCCCCGGCACCCGCGGCGTACCCCGGTCCGCGTTCGTCCCGAGGAACGCCTTTCCCCCGCCGTCGGGGGTGGCCCGGAGCGCGTTGACGGGTGGCCGCAAAGCCGGCCGGCGGCCTTTCTTCGCCACCGGGGCGGGCTGGCGGGCAGTAGCGTGGGTAACTGTGTCCTCGCCTAGAGAACCCGGTCCGGTCGGCTCCGCCGCGGTGAGGTGGGCCCTGCCGGCATCCTCCTATCCGATCGAGCGGACTCGGCTCGACAACGGTCTGCGGGTCCTGCTCGCACCCGACCGAACGGCGCCGGTGGTGACCGTCTCGGTGCACTACGACGTGGGCTTCAGGTCCGAGCCCGAAGGCCGCACCGGCTTCGCTCACCTGTTCGAGCATCTGATGTTCCAGGGCAGTGCGAACGTGGGGAAGGCCGAGCATCCCAAGCACGTCCAGGCCGCCGGTGGAATCTTCAACGGCTCTACGCACCCCGACTACACGGACTATTTCGAGCTGTTGCCGGCCGGGGCGCTCGAACTGGCCCTGTTCCTCGAGGCGGACCGGATGCGGGCGCCCAAGATCACCCGGCAGAACCTCGACAACCAGATCGCCGTGGTGCAGGAGGAGATCCGGGTCAACGTCCTCAACCGGCCGTACGGCGGATTTCCCTGGATCAAACTGCCGCCGGTGGCGTTCGACACCTTTCCCAACGCACACAACGGATACGGGGATTTCTCCGAGTTGGAGGCGGCCAGCATCGACGACGCGGAGGACTTCTTCGACAAGTACTATGCCCCCGGTAACGCCGTGCTCACCATCGTCGGCGACTTCGACCCCGGCGAGACGCTGACGTTCGTCCACCGTTACTTCGGCGACATCCCCGCCCGCACAGTGCCGCCGCGGGCGAGCTTCGCGGAGCCGGTGCCCACGGCGGAGCGCCGGGCGGTCATCATCGACCCGCTTGCCCCCCGCGCGGCGCTCGCGGTCGGCTACCGCGTCCCCGACCCGATCGCCGACCTGCCCACCTACCTCGCCTACTACCTGCTGACCGAGGTGCTCAGCGACGGCGACGCCAGCCGCCTGGAGCGGCGCCTGGTCCAGAAGGACCGCTCGGTCATCGGGGTCAGCACGTATCTGGGCACCTTCGGCGACCCGTTCGAGCAGCGCGACCCGCTGCTGCTCACCCTGGAGGCCCGCCAGTCCGAGGAGTCCAGCGCCGACGTGGTCCTCGCGGCCGTCGACGAGGAGCTCGGCCGGCTCGCGGGGGACGGCCTGGAGGATGGCGAGCTGGAGCGGGTCCAGGCCCGGGTGGCCTCCTCGCTGCTGCGTGCGGCCGACGACGCCCTCGGCCGCGCGCTGGCCATGGCCGTGCACGAGCTGCACCGTGGCCGGCCCGAGCTGGTGAACGAACTGCCGGCGGAGCTGTCCGCCGTCACTGCCGAGGCGGTCGCCGCCGCTGCCGGGTCCCTGCTCGACCAGGGCCGTTCGCTTCTGGAGCTGCACGCCGGCGCCGCCTCATGATCGGGAGTGCTGTGACCTCGACATCGACGAACTCCGCGGGCGCAGCGCCGGCGGCCACGGCCGCACCGGCCGGGGTGATCCCCGCCGTCCGGCCGACCGAGCCGGCGGCGCTGCCAGCCGTCACCGACCGCACTCTCGGCAACGGCCTGCGGGTGCTGGTGGTGGAGCGCGGCAGTGTGCCGATCGTCGAGATGCGCCTGCGCATCCCGTTCGCCGGGCGCGGGCCCGTGCATCAGGCCCGCGCCGAGGTGCTGGCGGAGACCCTGTTCACCGGGTCGCGGCGGCTCGACCGGGTGGGGCTCGCGACCGAGGTCCAGCGGCTCGGTGGCTCGCTGTCCACGGGGGTCGACAGCGACCGGCTCGCCGTCGTCGGCTCCGCGCTCGCGGTGAACCTCGAGCCGCTGCTGCAGATCATGGCGGATGGGCTGCTCGGCGCCACCTATCCCGACGACGAGGTTGCCGGCGAGCGCGACCGGATCGTCGAGGACACCGCGGTCGCCCGTAGCCAGCCCACCGTGATCGCCCGCGAGGCCCTGCTCGGACGGCTGTTCGGTGACCACCCCTACGCCATCGACCTGCCCGACCCGGACGTGGTCGGGCAGGTCGGCCCGGCGGACGTGCGCGCCCTGCACGCCGAGCGGGTCTCGCCGGCCGGGGCCATCCTCACCCTCGTCGGCGACGTGTCGCCCGAGCGGGCACTGAGCGCGGTCTCCGCGGCGCTCGGCGACTGGTCGGGACGACCCGCGGCGGGCGCGCCGCCGCTGCCCGAGCTGCGTACCGGCCCGATCGTCATCGTGGACCGCCCCGGCGCCGTGCAGACGAACATCCGCCTCGGCGGGGCGGCGCTGGGCCGATCCGCCCCCGGCTACCCGGCGCAGCGGCTGGCCAGCACGATCTTCGGGGGGTACTTCAGCTCCCGGCTGGTCAACAACATCCGCGAGGACAAGGGCTACACGTACTCGCCTCGCAGCTCGATCGACCACTACCAGGTCGGATCGCGTTTCACCGTGGCCGCGGACGTCGCCACCGAGGTGACCGGCCCCGCTCTGCTGGAGATCCTCTACGAGCTCGGTCGGCTGGCGGTTCTGTCGCCGACGCAGGACGAACTCGATGCGGCCCGCCAGTACGCGGTCGGCACGCTCGCCATCGGTAGCGCCACCGCCGCGGGGCTCGCCTCGACGCTGTCGGCGCTTGCCGGCGTGGGCATGGGCGTGGAGTACCTGCGTGACCACCCGCGCGCGCTGGCCGAGGTGACGGCCGCCGGCGTCCAGGCCGTCGCGGCCGACCTGCTGGCACCCACCGGGCTGGTCACGGTGCTCGTCGGCGACAAATCCAAGATTGCCAGGGCCGTGGGGGCGCTTGGGCTGATCGACTCCTGACGCGGTCTGCCGGGTCGAGCGCGAGGCGCGTCAGCCTTCGGGCAGCGCCGCGCGTTCGCCCGCCGCGCGTTCGCCCGGCGGGCGCCGCAGCCAGGTTCGTCCGGCGCCCACCGGGGCTACCAGGTCTACCGGTCGGTTCAGTGCCGGCCGGAGGTGGACCGTGGTGGCGTCGGGCGGGGCGCGCCCCCCGGGGCCGGCGTCGCGCCGCCGGCAGGGCCGCCACCGCCGGCAGGGCCGCCACCGGCGCCGGCCGGGCCGCCCCGGCCACCGAGCTCCCCCGGGAGGACTGCTCGCGGGTCCCCGACCGAGTCCACGACCTGCCGGGCCAGGTCATGGACTCGGCGGCCCATGCCTCGTGCGGTCCGCCGCAACCGCTCGAACGCCTCCCGCGGCCGGATCTGATTGCGTTCCGCCAGCACGCCGATGGCCTGCTCGACGATCACCCGGGACGCCAGGGCGTGCTCGAGCTGGACGACCGACAGCCGTAGCTGCTCGATCTCGCCGAGATCACGCTCCGCCCGGCGCGGGCGACCGGGTGGGGCGAGGTCCTCGGCCAACAGGTCGGCGAGAACCATCGCGGAGATGAGATCGCCGACCGGGCGCACCTCCGGCCCCGGACCCTCCACGACCCAGCCGGCGGGCGTCCGCCGCAGCCGCATGTCCGCGGTGGAACGCCGGGGGACGGCGGGAGTCGGCTTGGCGCCGCCAGTCCCCACGGGTCCGGTGCCGCCGCCGGGAACAACGGGCGGCGGAGTCGGACGCGGCGGCCCGGCCCGGCCAGGCGGTCCGGGGCGGGCCGCCCGCGCAACGGCCTGCGGCGATGGCACCCGGCCAGGCGACCGCGGGGCGGCCGGGGTGGCTGAAGCGGCCGAAGTAGCTGAAGCGGCCGGGGCCGGTCTGTCCTCGGGCCCCGGCGTGGCACCCTCCGGCGCGCTGGGCACGCCGGACGGCGGTGGGGATGCGACGGCAGCCCCCTGTGCGGCTTCCCCGCCCGGTGACCCAGGCCCAGACCCAGACCCATCACCGTCGCGCGTCGCGTCCCCGCCCGCGGCGGACCCGTTGCCCGGCGGTCCGACCGAAGCATGGCCGCCGTTGTCGCCGTTGCCGGGGTCGACGGCCGCCTCCCGATGGTCTCCGGGGCGCGGTCCGTTGGGCGAGACCGCCGGCGCGGGCGGTGGGAGCGGCGGGAGCGGCGCTGGGATGTCACCCGTGGCCGCCAGGGCATCGGCGATTGCCCGGACCAGGGCCAGCGTGTCGACGGACACGGCCACCTCATCGCGGTCCAGGCCGACGAGAAAACCGAGCAATCGACCCTCTGGGGGGATCACCGGCATCGCGAGATAGCTGCGCACCCCCAGCAGGCGATGTTCGGCCGTGTCGGCCGCGGGATGCCCCGGGTCGACCCCGGCCGCCGCAGTGGGCGCACCGTCGAGCATCCGGGCGATGATGCTGTCCGCCCGGGGATAGTGGGTTCCCTCGCCGAGGTCGGCGAAGGCTCCGGTCACGCGGAGATAGCTCGCCGTCGTCGCAGATACCACGACGAAACAGGCTGTCTCCATCCGGTTCAGGGCACGGGCGGCCCGCAGCGCGGCATCGACGGTGCTCCACGCCTGTTCTGAAGGTACTGACGACACAAGCCGAACTCTCCCACAAACTTCACGGGCAGTGACGGACACCGTCCCACGAGCCGGCCGCGTGTGCGGTGGGAAGGTAAGAACTCCCGGGATGTTATTGCTCTACGTATCCGTTATGCGGCAGAAGTGACCTTCTCGGTGACCTGGCGGACGTTCGAGTTTGTCATCACAGTGCCATCGGGAAAGGGCACGGTCGGTACGGTCGCGTTCCCGTTGTTGGCATCGCGGACAAGTTGCTCTGCTGTCGGGTCGTTCTCGATATCAACGGTGGTGTACTCCAGCCCGGCCTGGTCGAGTTGGCGCTTCAGTCGAACGCAGTACCCGCACCAGGAAGTCGTGTAGATCGTGAGCACGAATGGGCCTACAAGCCACTGGGACGCAACGGTTGGTTCAACAGCGTCGCGCTTGCGGCGCTTCCCGGTGAGCGCGGGGACTACCGTGTCGAGGGATGTCCGGATCGCCTGCCCCCGCCGCGCGGGCCGCTGCCTCGCCCGCGGCCGGGCATCTGCTGGCCGAGCTCGATCCCGAGCAGCGGGCCGCGGCCGATGCCCCCCTCGGGCCGATCTGCATCCTCGCTGGTGCCGGTACGGGCAAGACGCGCACCATCACCCACAGAATCGCCCACATGGTCGTGGACCGGGGGGTTGGCTCCGGCCAGATCCTCGCCGTGAGCTTCACGACCAGGGCGGCGGGGGAACTGCGCGGCCGGTTGCGGGCCATGGGCGTGCCCGGCGTGCAGGCACGCACGTTTCATTCGGCGGCGTTGCGGCAGTTGCAGCACTTCTGGCCGGCCGTGGCCGGCGGGCCGCTGCCCCGCCCCGAGTCCAGCAAGATCCCCAACATGATGCGCGCCGCGGGGCGCCTGCGACTGCGGCCGGACCGCGCCGAACTGCGGGACCTGACCGCCGAGGTCGAGTGGGCCAAGGCCAGCCTCGTCGCGCCCGGCGACTACGCCCGGATGGCGGCGGCCAGCGGCCGGGAGACCGCCACGCCGGCGGAGGCCATCGCCCGGCTTTACGCCGCGTACGAGGAGGTCAAGTGGGAGGCCGGCGTCGTCGACATGGAGGATCTGCTGCTGCTCACCGCGGCGATGATCGAGGAGCACGGGTTCGTCGCTACCGAGATCCGCGCCCGGTACCGCCACCTCGTCGTCGACGAGTACCAGGACGTCAACGCGTTGCAGCAACGTGTGCTCGAGGCCTGGCTCGGCGAGCGCGACAGCCTCTGCGTCGTCGGCGACCCGCACCAGACCATCTACTCGTTCGCCGGCGCCACGCCTCGCTACCTGCTCGACTTCCCGCGCCGTTACCCCGACGCGGCGGTCATCCGGCTCGTGCGGGACTACCGGTCGACCCCGCAGGTCGTGGGGCTGGCGAACCGGCTCGTGCAGGCGGCGCCCGGCACCCGACTCGTCGCCGCGGCGCCGGACGGCCCGCCGCCGGTCTGGCTGGAGTGCGACAGCGAGGCGGACGAGGCCGCCGCCGTCGCCAGCCGCATCCGCGCGCTGATCGCCCGGGGAACGCCGGCCAGCCGCATCGCCGTGCTGTACCGGATCAACGCCCAGTCGGAGGCCTACGAGGCCGAGATCGGCGCGGCCGGCATCGCCTACCTCGTGCGCGGCGGTGAGAAGTTCTTCGCCCGCACCGAGGTGGTCGCGGCGTTGCGGCTGCTGCGGGCCGCCCTGCGCTCGGCCGACACCGATCGGCCCGACGGGCTCGCCGATACCGTCGCCGACATTCTCAGCGCGTTGAACTGGCGGGCGGACCGGCCATCGGCGGGGTCCGGCGCCGAGCGGGAGCAGTGGGAGAACCTCGCCGCCCTGCATCGGCTGGCCGCAGACCTCGCCGCCCGCTCCCCGCAGGCGGGCCTCGCCGAGTTCGTCGCCGAGCTCGGCGATCGCGTCACCCACGAACACCAGCCCACTGTGGAGGGGGTGACGCTGTCCACGCTGCATGCCGCGAAGGGCCTGGAATGGGACGCGGTGTTCCTCGTGGGGCTGGCCGACGGCACGCTGCCGCTCGTCCACGCGAAGACCGCCGAGCAGATCGCCGAGGAACGCCGCCTGCTCTACGTGGGCGTGACGCGGGCCCGTACCCACCTCATCCTGTCCTGGGCGTTGGCCCGCGCCGACGGCCGGCGCTCGCGGTGCCCGTCCCGGTTCCTCGACGACCTGCGGCCGGTGCGCCGTGGCCTCGGCCCCGCCGCCGGTGGGCGAGGCGGCGCTGGTTCCGCCGGCACAACTGGTTCCGCCGGCACGAAGGGGGCCGCCGGCACGAAGGGGCAGCGTGGGGCAGCGGGTGGGACCGGCGCCGGCGATGGGCCGAGCCGGGGGCGCTCGGCGGTGCGCTGCCGGGTCTGTGGGCGGGCCCTGACCGGCGCCCAGGCTCGGGTCGGGCGCTGCGACGGCTGCCCCGGCGACGTCGACGGCGCGCTGTACGAGCGGCTGCGGGCATGGCGGGCGTCGACCGCGCGCGAACTGCACATGCCCGTCTTTGTGATCTTGACTGACGCGAGCCTGCAGGCGATCGCCGAATGCCGGCCGCACTCGGTCGCGGAGCTCGTCCAGCTTCCCGGGATCGGCCAGGTCAAGCTCGACCGCTACGGGCAGGCGGTGCTCGATCTCGTCGCCGGGCGGACTCCGCCGGCGATGCCCGCACGCGGCCTTCCGTAACCACGGGTGTCCGAAGCGCGACACAGAAAATAAGTTGAGGTTCGCGTGGTGACCTTCTACCGTTACCCACGACGCTTGGCGCACGTCCGGAAGCGGTCGCGCTCAACGGCTCCCCGAGAAGGAGGTGATCTCGCAGTGCTCAGCATTTTGATGAACAAAGCCGGCACCGAGATCACCCGTCCGTGGGGTTATCTGCCCGGCTCGGCGGCCATGGGCGCAGGCAGCACGGTCAGCGCCGTCCTGACGGCGGATGTCCGTGCGCTGACGGCCTGCCATGGCAGCGGGGTCCGGGGCCAAGGGACGGGTGCGCCCGTCGCCCTCTCGGGTTCGACCCTTGGCCGGGGCGGGTTCACCACGATCGCCGTGCGTCCGGCCGGCGAGCCGATGCGTCGGCTCCCCATGTCCTGGAACCCGGCGTCCGCCGATCCCCAGGCGTCCGAGCACGCAGACCGTCACCTCATCTTGGGATCCACTCGCGATCCGCTCCCGGACTAGCTCCGCGGAGCCGACGCCGAGGCCGCGATCCCCATGGGGATCGCGGCCTTTGTCGTTTGTCGTTTCGCTTCTTCCAACCGCTCGAAGACCTACCCGTGTCGGAGGTGACACCGGTGTTCGATCACTCGATCGGCTCCCGGATCGAGCGGGATCGGCTCGTCCTGCCCTGCTGGGACGTCGATCCTGAGATGTTTTTCGCTGAGTCCTCGGCGGAGGTGGAGACCGCCAAGGCGGTCTGCCGTACCTGCCCGGTCCGGGTGGCCTGCCTGGCCGCGGCCCTCGGCCGGGCCGAGCCCTGGGGGGTGTGGGGCGGCGAGCTGGTGGTGACCGGCACTGTCGTGCCCCGCAAGCGGCCCCGGGGCCGGCCGCGCAAGGTGCGCCCGGAGGAGGTCGCGGCCTGACGGGCGCGGCGGGCGGGACACCGTTTCGTCGGCGTCCCGCCCGCCACCGTTGGCCGTTGATTTCTTCCAGTTCTCCCGTCGGCACCGGTACTGTTCCGACGTGCCCAGCAGCGAGCGTGTATATCCGATGTCGACCGGAGTGGGAACGGCGCCGGGCGTGGCGCCGGGATCGACCGGGGTCGACGACCTGTCTCTCGCCGTCGCCGCCTTCACCAGTCCCGAACTGGCCGAGATCGTGGATCTCGCCGCCTGGGTGGACGCCGACTGGCTTCATGTGGCCAACGCCGGCGGTTCGGCCCGCCTGCCGGTGACCGACCCGGACGGTCCCTGGGAGGTCAGCCACGGGCGGCACCCGCTGGCCTGCCAGGACCCGATGCACGGGGTTCCCCTGGCCGCGGCGCTGGCGGATCCGTCGCCGCCGAACGAACGCGACTCCTACCCCTACGCCGGCCGCCGGCTGCTGTCCGCCTTCGGGGACGCCACCCGGTCGCCTGACCTCATCGTCGTGCACACCCCGCGGCACTACTGGCCCGAACGCGGCGGGCACCTCGGCGAGCACGGCTCACTCAACGCCGGGCAGTCCCGCGCCCCGCTGGTGCTGTCCGGCCCCGGCGTGCGGACTCGGGGTCTGCAGCCCGGCGCGGCGCGGATCATCGATGTCGGGCCCACCCTCGCCGCGCTCGCCGGCGTGACGATGCCCGACGCCGAGGGCACGCCGCTGACCCGCCTCGCCGGTCCGGGCGCGCGCCACGTCGTCGGCCTGCTGTGGGACGGCGCCAACAGCAACGACCTGTTGCATCTCGCCCAGACCGGCGAACTGCCGAACGTCGCCCGCCTGCTGGCCGAGGGGACCGCGCTGACCGGCGGGGCGATCGCCGAGTTCCCCAGCGTGACGCTGACCAACCACACGTCCGCGTTGACCGGCGTCGGACCGGGCCGGCACGGCATCCTGCACAACGTCTACTTCGATCGGGCCACCGGTCGTCAGGTGATCGTCAATGACGTGAAGACCTGGCACGCCGCCTGCGAGCAGCTCCGCGACGGCGTCGAGACGTTCTTCGAGGCCGTCGCCCGCCAGCGCCCCGGCGCGGTGAGCGCCTGCGTGAACGAGCCCGTCGACCGGGGCGCGCACTACTCGACGTTCGGCCTGGTCCGGTCGGCCGGCAACACCGGCGGCGCCGGCGACATGGGCGACTACCTGCCGCCGGCCGAGGGCGACCCACACGCCAGCGTGCGCTGGGTCCGGGAGAACCTCGACTACGCCTGGTCCACCCGGGTCGACGCGCTGGGCCTCGCGCAGGTCGTTGCGCTGTGGGCGCCGGGGGAGACCCCGCCCGACGTCATGTGGTGGAACACCACGATCACCGATACCGGCCATCACGGCGGTGGTCCCTACTCGGAGCAGTCCCGCGCCGCGCTGCGGGACGCGGACGCCCGCCTGGGCAGCTTCCTCGACCTGCTCGCCGAACGCGGCCTGCTGGCCGAGACCGCGATCCTGCTGACCGCCGACCACGGCTCGGAGGCGGCGGACCCGGCCTGCCGCGGGGACTGGGGTGACGCCCTGCGCGCCGTCGGCGTCCGCTTCCGCGACGAGGGCTACGGCTTCCTGTATCTCGGCGAGTCCGCCGCCGGGATCGTCGCCCCCTAACGTGCGTACCAGGTAGTGATCCAGCCACCCGAAGACTGTAGGTAGATCGGTCGGTCGATGCCGCTCCTGCCCCCCGGCGGTCAGCAGTTGCAGGAGGTTATTCACGGTTCGCCTGCCCGCGACCGTCATCAGGCTCCAGCAATTCCCGGCGCCACCACCGGGGGCGGCGCGGGCGTCAATCCTCGGCGGTGATCGGGTCCGATGGTGCTTCACCCCGGGGGATCTGGCGAGGGGGAGCTGCCCGTACCCGGCCGGCGGCGCGTCGCGGGCCGGCCGTTGCGGGCGCGATCGGGGGATCGGCCGAGGGGGAGACGGCGGGCTTTGCGGCGCGCCGTGATGACCGCGGCGGCCGGCTCGTCTCGGCGGGTTCGGCCTGCGTGGGCACCGCGTCAGTCTCGGGCGTGGGCGTGGGCGCCGTGTCACCGGCAGGCTTCCTGATGCGCGGGGTCGCCGGAGCGCGTCGTGGCTCGCCGCCCCTCGTCGCCACCTCGGTCGGCTGGTCGATCCGTTGATCGGTCCGTGCCTTCGCGGCTCGCTCGGGCTTCGTGGCTCGCTCCGGCTTTGTGGCCCGTCTCGGCTTCGGGGTCTTCGCGGCCCTGGTGGTTCGCCGGATCCGGCCGCCGGCCGGGGCACCGGGCAGCACGACCGGACCGGGCATCGGCCGGATGACCCCGGCCTCGTCCCGGACCGCCAGGACGGGCAACGGCCGGTCCGGACGGTTGGCCTCCTCGGCGGCCAAGGCGGCCACGGACCCGGGCTCGGCGAATCCCGGCTGCCAGCGCTCCATCTCGGCGCGGAAGCGACCGGTGCTGCCGAGCTGGCAGAGGATCCCGATGGCGTCGAGCGTCACCCGGTGGATGAGCAGGTACGACGGCGGGAGGTTGAGCTGGCGGCCAAGCCGCGCCGCGGCGGAACGCCAGTCGCTCAGGCGTGCGGCTTCCTTGCGCAGCCACGCTCGCGAAAAGGTGAACTCCTCGTCGGCGATCGGCGCCAGCATCGGCGCGAGGTAGTCGAGCAGGTCGTCGGAATCTATCGCGGCCGAGGGCGGGATGAACCCCTCGTCGCGCAGGCCGGCGGCGACCGCGTCCGCGTCGCCGGCCAGGGTCTGGCGGGCCAGCCGGCCGATCGGCGCCGGCAGCCCCCCGGGCAGGCGGTTCACGGCGCCGAAGTCCAGCACGCCGAGCCGGCCGTCGGGCAACAGGCGGAAGTTGCCCGGGTGCGGGTCGGCGTGCAGCAGGCCGGTCCGCCCGGGGCACGAGTACAGGAACCGGACGAGCAGCAGACCGGCGGCGTCACGCTGCTCGGCGGATCCGTCGGCGATGATGGCGGACAGCGGGATCCCGTCGATCCACTCGCTGACGAGCACCCGGCCGGAGCCGGCGAGCGGGCGCGGGACGACGATGTGCGGGTCGTCGGCGTACGCCTGTGCGAAGGCCGACTGCCACGCCGCCTCCAGCCGGTAGTCGAGCTCCTCGGTGATCCGGGCCTTGAGCTCCTCGACCAGCGGTTTGATGTCCAGCCCCGGGGTCACCGCGCTGAACAGCCGGGCTGCCCGCCCGAGCTGGGTGAGGTCGGAGATCAGGGCCGGCCCGGCCCCCGGGTACTGCACCTTCACCGCGACCGCCCGGCCGTCCGACCACACCGCCCGGTGGACCTGGCCGATGCTCGCCGCCGCGGCCGGCGTGTCGTCGAACTCGACGAACAGCGATCGCCAGTCCGCCCCGAGCTCCTCGGCGAGGACGCGGTGCACCACGGGCGCCGGTAGCGCAGGCGCCGCCTCCTGGAGCTTGGTCAGCGCGGCCCGGTACGGCGCGGCGACCTCGTCGGGCAGGGCCGCCTCGAACACGGACAGCGTCTGACCGAGTTTCATCGCGCCGCCCTTGAGCTCCCCAAGCACGCGGAAGACCTGCGCGGCGGTGCGCTGCTGGAGTTCGGAGGCAACAGCCTCCGCGGGACGGCCTCCAAGACGTTTGCCGACGCCGAGCGTGGCTCGGCCGGCGATCCCGATCGGGAGCGTGGCTAGTTTGGCGGTGCGGACGACGGCCCGCCGAGGGATGTCGGACACCGCTCTATCGTGCCCTGTTCCGAGGCGTGGGGGGCTTGCCGTGGGTAACAGCCTCGGCGAGGTTGCCACGGCCGAGCCCGGGCGGCCGGCCGGTGGGCGGGCCTTGGGCGTCAGGATCTCAGGCATCGGTGTCGGCCTGTAGCGCCGCAGTTCGGGCGGTGCGGCAGGGACAGTTGGGGTGCACCGGCCAGCTGCGCCGGCGGATGTGCCAGTCCGGCAGGGGAAGCTCCAACGTCCCGCCCGCTGTTACTGGAAGGCCCTTCGGAGCGACGCTTGTTGTGTCGAACATCTCACCTTCGGTACTTGCGGTTGCGGGTGGCAAGTCCGAGTTGTCGGACTGGTGAGGTCCCTGGCGGGGGTTCGGGGCGGGCGGGACGGCGAGATCCAGGAAGGCCAGCGCCTGCATGGCGGCGAGCGCGGCGACGAGGCTGGCGAGGGTGATCTCGCACGGGTCGTGGCCAGCGGTGCGCGGGCGGACCAGCTGCATCGCCAGCATCGGCCAGACCGGGTCGCGCGCGTGCCGGTGCAGGTGCTGACAGTGCAGGCAGGCCGTCACGGCCGGCACAACGAGCGGGCCGACGATTCCCGTCGTCTCGCGCACTCCGGCCAGCAGGTGCGCGGTCCCGTCGCGTTCGAGGTCGAGGCAGGCACCGGGCGCGACGGTCGGCGGCCCGACCGGGGCCAGCACGATCAGGTCCGCGCCGAAGACGTCGATCCCCGGCCCGTCGCCGCGCACCGAGGGGGGCAAGCGCGCGCCTGCGGCCGCACCGGGACCGGGGCTCCGGTCCGCCTGGCGGCGCACCCGGGTCATCGCCGTTCCCGCGGCGAGAGCCCGGGGCCGGCCGACGTCATCCAGGCACAGCCCGCCGGGAGACACGTCGGCGGCCGTTGTCACCTCCGCGTCGTCGACCACGACCTGGCCGACTCCGGCCGCGGCGAGCAGGGTCGAGATCTGGGCGCCGACCCGGCCGGCGCCCCGCACGAGCACCCGCGCGGTGCGCCGCGCGGCGATCACTCGGCGGGGGCGGGCCGGATCGGTCGAGCGGACCGACAACGCCGCGAGGTCGGGCGAGAGTCGGTCGCGGTCGGCCGGGGGCAGTGGCGTCGTGACCGAGGGCGGCGCCGCGTCGTCGAGCAGGCCGGCCCCGCCGAGCAGGTCGAGCAGGTCCCACGCGGCGGCGCCGCCGTCGAGGCGGACCTGCTCGAGCGTGCGCCGGCCGTCGAGGGCGTCGAGCAGAGCCGCGTGGGACGGGCCGAGGCCGGCGACGAGGACGGCCCGAGCCGGGTCGAGGCCGAGTTGCAGGGTGGAGCCGTTGTGCCAGAGCCGACGAAGGCCCGGCTTGAGGATCGGGCGCATGGATCCTCCGCAGGTCCGCCGGCGGCCGGAGCCACCGGACACGGATCAGGATGAACCGGTCGATCGGCCGGTTGATCCCCACCGTGCCACGCGGGTCCGACGGGATGCGAGAGCGCGCCGTCGGCTGTGGAGAGGCTGTGGACGGTCCTGTGGATCGTGTCTGGTCCGCCTGCGCCTGCGCCTGCGTCAGGGTCAGCCGGCGGCGCCGGGGCCAGAATCGTCGGGGGTGTCTGGCTTGTCCGTGGGGCCGCCGAGGGACTTCCCCCTGCCCTCTGCGGGTGGCGTGTCGCGCAGCTTCTCGATCTCGCCGATCGGATCGTCGAGGTCGCTGGCCGACGCGCCGGTGACGAAGCCGTCCGGCGCGGCCAGGTCGGCCGCCGTGGGGAGCAGGTCCGGGTGCGCCCAGAGCGCGTCGCGCCCCTCCCGCCCACGGGCCTCGGCCAGCGCCGCCCACAGCGCGGCGGCCTCGCGCAGCTTGCGCGGGCGTAGGGAGAGCCCGACCAGCGTGGAGAAGGTCTGCTCACCGGGCCCACCCTCGGCGCGCCGACGCCGGACCATCTCGCGCAGCCGGCCGGCGGCCGGCAGGTGACCGGTGGCCGCGGCATCGGTCACGTGGTCCACCCAGCCCTCGATGAGGGCGAGGATCAGCTCGAGGCGGGCCAGCGCCGCCTTCTGCTCGGGCGTGGTCGCGTCGGCGAAGACGTCCTCCCCGAGTGCCTCGGACAGCCGCTCCGGGTTCATCAGGGCGGTCGGGTCGACCATCCGCATCACCCGGCCGACGGCCTCGGTGTCGACCGCGATGCCGCGGGCGTACTCCTCGACCGCGCCGAGCACGTGAGCGCGCAGCCAGAGCACGTGCGCGAACAGCCGGGTGGAGGCGCCCTCCCGCAACGCGAGGTAGATGCGCACCTCGTCCTCGGGAATCTCCAACCCGGCACCGAACGCGGCGACCCCCGCCGGGACCAGCGCGGCCGTCCCGGCCGGCCCGAGGGGCAGGCCCACCTCGGTCGACGAGACGACCTCCGCGGCAAGTGTGCCGATCGCCTGCCCCACCTGCGCGCCGAAGAGCATGCCGCCGACCTGGTTCATCATCTGCATGATCGGCCCGCCGGCCCCCATCAGGGCGCTGAGGTCGAGGCCGGGCGGCAGGGCATCGCGCAGCTCGCTGGGCAGTTCTACCCCGCCGCCGCCGAGCTGGCTCAGCCCGCTGGAGATGCCGGTGCGCATGGCCTCGACGACCTTGGCGGCGATCGGGTCGCACAGGGTCCGCCAGACCGGCAGCGTCTTCTCGATCCACTCGACTCGCGACCAGGCGGCGCCGGTCGTCGTGCCGGCAGGCAGGATCGTCACCGGGTCGAGCCAGACATCGGCGATCCGCAGCGCCTCGTCGGCCATGTGCTGCTGGCCCATGGGGACGCTCGACTCACCGTCTCCCAAGGAGCGCACCGCCACCTGCCGGGCCAGCTCCCAGTTGACCGGACCGCCCTGCCAGGACAGCAGCCGCTCCAGCTCGGCGAAGAACGGCGCGCCGCCGCCGAAGGGGGAGCGGGGCTCCTCGCCGCCGCCACCGGCGGACGCGAAGCCGAACGGGAAGTCGCCACTCATCGGACGTGGCCTGATCGGGGAGCGGTACGTCGCACGCGCGGTTGGGACATGAACCCACGGTAATGCGTTTTCTGCCCGCCGGGCGAAACGGAGCCCGCCGTGGCCGGTTACGGTCGTAGACGTGGACTCGACGCGTTTTCCCGCACCCGTCCCATCGGCCGGTGCCCTGGCGCGCGCGACCGCCCGGGCGGCTGGGCCCACCCCGGCGCAGGGGGAGTCGGCAACGAACGTCAGCCACGATCTCGGCCCCGACACCGAGCTCGACATCGACATCGAGCCCGAGCCCGGCGCCGTGGTCCCGGCCCGGGTCGTGCTCGCGGACATTCGTGACACCCCGTTGTCGGTGGACGAATGCATGGCCGCCGTCCTGCTCCCGGATGTGGGCGGGATTGCGCTGTTCGTGGGCACCGTGTGCGATCACGACTCCGGCCGCGGGGTGGCCGAGCTCGCTTACGAGGCGCATCCGCGGGCGGCCGCCGAGATCGAGCGCGTGGCCGCCGAGGTGGCGGCCGGCGCGTCGGTGCGGGCGATCGCGGTCGCCCACCGTACGGGGCACCTCCGGGTAGGCGAGACCGCGGTCGTCGTGGCGGTGGGTGCGGCCCACCGAGCAGAGGCATTTGCCGCCTGTCGTCGTCTGATCGATGACATCAAGGAGCAGGTTCCGATTTGGAAACACCAGATTTTCGAGGATGGCGCGGCTGAATGGGTAGGCGCCCGCTGAGCGGGGCACCTACGATAGAAATTAAGTCATCTTCTTACTCGTCTCGACGTCGAGGCTCCTATGTGGTTCCTGTTGATCCCCCCCGTAGCCCTGCTCCTGACGGCCGTGTGGGTCGCCCTGCGCGGCCGGCCGGACCGCACCTCCGAAGCCATGATCACCATCGCGGGCTACCGGCGCAGCATGGCCGCGCTCGCCCGCCCGATACCCGCCCAGTCCGCCACGTGGACCGGCGCCGACCTCGACGATTCCGGCTACCCCGAACCGTCCTTGGACGATGACCCGCTCACCCTGAACGACCCGTTCACCCCGCATGACCTGATGGCCCCGCGCGACTTGGGCGACCTGGGCGTCCCGACCGGTGCCCAGGTATCCCCCTTTGCCGACACCGTGCCGATGGACGTGACGTCGCTGCGGCGCCCGGCCGAGGGCCAGCCGCCAGAAACATCCTGACCGCGCGGACTGTGCGTCGGGGTCCGGCGTCCGGGGCAGGGCCACCTGCCGTGGACGCCGGACCGTCCGGGTGAAGGCCGGTACATAGACTGCGTTCATGGCCCGGCGCACCCAGTCCCTCGTGGTGGCGTCGGTACTGGCATTCGCGCTTCTCGTGGTGGGCCTGTGGATGCCGGTACCGTTCGTCACTCTGGCCCCCGGGCCGGTCACCGACACGCTCGGCGCCGTCGACGGCACCCAGCTGATCACCGTTGAGGGTCGCCGCACCTATCCGACCTCCGGTCGCCTCGACCTGACCACGGTCGAGGAGACACCCAAGCTCAACCTGGTCAGCGCCCTGAAGGACTGGGCCAACGGCGACCGGGCGGTCGTCCCCACCGAGCTCATCCGTCCCCCTGGCTCCAGCCAGGAGCAGGTCCAGCAGGAGAACGCCCAGGCCATGCTGGACTCGCAGGACCAGGCCACGGCGGCCGCACTCACTCAGCTCGGCGTCGCGGCCACGGGCCGATCGGTCGCCGTCTACACCATTCCGAGCGGTTCGCCCGCCGCCGGCAGGCTCGCGACCGGCGACGTGATCACCCAGATCGACGGTGTCGCCGTGTCGACCCAGGACCAGCTACGCGCCCAGGTCGGCAAGGTCCGCCCGGGAACGGCCGTCACCGTCGCCTACAAGCGGGGTGGCAAGCCGGCCACCGCCACCGCCACCGCCACCATCACCACGCGCCCGGCGCCCGACGACCCGTCCCGGGCCATGATCGGTATCACCGCGACCGAGAAGCGGATCTACCCGTTCACCGTCCGCATCCGGCTGTCGGACGTCGGCGGGCCGAGCGCCGGCCTGATGTTCGCCATGGGCATCGTGGATCTGCTCACCCCCGGGCCACTCACCGGGGGGAAGATCATCGCCGGCACCGGGACGATCACGGCCGCCGGCGAGGTGGGGCCGATCGGTGGCATCCAGCAGAAAATTCTCGGCGCGAAGGCGTCCGGGGCGTCGGTCTTCCTCGTGCCGGCCGCGAACTGCGCCGACGCCCGTTCGGTGGACTCCGCCGGCGCGCCCCGCCTGGTGAAGGTCGACACCCTGGCCGGCGCCGTGAAGGCGGTCGACGCGCTGCGGATCAGTCCGGCGGCGAGCGTGCCGTCCTGCTGAGCGGTCCGATCGTCGGGGCCGCCCGGGTGGGACGTGCGGACGGCCCCCGGGCCACGCGGGTCGCCGACCGCCCCACCGGGCGGTCGAGGTCACTGGAACGTCGCGAGCAGCCCGTCGACGAGGTTGTCGGCCAGGTCGGGATCGACGACGAGCTCGTCGTCTCCGCGTACCCGCAGGCAGGATGCGTGCAGCCCGCTGCGGGTCACCCCGACGGAGAGCCGGACGTCCTGGCGCTCCGGGTGGTTCGCGGCCCAGTACTCGATCTCGTGGTCGGAGTACGGCGCCTCCTCCTCCGCGCTCGGCGGGAGGACGACGAGCTCGGTCACCAGCACGCAGCCCAGCACCTCAGGGGGCCACCCGATCCCGGCGAGCACCTCGTCGAGCCGGCCCACCGGCAACGGCTCCTGCTCGACCGGGGTCAGTGAACCGGGCGGTGAATCCCCGATGTGGGGGGCCAGCGCGGGTTCCCGCGCCAGCAGGTCGGCGGTCTCGGCGAGGGCGTAGACCTGGCTGGGTTGGTCCCAGCCGGAGTCCGCCACGTGCCGCTCGACCTCAAGTACGACGGAGGTCAACTCCGTGATGTTCGGGTTGCTCACCAACCCATCCTCTCCGATCCGCCATGAGTGCCTGGCGTAGGTTGCCGTACTGGGGCGGTACAAGCCCTCACGTCGGCACCGCCCGGCTGGCAGGCCCGGCAACCCAGACCCACCCTTCCGATGAACACCTGACCGTCTCTGACCGCCCGGAGGAACTGTGGCAACGACCAGCCGCCGCCCGGTGCTGACCCGCGCCAAGGTGATCGTCCCGGTGCTGCTGGCCGTCGCCCTTGTGATCGCGTTCGTCGCCATCTTCACGCGGCTTTACACGGACCTGCTGTTTTACCGCTCGGTCGATTTCAGCAAGGTCTTCACGACCGTCATCTACACCCGGATCCTGTTGTTCCTCATCTTCGGCGTGGTGATGGCCGTCGTCATCGGGATCAACATCGTACTTGGTTATCGGTTTCGGCGGCAGTTGCGTCCGCTCTCCACCGAACAGCAGAACCTCGAACGCTACCGGTCGGCCATCGAGCCGTACATGAAGCTGATCCTTCTCGCCATCGCGGCGGTCTTCGGCCTGGCCGCGGGGCTGTCCGCGTCCGGCCGGTGGCGGACCTGGCTGCTGTGGGTGAACGGCGAGTCGTTCGGGACCAAGGACGCCCAGTTCCACCGGGACATCAGCTACTACGCCTTCACGTACCCGTTCCAGCGCTTCCTGCTCGGCTTCCTGCTGACGGCCGTACTGCTGTCGCTGCTGGTCACCGTGCTGACCCACTACCTGTTCGGCGGCATCCGGCTGCAGACGCCCGGCGAGCGGGTGACGCCCGCCGCCAAGGCGCACATCTCCGTGCTGCTCGGACTGCTCGCGCTGCTCAAGGCCTGGGCCTACTACCTGGACCGGTTCGGCTCGGTGTTCTCCTCGCGCGGGGTGGCCACCGGCGCGTCCTACACCGACGTCCACGCCGTGCTGCCCGCGAAGCTGATCCTGCTGTTCATCTCGCTGGCCTGCGCGGTGCTGTTCATCTACAACATCTTCCAGCGCGGCTGGACGCTGCCGCTGCTCGGTGCGGGGATCCTCGTGCTGTCGTCGGTGGTCATCGGCGGCATCTACCCGGCGTTCATCCAGCAGTTCCAGGTGCGGCCGAACGAGGCGACCCGCGAGCAGCCGTACATCGAACGCAACATCGCGGCGACCCGAACCGCCTACGGCATCCAGAACGTCAAGCCGCAGCCGTATGCCGCCCGCACCGACGTCAACGCCCAGCAGGTCGCCGCGGACACCGGCACGGTGCCCAACACCCGCCTGCTCGACCCGAGCAAGCTGTCGCGGACCTTCCAGCAGCTCCAGCAGATCCGCGGCTACTACATGTTCCCGAAGACCCTCGACGTCGACCGGTACACCGTGACCGGCGCCGACAAGAAGAAGACCACCCGCGACTACGTCGTCTCCGTGCGGGAGCTCAACCAGGCCGGGCTCGGCGCCGACCAGCGTAACTGGATCAACGAGCACCTCACCTACACCCACGGCAAGGGCTTCGTCGCCGCCCCGTCGAACACCGTCGATGAGGGCCAGCCCGCCTTCAAGCAGGGCGAGCGGAACCTCCCGCAGGAGGGTGACTTCGGCCTCAAGGAGGACCGGGTCTACTTCGGCGAGCTGTCGCCGAACTACTCCGTCGTCGGCACCCGTCAGTCGGAGATCGACGGACCCGGCCCCGAGGTCGACACCCAGGCCACGACGACCTACACCGGTGACGGGGGGGTCTCGATCGGCTCGGGTCTCCGACAGGCCCTGTTCGCGCTGCGCTTCGGCGAGAAGAACCTGCTGCTCTCCGGCGACATCACGAAGAACTCGCGGATCCTCTACGAACGCAACCCGGGGGACCGGGTCAGCAAGGCCGCGCCCTGGCTCACCCTCGACGGCGACCCGTACCCCGCGGTCGTCGGCGGCCGCATCACCTGGATTCTGGACGGCTACACCACGTCCGACGGCTACCCCTACTCCGCCCGGCGGACCCTGGGCGACATCACCGCCGACTCGGTGACCGCGCAGAGCGGCAACCGCGCCCGGCAGGCCTCGAACCAGGTCAACTACATCCGCAACTCGGTGAAGGCGACCGTCGACGCCTACAACGGCACCGTCACCCTCTACGCCTGGGACGAGTCCGACCCGGTCCTGCGGACGTGGATGAAGGCCTTCCCGGACACGGTGAAGCCGAAGAAGGACATCTCGCCGTCGCTCCTGGAGCACCTGCGCTACCCCGAGGATCTGTTCAAGGTCCAGCGTGACCTGATCGGCCAGTACCACGTGTCCGACCCGCGGGACTTCTACTCGCAGGAGGACTTCTGGCAGGTGTCGGACTCCCCCGACGGTAGCGGGCAGCCGCAGCCGCCGTTCTACGTCTACAGCCAGCTGCCCGGCCGCTCCGGCCCGTCGTACAACCTGACGTCGCCACTGATCTCGGCCCGCTCGTCGAAGCTCGCGGCCTACATGGCGGTCTCCAGCGACCCGCCGAACTACGGGCAGTTCACCCTGCTCAAACTTCCACCCGGGGGCACGATCAACGGCCCCGTCCAGGTGCAGAACGCGATCGAGGCGAACGGTGACGTCGCGAACAAACTGACCCTGTGGCGCGGCGCCGGCTCGCAGACCATCGAGGGCAACCTGCTGACTCTGCCGGTCGCGGGCGGGCTACTCTACGTCGAGCCGTACTACGTCCAGGCCCGCGGGGGCACGGGCTATCCGATCCTGCAGGGCATTGCCACCGCCTTCGGGGAACGCATCGGCTTCGGCACCTCTCTGGGGGAGGCGCTCGACAAGGTCTTCGGCTCCGGGGCCGGGGCCTCCGCTGCCGGCGCCGGCAGCGGAGCCACCACGGCCACCGGCGGCGGCAGTGCGGGCACCACCCAGGGCGGCGGCGCGGGCGCCGCCGCGGGCAGGACGTCCGTGTCCGGACTGCAGGACGCCGTCAACGACGCGGACAGCGCCTACAAGGCCGGTCAGGACGCCCTACGCAAGAACCCGCCGGACTTCAACGCCTACGGTCAGGCGCAGACCGACCTGGCCGATGCGCTGAGTCGACTGCGGACGCTCGCCAGTCCACCCACGACCCCCCCGGCCGCGAGTCCGACACCGAGGGGTTCGGCGACACCGAGCGGTTCGGTGGCGCCGACGCCCCGCGGTACCGCAGCCGGCTCCGCGCCGCCGACGCCGACCACCTCGCCGAGGGTCGCGGGCAGCACGACCGCTCCGCCGCAGCCACGGGCGGCGCCCGCACCCGGCTGATACGGGCGGAATGTACCTACTTACCGTTTTGCGATCTTCGCCCCGAACTTCCCAAAATTAGGGCCGCCATCGGTTTGACATCTGCCGGTGGCGGCCCTGTATAGTAAAGACACACCGACGCGGGGTGGAGCAGCTCGGTAGCTCGCTGGGCTCATAACCCAGAGGTCACAGGTTCAAATCCTGTCCCCGCTACCAAAGCGAAGGGGCTCCCGGAGATTCTCCGGGAGCCCCTTCGTCATTCACTGGCTCCTCCGCCGCACACCTCCGAAGAGACCTGCGCGCCCGCGCCGCTGGGTCAGGCATCCGGCTCGCGCGCTGGTCTCGCGCATCCAACTGAGTGTCCGTGCTCATACTGCGGCAGCTGTCCTGCCCTGCCGCCCGCCTGGCACCCCCGACTAGCCCGCTCCACCTGTTATCCCGGCCAGATCGTGCCGAGGCTTAAGCACGGTTCCAAGGCTGAAAACCGTGACTAGACCTCGGCACAGCTACGTGATCGATCGATTACGCGGCTTGTCTGGACCGCCCCCTGCTTATCCAGAGGGTTCTGCGCCCGATTTATCCCCCCGGATAGGCAGGGAGAGTGCCCGGCTGGGACCTGGGCCGGGAGGGTCTGCCGCAGGCGGCCAACCGGTTCGCCCGGCGCCTACGGGTCGGCCCCGGTCGCGGCCGGCTGATTGCTGCTGCGTCAGCGGTGGGGTCGGGGGGTGCGCCAGGGGCTGGCCGGGCGGGCCGCCTCGGCGGCGCGGAGTAGAGCCTGGGCCAGGTGCCGAGCCTCGTCGGGGTCGAGGTAGGCGGCGGCGAGCGTATCGAGCATCGGGGCGTCCAGCCGGAGAAGAATCACCGGCGCCTTGCCTGCGCTCGCCGGAGGCTCGGGCCGCACGGTGATCTCAGCCTGGCCAATGCGAGTAGTCAGTATGCCGTCCTGCGGGTCATGGTGGACCAGCGCCATGCTCATCCCATCATGTCTGGGCCGAGTTGTTTGACAGTCGTTGCACATGTTGGACTCTTGTTGGTACTGCTTGGTTGTTCGAGGGATGGTGTCGGTGGTGTGACTGCGCGGTCCGTTCCCCGCTGTTGGCGCCTCACCCGTGACGATGGGTGCACATCCACCAGGTCCGGCCCGGAGATGCCTGCGGCCACGGCATATCGCCGTCGTCGTCGCGACTGGCCACTGCCGGTCGCCGTCCCGTTCGTGCCCCCCGAACCCCGTTCCACCGCTCGTCGGCCCGTCCCGCGGCGGCCCGTCAGCGTGCTCCCCAGGTGTAGGTCTGCTTGACCAGTCGGAGGTAGACGAAGGTCTCCGTGGCGAGCACCTGCGGCAGGGCGCGGATCCGGGAGTTGATCAGATCCAGCAGGTGCTCGTCGTCCTCGGCGACGATCTCGACGATGAGGTCGAACGAGCCGGCCGTGAGCACGACGTAGTCGACCTCGGCGAGCTCGGCGATGGTGTCGGCGACCACCCGGGTGTCGCCGGTGACCCGCACGCCGATCATGGCCTCCCGGCGGAAGCCGACCCGTAGCGGATCGGTGACGGCGACGATCTGCATGACCCCGGCGTCGAGCAGCCGCTGGACCCGTTGGCGCACCGCCGCCTCGGACAGCCCGACGGCCGCCGCCATCGCAGCGTAGGAGCGCCGGCCGTCCTGCTGGAGCTGCTCGATGATCGCCTTGTTGATGTCGTCCAGCAGCCCGTCCGAGGCGGATCGATGGCCGGGTGTCCGTCGAGACTGCACCCGGCAACCTCCTCGTCTCGCCCGGCGACGCGCCGGTCTGATCCCCGGCCGAAGCGTCGGGCCTCGCCGGCCCGGACCGCGCGGAGGGCGTCCCGCCGTCATCGTATGGCTACGAGCGGACGAACGGGGAAGCGATACTCGAATCGGTTCTTGTCTACGGATTCCATCGCTCAATGGCCAGTCAGGCTACGCTTTCGTGAGGCTCTTGGCTGAAGGGGTGCGTGGACGGTGTCGAATCTGATCGTTTCTGAGGCAAGTGTGATCCAGGCCGCGCTGCATGCCAGGACGGCGGAGCTCACCGAGCGGGAGGAGGTCCGGCTGCAGGCCCGAACCCACGGTTCCGAACAGATGCACGCGCGGGCGGTGCGGTCGATGACGTCGGGAGTGCCGTCGTCGTACCAGATCCGTGACCCATGGCCGATTTACCTCACCCGTGGCCGGGGCTCCCTGGTCTGGGACGTCGACGGCAACGAGTACGCCGACTTCCACAACGGCTTCGGGTCGATGGTCCAGGGCCACGCCCACCCCGCGATCGTGCGGGCGGTGACGGAGCGGGTCGCCCTCGGCAGCCACTTCGCGATGCCGACCGAGGACTCGATCGTCGTCAGCGAGGAACTCGCCCGCCGGTTCGGGCTGCCGCGGTGGCGTTACGTCAATTCCGGCTCCGAGGCGACGATGGACGCCATCCGCATCGCCCGCGGAGTCACCGGCCGTGACACGATCATCAAGATCTTCGGCTCGTACCACGGCCACCACGACTACGTGATGGTGTCGATCGGCGCGCCGTACGACGACATCGGCCCGGCCGACAACATGAACTCCCTCGGCTACGGCGCCGGCATCCCGCAGGCCGTCATCGACCTCACCGTGCCCGTGCCATTCAACGACGCCCCCGCGATGGAACGCCGGATCGAGGCCCTCGCCGCCGAAGGACGCCTCCCCGCCTGCGTGATCATGGAGGCGGCCATGATGAACCTGGGCGTCGTCCTGCCCGAACCCGGCTACCTGGAGGCGGTCCGGGAGATCACCGCCCGGCACGGCATCATCCTGATCTTCGACGAGGTCAAGACCGGCCTGTGCGTCGCGGCCGGCGGCGCCACCGAGCGCTTCGGCGTCCGACCCGACATGATCACGCTGGCCAAGGCGCTCGGCGGCGGTCTGCCCTCCGGCGCGATCGGCGCGAGCGTGGAGATCATGGAGATCGTCGCCTCCGACCGGGTGAAGCAGGTCGGCACGTTCAACGGCAACCCGCTGACCATGGCCGCCGCCCGCGCGAGCCTGCTGGAGGTGCTCACCCCCGAGGCCTACGCCCACCTCGACCACCTCAACGACCGCCTGATCGCCGGCTGCGACGAGATCCTCACCCGCCACGGCATCCTCGGCTACACCGTCGGGATCAGCTCCAAGGGATGCGTGCACTTCACCGATGCGCCCATCCGCGACTACACGTCCTTCATGGCGCACCAGAACGCCGCCCTTCCCGAGCTCGCCTGGCTCTACAACGCCAACCGCGGCGTGCTGATGGCCCCCGGCCGCGAGGAAGAATGGACTCTCTCGGTCCAGCACACCGACGCCGACGTAGACCGCTACCTCGACAGCCTCGACCACCTCGCCCGAGACCTCACCGCCTGACCGGCCCGCCTGCACCTGACCGGCCCACTCGCGCGGTCCTTCCCGCCGCCGTTCCGACGATCAAGCCTGCGTGCTCGCTTCGGACGTCGAGTTCCGGTCCCGGCTACCCGGCCGCACCGCGACCGGGTGGATCCCGTCTTGGAGGAGATCGCCGCTGAGTCGTGTGCCCGTGGGCTGAGTGCCCACCCGTTGCTGATGATCCGCGGGGCGATCGGAGATGGCGTCGGCCGGCGTGCTGATCGCCTGGCTGGCCCGCGATCGAGGAGGGGGTCAGTGGCCGGTGAGGTGGTCGAGGGCGGGGCCGAGGCGGCCGGTGCGGTTCTCGCGGGTGTCGGCGGCGAGCAGGTGACCGGCGTTGATGCCGAGCCAGCGGGCCGGTTCGGGTTCCCAGGGGCGGCGGTGGTCGACGACCCAGGGAAGGGCCGTGCGCGGGGTGCGCTGGCCGCGGATCAGGTCGGCGAGGGTTCGTCCGGCCAGGGCGGCGGCGGCCACGCCGTCGCCGACGTAGCCGCCGGCCCAGGCCAGGCCGGTGTCGGGGGCGAAGCAGACGCCGGGAGTCCAGTCGCGGGGGACGCCGAGGGGGCCGCCCCAGCGGTGGGTGATCCGGGCGGTCGCGGCGGCGGGGAACAGGGTGGCCAGGGTGCGGCGGAGGTGCGCGAAGACGGCGGGGGAGGAGTCGAAGGCCGGGATGGTGCGCGAGCCGAAGTGGTACGGCGCGCCGCGACCGCCGAGGACGATCCGGCCGTCCGCGCTGCGCTGGGCGTAGATCAGCAGCCGGCGCGCGTCGGACAGGGTGACCCGGCGGTCCCAGCCGATCTCCGCCCAGACCGACTCCGGCAGCGGCTGCGTGGCGATGATGAGCGAGTAGACGGGGGCGAGCTCGCGGCGCAGGCCGGGCAGGGCGGGGGTGTAGCCCTCGGTGGCCCGCACGACGACGCCCGCCTGGATCTCGCCGTCGGCCAGCACGACCCCGGCCGGGTTCGATGCGCTCGGCGGGAGAACGTTCGAACAGCTCGACGCCGTGGCGCTGCGCCGCCGCCGCGAGGCCCCGGACCAGCTTGAGCGGGTGCAGCGCGGCGCACTGCGGGTCGAGAATCCCGCCGAGCGCGCCGGGTACCCGGACGAGTCGCGCGGCCTGGTCGGCGTCCAGCCAGGACGGGGAGGACGCGACGGCGGGCAGGGTCGCGCGCAGGCGGGTGAGCTGGGCGGGAGTGGTGGCGAGCTCGAGGGAGCCGTCCTTGACGAGGTCGCAGTCGATGCCCTCGGTGCGGCAGACGGCGTCGATGTCGTCGATGGTGGCCGCGAGCGGGTCGCGCATCGCCGGCGCCATCGACTGGACGGGGAACAGCGCCGAGCACCAGCCGCCGTTGCGCCCGGACGCGCCGAACCCGGCGGTCTCCCGCTCGACGACGGCCACCCGCAGGGTCGGGTCGTCGCGGCGCAGGTGGTAGGCGGTCCACAGGCCGGTGAAGCCGGCGCCGACGATGGCGACGTCGGCGGTGAGCCGGCCCAGCCGGCGCGGCCGCGGTGCCGGGGCGGGGCCGGCGGTGTCGTGCCACAGGGAGGGGACGGCGGCTGCGGGATGTCGTCGGCCCGGCATCGTTGCGAGCTGCCTTTCTCCGGGGCCGTGCGCCCTCCGCTGGACCGGGCACGGGTAGCGTGTTTCCGTGGCGTCACGGTCCTTTATTTACGCTATCCGTGGCCTGAAGTTCGTGGAACCATCGTAATCGTTGTGTTGACATGTCGGGCGGCCGGACGGTCGGGGGACCACCAGCGCTAGGAGCAACGTATGGACGCGATTCTCGCCAACTTCGTCGGCGGTGTCTCCAGTCAGACCGTCGACAGTGAGACGATGTCGATTCTGAACCCGTCGACCGGTGAGCTGTTCGCCGAGGCCCCGCGGTCCGGTCCCGTCGACGTCGACGCCGCCGTTCGCGCCGCGTCCACAGCGTTCGAGACCTGGCGCGACACCACCCCGGCCCAGCGTTCCCGGGCGCTGCTGCGCCTCGCGGACGCGCTGGAGGAGCGTGCCGATGAGGTCGCCGCGGTGGAGAGCGCCAACACCGGCAAGCCGCTGCAGCTCACCGTCGACGAGGAGGTCGGGCCGTCCGCCGACCAGATCCGCTTCTTCGCCGGGGCCGCGCGCCTGCTGGAGGGCCGGGCCGCCGGGGAGTACCTCGCCGGGCACACCAGCTACGTCCGCCGGGAGCCCGTCGGGGTCTGCGCGCAGGTCACGCCGTGGAACTACCCGCTGATGATGGCGGTGTGGAAGATCGCCCCGGCGATTGCGGCCGGCAACACGGTCATCCTCAAGCCGTCGGACACGACCCCGGCGTCCAGCCTGCTGCTCGCCGAGATCGCCGCCGAGTTCCTCCCGCCCGGCGTGCTCAACGTCGTCTGCGGGGACCGGGACACCGGGCGGGCGCTGGTCGCGCACCCGGGGCCGGCGATGGTGTCGGTGACCGGCAGCGTGCGGGCCGGCATGGAGGTGGCGCGGGCGGCGGCGGACTCGCTCAAGCGGGTTCATCTCGAGCTCGGCGGCAAGGCACCGGTCATCGTCTTCGACGACGTGGACCCGGCCGCCGTCGCCGCGGAGATCGCCGGCGCCGCCTACTTCAACGCCGGCCAGGACTGCACCGCGGCGACCCGGGTGCTGGCCGCGCCGGGGATCCACGACGATCTCGCCGCGGCGCTGGCCGAGGCGGCCCGGGGCACCGCGACGGGCTCACCGGACGAGACCGACGTCGACTACGGCCCGTTGAACAGCGCCGGTCAGCTCGACCGGGTCGGCGGGTTCGTCCGGCGGGCGCCGGAGCACGCCGCGGTGCTCGCCGGTGGCGCGGTCCTCGACCGGCCCGGCTACTTCTACCCCGCCACGGTCGTCGCCGGCCTGCGCCAGGACGACGAACTCATCCAGTCGGAGATCTTCGGCCCGGTCATCACGGTGCAGCGGTTCGACTCGGAGGACACAGCGGTGGAGTGGGCCAACGGCGTGGAGTACGGCCTGGCCTCCAGCGTCTGGACGCGCGACCACGGCCGAGCCATGCGGGTCGCGCGCCGGCTGGACTTCGGCTGCGTATGGATCAACACTCACATCCCGATCGTCGCGGAGATGCCGCACGGCGGATTCAAGAAGAGCGGTTATGGCAAGGATCTGTCCGTGTACGGCTTGGAGGACTACACCAGGATCAAGCATGTGATGAGCAACATCGAGTTCTGACCTGGGGTGGCGATGACCGACGATGCGCCGAGCGCGGGAGCCGCGCGGCTGACCCCGCGGTTCGTCACGGTCCACGGGTATCGGCGCTGCTACCTGCGCGCGGGCCGTGGACCGGTGCTGCTGCTGATCCACGGCATCGGGGACAACGCCCGGACCTGGGCGCCGATCATTCCCCAGCTCGCACGGCGCCATACGGTGATAGCCCCCGACCTGCTCGGGCACGGGGAGTCGGAAAAGCCTCGCGGCGATTACTCGGTGGCCGGCTACGCCTGCGGTATGCGTGATCTACTCACGGTGCTCGGCATCGAGCGGGCGACGGCCGTCGGGCATTCGCTCGGTGGCGGGGTCGCCATGCAGTTCGCCTACCAGTTCCCGGAACGCTGCGAGCGGCTGGTCCTCGTGGCTACCGGCGGGGTGGGGCCGGATCTGCACCCGGCGCTTCGGGCTGCGGCGTTGCCCGGTGCAGGGGCGGCGCTGTCCCTGATCGGCGTCCCGCCAGTGCGTCTCGGGCGCTGGGCCGGGCTGCGGGTGCTGCGGCTGCTGAACACCGATCTGGGCCGGGACGCCGAAGATATCCTGCATGTCTGCGACTCCCTCGGGGTGCCGACGGCGCGGGCCGCCTTCCTCCGGACGCTGCGTTCCGTGGTCGACGCGCACGGGCAGGCCATCACGATGCTCGACGGCTGCTATCTGGCCGCCGGCATGCCGTCGCTGATCGTCTGGGGCGATCGGGACGCAGTGATTCCGGTCGAACACGCGCGCGTCGCGCATGCGGCGATGCCCGGAAGCCGCCTTGAGATCTTTCTCGGTGCGGGGCATTTCCCTCATCACAGCGATCCTGTGCGCTTCCGGCGGGTTCTCGAGGATTTCCTGGCCACGACCAGGCCGGCAAGCCACTCGCCGCAGCAGTGGCGGATGATGCTGCGCGAGCATGGACGGGAGGCGCGAACCACCCGGCCGGTGGAACAGCCCGACATACCGCCTCCGCCAACGATGGCTACCCCAGCCGCCACCGAGAAAGCAGTGACCACCGCGCTCCCCCGTTCGGGGGCACTCCAGGGCTGAGGCACTCCGCGCTGGGATGTTGAGCGCGGGGGCGTTGCAGGCGGGGAGCGGCAGGTGCCCGGCGCGCCCGTCGGTCGCGACTCGCGCAGGGGGCGGTATGCGGCCATTGCGGGTCCGGCCTGGCCGGGGGCCGCGCGCTGCGGCGAAGTTCGGGTCTATGCTCGCGTGGCCTCGGATGGACGGCTAAGCGGCGGGTCGACGGGAAGCCCTCGGGCAGATGCGGTCTGCACTTCTCGGCTGAACTGTTCTCCTTGATGCGTCTTCGACGCTCTTCGGCCGTGGGAAGTTCCCAGGGGCGACCGAGATCCTGCCCACTCGTACCTTGTGCATGACCGCCTGTTCGGGCTAGCCGGCGTTCGGATGATGCACAGTCTTCGGCGCGGGTCTGCATTAACAGGTCGCCACCCGCTATCGTGGAGTTCAACGGGCAGGCCGGCGTCAATATGGCCTATCCTTGGTGGCGTAACACCAAAGTCCTCAAATCTCGGAGGTCGACCCTTGGCACGCCGTGCACGACTCAGCTGGCCGCAGGAACGGCGCCAGGCGAGTGAAGTGATTGTCAGCCGGGTTGACCCCGGGCGGGGCTGGACGCTGGAGCAGGCTCGTGACCTGGTACGACAGGGTTACTCCGTCGAGCACGTGGCGGGACGGACCGGGTTTCCGGAGCAGATGCTGAAAGTCGCCGAGGAGACTGACGAGAGCGAGGAGGCGGAGGAGGACTGAGCGGAGTCACCCACCATCCCGGTGTCAGGAAAGTGCCACGGTGAGCCATCGTCGCCACGGACGCTGGTCGCGCAGTAATCACTTCTGCCGGTCAATCCGTTGGACCGGCCGGCGGATCTTTCGTGGCCACTCTCCGTCGATGGTTGCTATAGCTACCTGAAGCTAACCTAACTGTCGACGAT
Source organism: Candidatus Frankia alpina (assembly GCF_902806485.1). Classification (GTDB taxonomy): domain Bacteria; phylum Actinomycetota; class Actinomycetes; order Frankiales; family Frankiaceae; genus Frankia; species Frankia alpina. Next base: position 31,311 of record NZ_CADCWT010000007.1, on the reverse strand, counting down.
ATGACAGTACGCCGGAGCCAGGTCACGCTGCGCACAACGCAATGGGCGACTTCGTTCGCTTCGACAACCAATTTGCCTGGTGCGCCGCCCGTGCTGCTTCCGGCTCACCCGCCGGTCCAGGGCTATGCCGCGGCGGAACCGCTGATCCGCACCAGCCGCGCCAGATGGTCGCTGTAGACCGCGTCAAGCCCGTATCCCGCCAGACGGGTCAGCGTGCTTGTGCGCTGCGCATCCCACCCGAACGCGGCGATACCCAGATCGTGCAGAACGGCGACGATTCGTGCCTGCGGTGGCGTCCATTCCCGGGTCCGTAGGTTCAGCGCGGCCACCCCGGCGGCGTGCAGCCGCCCGCCGTAGGCGCTGACCCCGCCACCATCCATCACGGTCCGCATCGACGTGGAGTTCACCAGGCGCGCATCGGGGTCCCGCTCCCGGAAGGCGGCGAGCTCCGGCAGGTACCCGCACAGCCACAGCCGCCGGGCCGCTGTGCTGCCGCCCGCCTGCCTGGTGACGGCGACCACGGCGGCCGCCGTGGACGCCCAGCCACCGGGCGGACCCTTCAGATCCAGGCTGAACTCGAACGACGTGCCCAGTTCCGCGTAGAACGAGGCCAGCGTCGGCACCCAGCCGGGCAGCCGGTCGGCGGTCAGATCACCGATCCGTCGCCGCCGGCCGGGCGGTCCGAGCACCCCGTCGTGGTGCAGCACCGGCACCCCGTCCGCGGTCAGCCAGGCGTCCGACTCCAACCCGTTCGCCCCGCCGGCCAACGCGCGCCGGAACGCGGGCAGCGCGTTCTCCCGTTGGTGCGGGGCCGGCGCCCCGCGGTGCGCGAAGCCGATCACCGGCCGCCACTCGTTTCCGTCATCCGAATATCAGGACTGTCCGGTGAAACTCCGCGGATACCGCGTGGGGGACCTCAGAAGTTTCGTGGGGGACCTCAGGAGGTGAAGGAGCGCAGCGCCACCTCGTGCAGGTGGCCGTTTGTCGTCAGTACGGTGCCGTGCCCCGGGCCCCGCCGGCCGGTCAGGTCGGTGAACCGGCCGCCGGCCTCCTCGACGATGACCTGCAGCGCCGCCATGTCCCACAGGGACACCTCGGGCTCGCAGGCCAGGTCCACGGCGCCTTCGGCGACCATCATGTGCGACCAGAAGTCGCCGTAGCCCCGGGTCCGCCAGACCTGGTCGGCCAGGTGCAGGAACTGGTCGAGCCGGTCCGCGGTCCGCCAGCCCTCCACCGAGGCGAAGGACAGGAACGCGTCGCCCAGCCGGCCGACCGAGGAGACCTTGAGCGCCCGGGTGTCGCCGGTGGCGTCCCGGGTGAACGCCCCGGTGTCCCGGGCCCCCCACCAGCGTCGGCCCATCGCGGGCGCGCTGGCCACCCCGACGACCATCTCGCCGTCCACCTCAAGGCCGAGCAGAGTGCCCCAGACCGGCACGCCCCGCACGAAGTTCTTCGTCCCGTCGACGGGGTCGAGGATCCAGCGTCGCCGGGCGCCCGCACCGACGAGTCCCTCCTCTTCACCGAGGACTGCGTCCTCCGACCGGGCGACGGCGAGCCGCTCGCGGATCATGGATTCGACGGCGGTGTCGGCGTCGGAGACCGGCGTGTTGTCCGGCTTGGATTCGACGTGCAGATCAACGGCTTGGAAGCGGGAAAGGGTAATCCGATCGGCGGCGTCCGCGAGACTCAGCGCGAGTGCGAGATCGTCGGCGACGGGGACGGCGTCGATGTCGTCGGTCGATTCGATGCCCACGGAGGTGGGGTTAGGCGGGGTCACGCTTGCGAGACTACGAGCCGAGCCCACTCACGCGCCGGTCACGCGGACGGTGGGTCTCACGTGGCGGGAAGAGTGTGACTAATCTCCCGGTCACATTCTCAAAGTGGGGTTCTACGCGCGGCCAACAATCGGCGAAGGCTCGCGAGCCGTGCGGCGTCAGCGTCACCGGTGCGTACCGCGGAATCCAGGGCGCAGTCGGGCGACGGCGCGAGATGCTCGCAGCCGGGCTGGCAGCGTTCGGCCGCGGCGGCGATGTCGGAGAAGGCGCGCAGCACCCGGTTCGGCGTCACCGCGCCGAGGCCGAACGACCGCACCCCCGGTGTGTCGATCACGGTCCCGCCATGGGGGAGCAGCAGCGCCACGGCTGCGGACGACGTGTGCCGCCCGCGGCCCGTCACGGCGTTGACCTCGCCGATCGCCCGGTCCGCGGCCGGCACCAGCCGGTTGACCAGGCTGGACTTCCCGACCCCGCTATGGCCGAAGAACACACTGACCCGGTCGGTCAGCAGCGCCAGCAGCAGGTCGAGGTCGCTGTCCGGACGGGTCGTCAGCACCGGGAATCCCAGCGGCCGGTACAACTCGATCAGCGATGCGGGGTCGGCCAGATCGGTCTTGGTCAGACACAGCAGCGGGGACAGCCCGCCGTCGTAGGCGGCGACCAGGCAGCGGTCGATCAGGCCCGGCCGCGGCGCCGGATCGGTCACCGAACAGACGATCACCAGAATGTTGGCGTTCGCGACGATCGGCCGCTCCGCGGGGTCGCTGTCGTCGGGGGTGCGCCGTAGGACGCTCGTGCGCTCCTCGCGGCGTACCAGCCGGGCCAGCGCCCCGGACGTCCCCGAGACGTCGCCGACCAGCGCGACCCGGTCCCCGACGACCACCGACGTGCGGCGCATCGACCCGCCGCGTACGGCGGCGACCAGCCGCTGCGGCGTCGGGTCCGGCCGGCAGGTGTAGCGGCCACGGTCGACCCCGACCACCACCGCCGGCACCGCCTCGGCATGATCGGGCCGGTCCCGGGTCCGGGGGTGCGAGCTGCGCCCCGGTCGCACCCGGATGTCGTCCTCGTCCAGTTCGCGGGCCATCGGCTAGCCCACGACCCGCGACGCCGCGTCGTTCATCCGGCCACCTGGCCGCTCGCCCGGCCACCCGTGCGGTTCGCCCGGCCACCTGTGCCACTCATCCGGCCAGCATCGCCGTCCACATGCGGGGGAAGTCCGGCACCGTCTTGCCGGTCGTCGCGATGTCATCGATGACGATCCCCGGCACGACCAGGCCCACCACTGCGTACGCCATGGCCAGGCGGTGGTCGGCGCGCGGGTCGAGCCGGGCGCCGCGCAGGGGCGCCGGCTCGATTGCCAGCCCGTCGTCGGTCACCGTGATCCGCGCACCGAGGCGGCCGAGCTCCTGAGCGAGGGCGACGAGCCGGTCGGTCTCCTGCAGGCGCAGGTGCCCGATGCCGCGCAGGCGGGAAGGCGAGTCGGCGAGGGCGGCGAGGGCGGTCAGGACAGGCGCGACCTCGCCGAAGTCGCCGAGGTCGACGTCGATTCCGTGGATCCCGCCGCCGCTGACCGCCAGGCCCGCTGCGGTGCGCTCGGTGATGGCGCCCATCGCCGCCAGCAGCGTGGGGAGCATCCGACCGGGCTGCTCGGTTGCCTCGGGCCAGTCCGGCACCACCACCCGCCCCCCGGTGGCGAGCGCCGCCGCGAGGAAGGCCGCAGCGCTGTTCATGTCCGGCTCGATGGCCCGGTCGGCGGCGGCGAGCTCGCCGGGCTCGACCCGCCAGTACCGGCTGCCGTCGGTGCCGGGCGGCGCGACCTCGACCACCGCGCCGGCCGCGCGCAGGTCGGCGACCGTCATGTCCAGGTAGGGGCCCGACGGCAGGCGCGTTCCGCGGTGGATCACAGTGACCCCGGCGTCGTAGCGGGGGGCGGCCAGCAGCAGCCCGGAGACGAGCTGGCTGGAGTCGGAGGCGTCGACGATGACCTCGCCACCGGGCAACCGGCCGCGGCCGCGCACGGTGAAGGGCATCCGGTCGCCGTCGATGTCGGCGCCGAGCCGGCGCAGCGCGCCGAGCAGCGGGGTGAGCGGCCGGTCGCGCATGCGGGCGTCGCCGTCGAACTCGACGTCGCCCTCGCGCAGGGTGGCCAGGGCCGGGGTGAACCGGGCGACCGTGCCCGCGTTGCCGCACTCGGCCCGCGCGCCAGCGGCGGCCCGCGCGGCCGGCGCGGGCCGCACCACCCAGTCCGGGCCGTCGGTACTGATCTTGGCACCCAGCGTGCGCAGCACGCCGGCCATCAGCAGGGTGTCCCGCGAGCGCAGGGCGCCGCGCAGCCGGGACGTCCCGTTCGCCAGGGCGGCGAGAACAAGCGCCCGGTTCGTGCCGGACTTCGCGCCCGGTACCGGGACGACGGCCGTCACGGGGCGCTGCGCGGTTGGGGCCGGCCACGGGTCGGACTGCGTGCCCGTGGCCTCGACGCCGGTCAGGATGCTCACCATGACAGCATGCCGGATGGGTGGCCGCCCTCGGCGCGTACGGATCGGTGAAACGAGTGCGCCATGACTACCCGGCGCTCGGCGCCACCGAGCTGGCCGGGCTGGTCGGCGCTGGGCTGATCGCCCCGTCGGCCCCGGTCGAGGCGGCCCTGGCCCGGCTGCGGCAGACCGATGGCGCGTTGCGGGCCTTCACCGACTGCTGGCCGGCCTGGGCCGTGCACCGGGCCGGTGTGGTCGGCCGGGCGCTCGCCCGCGGCGCACAGCTGCCGCTGGCCGGCGTGCCGATCGCGGTCAAGGCGGGCAGCGGCGTCACGGCACCCACGACCCGCCGGCTGCTCGCCGCGGGGGCCATCGTGATCGGGACGACGGCGGTGCCGGTCGCTGCGGCGCATCCCTGGCAGACCTGGGGTCACACCGCCCATGGCCCGAGGGTGAACCCGTGGCGACCCGATCGGGTGCCCGGTGGCTCGCCGGCCGGCTCGGCGGTCGCCGTCGCCAGCGGGGTCGTGCCCCTCGCGACCGCCGGCGATGGCGCCGGCTCCACCCGCATCCCCGCGGCCTGGTGCGGAGTGGTCGGTCTCAAGCCGACCAGTGGCCGCTTCCCCGGTCCCGACCGCGCCGGCCTGACCGTCCCCGGACCGATCGTCCGCCGCGCCGCCGACGCCGCCGCCTGGTAGGCGGTCGTCACCGGCGCCCGCGCGTTACCGTCGGCGCCGCCCGCCGCGGGCAGCGGGCCGGACAGCGGGCCGGTCGGTGGAGAGCCGGTGATGGGCGGCGTGCCGTCGGCCCCGGATGGCGAGCCGATTTCCGGGCTGTATCCGCCGTTCGGTGTCGGTCCGTTCGGTGTCGGTCCGTTCGATCTGAACGATCCGTTCGGCAGCCGGGAGCGGGACGGAGGGAGGCGCGCAACCGCCGTCTGGTCGGCGACGCTCGGCTTCGCCAGCCCCGAGCCGGAGGTGGTCGCCGTGAGCCGGGCCGCCGCCGACCGGCTTGCCGCCGCGGGCGTGCTGGCCTGGACGGACGTGCCCGTCGAGCTGCTCGACCCGGAGGCGGCGTGGACCGCGCTGCGAGCGGCGTCGGCGGACCCGGGGACATGGGCCGCGGGGACGGCGGACCCGGGCACGTCGGCCGCGTCGAACGCCGCTGCGGTGCGCGCGCACAACGACCGGCGCCTCGCGGCCGTGCTGGCTCGAGCGGACGTGCTGCTGACCCCGACCACGCCCAACCGGCCGCATCCGTATGCGGGCCCCGGAGAGGTCCGTAGCGTGAGCCTGACCTGGGCGTTCAACCTCAGTGGGTACCCGGCGGTGAGCGTGCCCGCGGGTTTCACCGCCGACGGCTGCCCAGTCGGGCTCCAGATCGTCGGCCGGCACGGCGAGGAGGGCCGCCTGCTGCGCCTCGTCGCCGCGCTCGAATCGCTCGCCCGCTGGCCGTCGCCGGGACCGGACCGGTGGACCGGTTAGGCGGGCCGGCGAGCCGAGGCGATCAGGTGGATGCCGATGGACTCGCCCTCGCGCTCGGTGGAGAGCTCCACCTCGGTGCGCACGAGGGTGGGGAAGCAGGAGACATCCTCGGCCACGGCCCGCTTGACCGCCTCGGCGGACAGCACCGTGCGCGGTCGGATCCAGTCGACGTCGAAGCCGGCGCTGGTCAGCAGCGCCTTCAGCTCCTCCGGCCAGAAGCAGCGGGTGATCGTGCCGTCCTCGGCGGGAACGAGCACGACGTCGGCGCGCGGCACGTCGGACAGCTCCGCCCAGCGGTGCTGCTCGGCGAGGCGGGCGAGGCCGAGCAGAAGCGAGTCGACGCAGAGCAGCAGCCGTCCGCCTGGACGGAGCATGCTGTGGATCTCGTCCAGGGTCGTCTCCGTGGCCAGACAGAACGACAGTGCCCGTGCCTCGGCGAGCACCGCGTCGAACGAACCGGGGGAGAACCAGTCCAGCGAGCGGGCGTCGCCGACGACCGGCAGCAGCGTGCCCGGACCGACGGCAGGGTCGGTCGGCTCGGCCTGGGCCACCACCCGCACGACCTGATGACCCGCGGTCACCATCTGGCGGGCGAAGCGGGCCCGCGGGCCGGAAACGTCGAGCACCTGGGCCGGCTGCGCCGGCAGCCACTCTCGGAGCTGTGCCGACGCGACCTCCTCATAGAAGGCCCAGTACGGATCGTCACTGTCTGCTGGTGCCTCGCAGACCAGGGTGTTTGCTCGTCCACGAGGCGGGCCCGGGTCGGCGTCGGGGCCAGGAAGCATGAAGCTTTCCTACCCTTCGGGAGGCGATGATGCGAGGCAAGTCACAAACTCAAGGTGGAAGTCTGACAGATTCCACGCTCGACCACGCCGTGTCCTTCCCTGCTGTGTCGGATAGATGCCTGTCGGCTGCACCGTTCCCCGGGGCCGCCCCCGAGCCCGGTGCCCACCCTGATGGTGCCTGCCTGAGTTGTGCCCACATAGCTGTGGACGGCGGCCGGCTGCGGGTGGTTCCCGGGACCGGCGCGTCGACCGTCCTTTTTTTGCACGGCGCCGGCAGCGGCGTCGATACGCCCCTGTTCGACGCGCTGGCCGCCCCGCTGGGCGTCGCCGGGGTGCGGGTCGCCCGGCTGGAGATGCCCTACCGGGTGGCCGGGCGCCGGGCGCCGGACCGGCCGGCTCGCCTCGACGCGGTGGCCACGGCCGCGATCGAGGCGCTCGGGGCGCCGCGCCCGCTTGCCCTCGCCGGGGTGTCGATGGGCTCGCGGGTGGCCATGCGGGTTGCCGCGCGGACGGGCGTGCGCGCAGTGCTTGCCCTGGGCTTTCCGCTGCAGCCGCCGGGCACCACCGCGGCGGGCCAGCCGAAGCCGTCGCGGCAGGGGGAGCTCGATGGTGCCGGGGTACCCGTCCTCGTCGTCCAGGGGGACCGGGACTCCTTCGGTCGGCCGGCGCCGGATCCGGTGCTCGACCGGCAGGTGCACCTCGTCGTGGGCGGCGACCACTCCTTCCGCACCCGGGTGCGCGACGGCCGGCCGGCCGTCGACGCCGTCGCGCAGGCCGCCCGGGTGGGCGCGGCATTCCTGCTCGAACGGTTGGGGTCACCGGCCCCGACGCGGGAATCAGCCGCGGGGCGATCGGCGTTGTGACCGGTGTCAGACGAGGGGTCACGGAGGTCTCATGACTCGTGCGAACGCCATGCACCGGCACCCGCCGGTGCAGCCGCGATTTGTCCCACAACGGTCCCCTGCGGCCGCCGTGCCGATACGCGCCGAGGCCGTGGTCGGGGTATCGTCCGCTCCGGAGAGATGGTTCGGTTCCGTCCAGTCTGGCATCCTGAGCGCGCAGCAGGCCGTCGGAAGGCATGACGGTGAGGGAGTGATCCTGGTCGACGAGACCACCGAGGAGCGGGGCGCGCGGTTCGAGCGCGACGCCCTCCCGTACCTCGACCAGCTGTATGCGGCCGCGCTGCGGATGACCCGCAATCCGGCCGACGCGGAGGACCTCGTCCAGGAGACCTTCGTCAAGGCCTTCGCGGCCTTCCACCAGTTCCAGGAGGGCACGAACCTCAAGGCCTGGCTCTACCGGATCCTGACCAACACCTTCATCAACACCTACCGCAAGCGGCAGCGGCAGCCGTTGCAGAGCCCGACCGAGCAGGTCGAGGACTGGCAGCTCGCCGAGGCGGAGTCGCACACGTCCAGCGGCCTGAAGAGTGCCGAGACCGAGGCGCTGGAGCACCTGCCCGACAGCGACATCAAGGACGCGTTGCAGGCGTTGCCGGAGGACTTTCGGATGGCGGTGTACCTCGCCGACGTCGAAGGCTTCGCCTACAAGGAGATCGCGGAGATCATGGGAACGCCGATCGGGACCGTGATGTCTCGGCTGCACCGTGGCCGTCGCGGTCTGCGCAAGTCCCTGGACAAGTACGCGGCGGGTCGGGGGCTGGTGGGCGCTGGGTCTGCCGACGGCGAGGGTGGTGCGTCGTGAGCTGCGGCGGTGAGCACGCGATCGACTGCCGGAAGGTGCTCGACGCGGTCTTCCTGTACCTCGACGGCGAGTGCGACGGCGGGCAGCACGACCTCATCCGGTCCCATCTCGACGAGTGCTCTCCGTGCCTGCGCGAGTTCGGCGTGGAACACGAGGTGAAGATGCTCGTCGCCCGCAAGTGCGGCGGGGAGCGGGCACCGGACTCGCTGCGGACCAGCGTCCTGGCCCGGCTCCGGTCGGCCCGGGTGGAGGCGGACACCACCGAGTTCCAGCCCGATTAGCGCGCGGTCGCGGGCCCCGGCATGGGGCTCGCGCCAGCCGGCGATCACTGCGCCGCAGTCACGCTGAGTACAGGCTATGGACAGGTAGCGCACAGGCATGCGGGCTAGTGTCCTGCGTCGTGCGCATCCTCATCACCGGCGCGGCCGGCTTCATCGGTTCCACCGTCGCCGATCGGCTGCTGGCCGACGGTCACAGCGTTGTCGGCGTTGACGGCCTGTCCACCGGTCGGCTGGCCAACCTCACCGCCGCGGCGGCGGACCCTCGTTTCTCCTTCGAGCAGGTCGACGTCACCTCGCCCGAGCTACCCGCCCTCGTCGGCCGGGTGCGACCCGAGGTGGTGGCGCACCTGGCCGCCCAGATCGACGTCCGGGTCAGCGTCGCCGACCCGCTGCGCGACGCCCGGCAGAACGTGCTCGGCACGATCAACGTCCTCGAGGCCAGCCGCCTCGCCGGCGTGGCCAAGGTCATCCACACCTCGTCCGGCGGGTCGATCTACGGCTCGCCCACGCGGCTGCCGGTGGACGAGACAACCCCGGTGGCGCCCGAGTCGCCATACGCGGCGGGTAAGGCCGCCGGCGAGCTGTACCTCAACGTCTACCGGGCGACCCACGGCCTGGCCTCGACCGCCTTGGCGCTGGCCAACGTCTACGGGCCGCGGCAGGACCCGCACGGCGAGGCGGGCGTCGTCGCCATCTTCGGGACGGCGCTGCTGGCCGGTCGGCCGACGAAGATCTTCGGTGACGGCACCGCGAGCCGGGACTACGTGTTCGTCGGCGACGTGGCCGAGGCGTTCGCCCGGGTGCTGCCGGTGGATGCCGCCGACGGCGTCCGGCTCAACATCGGCACCGGCGTCGCGACCACCGTGCGGGAGCTGCACAGCCGGATCGCCGCGATCGTCGGCGCGCCTGACATCCCGCTGCCGGCTCCGGCACGCCCCGGCGAGCTGGCCCGCATCGCCCTGGCCGTGAACCTGGCGGCGCGACTGGTGGGCTGGCGACCCACGGTCGATCTCGAGGAGGGCCTGGCGCGTACCGTCGCCTGGCTGCGCGAGCAGGCCGTCGCAGTGGCCTGAGTGACGCCTGGCGGCGGGCCGCGTTCGCACGGCCCGCCGGGCTGCTCAGGTGTTCGGGCGCTTGCCGTGGTTGGCCTTGCTCTTGGCCCGCGCGCGCCGCTTGCGCTTCTTCTTCGCCATGGGGTCCTCCCCTCCATCAATCGAATGTGGAGTCATCGTGCCAGCCCGGGCCGCCGGGTGGTGACCGACCTGCCCGCGTGGCCGCCCCCACCCTCGCCTGGCTCATCGCCGTCCACGTCGTGCTCGTCGCTCGTGCGGCGGCGCTCGCCCCCGTCGTCGCGGACCTTCCCGACGAGCCGGACGTTGCCAGCGGGCCGGTCCGCGGGGTCCACCGCGCCGCCGTCCTCCGCGCCGCCGTCCCGGGAGCGACCGTCGAACGAGTCGTCGGCGTGGCGGTGGTCGTCGGGCTCGTGCTCGTAGTCGTCGAGGTCGAGGTCGTCGTGGTCGTCGTCGTCGGAGCCGATCAGGCCGTCCGCGTCGCCGTATCCCGCCAGCGATGCGCCGGTCAGCGCCGCCTGGCGCCGGGCTCGCAGCGTGCGCCAGGCCCGCACCGGGGTCACGGCACCGAACAGCCCGAGCGCCGCGGCCATCGCCACGTCGCCGACGCTCACCACCGCCGGCGCCCCCGGAAAGGGCAGCGGGATGATGTCGCTGAGCAGCCGCAGGCTCGTGCCGTCCCCGGCGGGGGAGTGAAAGGCCGAGGTGAGGATGTCGCCGATCGGGACGCCGGCCTTGCCTGCGCCCCACAACGACACCGGCATCTGCCCGCCGTTCACCGTGATGACGGCGGCGTTGGCGATGATGCCGGTCACCAGCAGCCCGAGCCCGGGTAGCCGGTTGTTCATTCCGGCGAACAACGCGGCGAGCACCGCCGCGACGATCCAGGCGGGGCTGTGCAGCGCCGGGACGAGCCCGCCCACTGCCAGCACGAGGATCACTGCAACGAACAACCACGGGCGCAGGACGTGGACACGGGCGAGGGCGCCCAGGGTTCCGCCGCGGGCCAGGCCGACGCCCAGCCCACATACCAGGGTCAGCACGAAAAGTACGAGCACATGCGTAGTTTGCGGGTTTACGGCGAACAGTCCCAACACCGAGCGGTCGAGTCGCCCCTGTGGGTGGTGCGAACACACCTGTGGGCGAAGGACGTTGGCCAGAGTGACCGGTGGCACTTAGGCTCTTGGCACGTTCGAATCGCCGCTGGAGGGAGTCCGATGGTCGAGGAAGTCCGCGCGGAGATGGTGGCCAACGTCTGGAAGGTCGTCGTCGGTGTAGGTGACTCGGTGGCCGCCGGTGACGCCCTCGTCATCCTCGACTCCATGAAGATGGAGATCCCGGTGATCAGTGAGGACGGCGGCACGGTGGCGCGGATCGCGGTCCAGGAGGGCGATGTCGTCCAGGACGGTGACCTGATCGCCTTGGTCGAGCAGGTCACCGCCGGCTGAGGCACCGCCGCGAGCGGCCTGAGGCCCGGCTTCGCCGTCGGCCGCGGGCTGCGTCGAGTCATGCCCTAAACTGACTTCGTGGACGCTTCGTTCTGTGACCGTTGCGGTCAGTTGGCCAGTGTGGGCCGTCATGAGGCGTGCGCGCGGGCCCGTGAGCTCGAGCCGCCTCGTTACTGCCGGATCTGCCGGCGGCGGATGGTGGTGCAGGTGACCCCCGCGGGCTGGTCGGCGCGCTGCACCGAGCACGGCCTCATGACGGCCACCAACGCCTGAGCCCGGGCAGCACGGCCCTGGGCCGGGCCCCGCGGCGCGCGCGGGGCCCGGCCGGCCTGGCGGCGTTCTACAGCGTGGCCTGCAGCGACTTGATTGGCATGCTCAGGTCGGCGAGCATCTTCAGGTCGGACTCGGCCTGCCGGCCAAGCGTCGTCAGGTAGTTGCCGACGATCACCGCGTTGATGCCGCCGAGCATCCCCTGCACCTCCAGGTCGCCCAGGGTGATCTCCCGGCCGCCCGAGTAGCGCAGGATCGTCCGGGGCAGGGCCAGCCGGAACGCGGCGATGGCGCGCAGTGCGTCGCGCGGTTGCACCGGCGGGTAGTCCCCGAAGGGGGTACCCGGCCTCGGGTTGAGGAAGTTCAGCGGGACCTCGTCGGGCTCCAGGACGGCGAGCTGGGCGGCGAGCTCGGCCCGTTGCTCCAGCGACTCCCCGACTCCCAGGATGGCGCCGCAGCACAGCTCCATGCCGGCGGCGCGCACCATCTCGCAGGTCTCCCAGCGCTCCTCCCAGCTGTGGGTGGTGACGACCTTGGGGAAGTGCGAGCGGGACGTCTCGAGGTTGTGGTTGTAGCGGTGCACCCCGATCTCGGTGAGCTCGTCGACCTGCTCCTGAGTCAGCATGCCCAGCGAGCAGGCGATGTTGATCTCGACGGCCGCGCGGATGGCCGCGACCCCCTCGCGGACCTGGGACATGAGCCGGGCGTCGGGCCCACGAACGGCCGCGACGATGCAGAACTCGGTGGCGCCGGTCGCCGCGGTCTGACGGGCCGCCTCGACCAGCGAGGGCACGTCGAGCCACGCCGAGCGCACCGGCGAGTCGAACTTGCCCGACTGCGAGCAGAAGTGGCAGTCCTCCGGGCAGCCGCCCGTCTTCAGGCTGATGATGCCCTCGACCTCGACCTCCGGGCCGCACCAGCGCAACCGGACCTCGTGCGCGAGCGCCAGCGCGTCGCCCAGGTACTCGTCGGGCAGTCGCAGGACGGCGAGCACACCCGCCTGGTCGAGCCCCCGCCCGCCCTCGAGAACCTCGCGCCGGGCGTAGGCGAGCAGGGCGGCCGGCGCGTGCGGGGGCACCGTCGCCGAAGCGGTGTGCGTGGTCACGGGTGCGGTCACTGGGGTCCTCCAGGCGGGACGTCGGCAGGAATTGCGCTCGGCGATGGGACTGGCTCGTCGTCGGGGTGGGCTGGTCGAACAACCGTCTTCTCGGGTCGGCTTGTCGGGGCTTCTCGGGTCGGCCTGTCAGCAGATCGATCGCAGTGCCCGTCCATTGTCGAGCCCGCGCCCGCTGCGTCGCCCGGTTTTCCCGCGCGACATCGGGCACGTTCGTCATCCGGCCGGCTTCGGGCGCGCTGAGCAGGCCGTTCCCGCCGCCTTCGGCCGCCGGGCGTCGCCCGGGCCTTCCCGCCTATCAATTTGGACAATTCTGGCATTCGGTACTGTGGGCGGGCCAGGAAACGGCCCTACACCGGGTGGCGTTCACGGAACCGCTGTGCACGGAAGGTACCGCCGAGGGCGGGTTCGAGTGTCTGCCGGGCCGTCGCGAGGAACTCGGGCCGGCCCAGCAGGGCGGCGCCCGCGGGCAGGGCCCCGGCCAGCGGCCGACCGGCCAGGTCGGCCAGGTCGGCCAGGTTGCTGCGGCAGGCCAGGTCCGGCTCGCGCGGCCAGGATCCGATCACCACGCCGGCGAGGTCGAGGCCGTGGTGGGCCAGGGCCTCCAGGGTCAGCGCGGTCGCGTTCAGCGCGCCGAGACCCGCCGTCGTCACGACGAGCACCGGCGCCGCGAGCAGCCGGGCGAGATCGGCCAGGGTGGCGCCGTTGTCGTCGTAACGCACCAGCAGCCCGCCGGCCCCCTCGACGAGGACGAGGTCCCGGTCGGTGGCGAGCTTGCCGATCCGGGCCGCCAGCTCGTCGAGGTCGACGGCCGGCCGCCCGGCCCGGCGGGCGGCGGCCGCCGGCGCCAGCGGGTCGGGGTAACGGGCCAGCTCATGGACGTCGCGGATGCCCGCGAGGTCGGCAACCAGGTCGACGTCTCCCAGCTCGTCGGGCCGGACACCGGTCTGCGCCGGCTTGACCACCGCGACGGCGTGGCCCCGGTCGTGGGCGAGGGCGGCCAGCGCCGAGGTCACCACCGTCTTGCCGACCTCGGTGCCGGTGCCGGTGACCACCAGCAGCGTCATCGGGCGAGCACCCCGGCGGCGGCGAACGCCTCGGCCGCGAGCGCCAGGTCGGCGTCGCTGAGGTCGGCGCGGGCGGCCAGCCGCAGCCGGCTCGTGTCCGCGGGCACCGTCGGCGGCCGGAAGCAGCCGACCGCCACCCCGTGCGCGCGGCAGATCGCCGCCGCGGCCACCGCCGGCTCCGGCTCGCCGACGACGACCGAGACGACCGCGCCGGCCGGGCGCGGCGCTCCGGTGAGCGCGGCGAGCTCGTCGGCGCGGTGCCGGACCGCGGCGGGCAGCTCCGGATGGGCCCGCAGGTGCGCCAGCGCCGCCAGTGCCCCGCCGGCGCTCGCCGGGGCGAGGCCGGTGTCGAAGATGAACGTGCGGGCCGTGTCGATGAGGTGCTCGCGGACGGCCGTCGTGCCGAGGACCGCGCCGCCCTGGCCGCCGAGCGCCTTCGACAGGGTGACCGTGGCCACCACGTCCGGCTGCCCGGCGAGCCCGGCGGCGGCCAGCACGCCGCGGCCGGTCGGGCTGACCACGCCGAGTCCGTGCGCCTCGTCGACGACGAGGACCGCCCCGTGTGCGCGGGCCGTGCTGTGCAGCTCGGTCAGGGGGGCGGCGTCGCCGTCGGCGGAGAACACCGACTCGGTCACCACGAGCGCGCGCCGCCAGCCGCCGGCGGCGAGGGCGGCGGCCACGGCGGCGACGTCGCCGTGCGGGGTGATGGCCACCCGTGCCCGGGACAGCCGGCAGGCGTCGACGATCGAGGCGTGATTGAGCGCGTCGGAGACGATCAGGTCGCCGGGGCCGGCCAGCCCGGTCAGGCAGCCCAGGTTCGCCGTGTACCCGGAGGAGAAGACCAGCGCTGCGGCGAAGCCCACGTGGTCGGCGAGCGCCGCCTCCAGCTCGCCGTGCAGGGCGGTCGTCCCGGTTACCAGCCGGCTGCCGGTGGATCCCGTGCCCCATGCCCGCAGGGCGCGCGCCGCCCCCTCGACGACCGTGGGATGGCCGCCGAGGCCGAGGTAGTCGTTGCTGGCGAGATCGACGCGCACCCCGGCGCCGTCCGCGGTCGGTGCCAGGGCGCGGGGGTGTAGGCGGCGGCGCAGGCCGGCCGCCTCCCGAGCCCGCGCATGATCGGCGAGCCAGGCCAGTGGATCGGCCGCGGGCGGGCCGCCGGTGGGCTCAGCGGTGCTCTTCGCTACGGTGGTGCTCTTCGCTACGCTCGTGGCGGTTTGCGGCGCTATGTCCGTGCCGGGAACCATTGCCGCGGCGGCGTTGTCGACGGTCACGTCGGCGAGCGTACGGGTCCTGACAATGGCGCGGGGGTGCCCGCCAGCTCGCGGCACCGGTCCGTCTGGCAGTCTGCGATCCGTGGGAACCCTCGCCGACATGCTGCGCGCGAGCACGGATCTCAGCGACGACGACATCGACCACCTGCACGCGCTCGTCGCAGACTGGGCTCTGCTCGCCGACCTCTCCTTCGCTGACCTGCTGCTCCTCGTGCCCGTCCGTTCCGGTTCGGGCTCGGGCCGGGGCCATACCAGCGGGACCGAGTTCCTCGTCGTGGCCCAGGTCCGACCCACGACCGGCCCGACCGCATACCACAACGACGAGGTCGGCAGCGTCGTCATCAACCGGTGGGTGGTCCAGAACGCCTGGCGGGAACACCGCATCGCGCGGGAGGGCGAACCCGAGTGGGACGGCGGGGTGCCGGTGCGGACGGAGGCGATTCCCGTCCGCCACGGCGACGAGGTGATCGCCGTGCTCGCCCGCGACACCAACCTGGTCAATCCCCGCACCCCAAGCGACCTGGAGTCCTCCTACCTGCAGGGCGCCAACAACCTGGCCCTGATGATCGCCGAGGGTGCCTTCCCGTTCCGCGGGAGTTCCGCCGAGCTGCCTGAGTCACCCCGGGTCGGCGACGGGATGATGCGGCTCGACGGCGCCGGCAAGGTCATCTTCGCCAGCCCGAACGCGCTGTCGGCGTACCGCCGCCTCGGCTACACCGGCAACGTCACCGGCGAGGACCTGCGCACGGTGCACCGGGCGCTGAACCTGCCCGCGACCACGCCCGCCGTCTGGCATGCGATCGGCCGGCGCCGGCCGGTGGAGGTCGAGGCCGCCGTCGGCAGCACGGTGGTGATGCTGCGGGCGATCCCGCTGTTCCCCGGCGCCGCCCGGGAGGTGCTGGTCCTCGTCCGGGACGTCTCGGATCTGCGCCGGCGGGAGGCGCTGCTGCTGAGCAAGGATGCCACCATCCGTGAGATACATCACAGGGTCAAGAACAATCTCCAGACCGTGGCCGCCCTGCTGCGGCTGCAGATGCGCCGCACCAAGGCCGACGAGGCGCGATCGGCCCTGCGGGAGTCGGTGCGCAGGGTGACCTCGATCGCGGTTGTGCACGAGACGCTGTCGCAGAGCCTGGGAGAGAGCGTGCCGTTCGACGAGATCGCCGACCAGATCACGTCGGTGACCGTCGACCTGGCGTCCACCGGTGCGCGGGCGAACACTCGCCGGTCGGGGTCGTTCGGGCGGCTGCCCGGCGAACTCGCCACCCCGCTGGCTCTTGTGCTTTCGGAACTTCTACAGAATGCTGTAGAACATGCGTTCGATGGTTCGGCGGGTTCGATCGAGATTCGCGTGCAGCGCCTGGTGGACCGGCTGGACGTTGTCGTCGCCGACGACGGGGCCGGCCTGCCGGAGGACTTCCAGCTCGAGCACTCGCCCCGGCTGGGGCTGCAGATCGTCCGTCAGCTCGTGCTCGGTGAGATGCACGGCACCATCCGGCTGCAGGCCGGCACGGAGCGAGGCACCGAGGCGCTGCTGTCCATCCCACTTTCTGAAAGTTGAGTGTTTAGGGTCTGCGCGCGGGGGTATCCCCCGGGATGTGTTCCTCGTTCGCGGTCAGCGTGACGGTGCGCTGCGCCCGCGCGCAGGCCGCGGTAGAGGCCGAAAACATTTCGGCCGCTCCGTCCGCGTCGCGCCGCATCGCTGCGGCGGACGCGCGGACAGAACGGCCGATGCTGACGCCCGCCGCCTCCGTGCTCTGGCACGGATCATGGCGTGGCATCGTGCGGGGACCACTGTGGTCCGCCGATTGTGCGAAGCTCGGCGGGCATGATCTACCGCGGGCGGTTGTGGTGATGCGGACGTGGCACGTCCTTGCTGCACCCCGGTCTTCGGCGCTGGGCCACCGGGGGTCGTGCACTCAGGCGGTTCGCACCCGCAGCCGGACCTGGCGCTTAAGCGCCCGGCGTTCGTCCTCGCTCAACGCGCCCCAGACGCCGGAATCCTGCCCGGTGTCTAGTGCCCAGCTGAGGCAGTCACTAGTGACTGCGCACCGCGCGCAAACGGCCTTTGCCTCTTCGACCTGGCGTTCCGCCGGACCGGTAGTACCGATCGGGAAGAAGAGCTCGGGATCCTCGTCACGGCAGAGCGCTCTGTGGCGCCAGTCCATGCGTCCAACTCCCTCTCTCGTCTCGGGCCACACTGCACATGAGACGCTTTGCGAGCCGCTACGGTTGTGTCGCGGATGAAAATTGAATGAGCAGGGTGTCTCTCGGCCCTGACAGCGGGCCGTGGAGCGGGTTTCTGACTGTCGGCGTGCCCAGGTGCACGTGCATCCACCTCGGACATTCGCCACCCTCCCACCGGAACGGGCAGGGGCGCAAGAACCTGCAACCGTCTTCACACCCTGCCTGGCCTGCACTTGTCCGGCAGGGACACAGATGGGCCACAGGGTGCGACCGTCTCCGACGGTTGCTGAAGCGCCACAGAAGTCCTGGTTGACAGGGCCTGTGGCAGCATGAGCCGAGCGCCGCGGGGGCCGTCCCCACGCCGTACGGCCGGCCCTTCCCGATCAAAGGGCCGGCATCATGCCATCTGGGCATCAGCATACGTCTGCACGCATCCGGGTTACTCCGACCACGCTGGGCGGCGTCCACCCCGCCTGCCATGACACGCTCGGCCCGCCGGAGATGGCAGGGTTGGGCCATGGAGGTTCTCGGTCATCGCGGTAGCAGGGTCCCCGGCCCGGAGAACACGGTCGAGGCGGTGGACGCGGCGCTGCGGGCCGGTGCGGACGGCGTCGAGATCGACGTCCGTCGCAGTGCGGACGGGGATCTGGTGTGCGTGCACGACGCCCGGCTTTCCCGGCCTGCCGGGCGGGCGGTCGTCCGCCAACCCACCGAGGCCCTGCGCGCCCGCGGCATCCCGCTTTTCGACGAGATCCTCGACGTCTGGGCCGGTCGCGGCCGGCTGATCTGTGAGATCAAGAACCAGCCCGGCCAGCCCGACTTCGACGCCCCGCGGGAGCGCACCGCGCGGGCCCTCGCCGCGCGGCTACGCGCCCGGGGCTGGACAGGACCGCGGCCCACCGTGGCCGACCTCGACGCCGGCGGCGGCGGCATCACCGTGTCGTCGTTCGACTGGTTCGCCATCGAGGCCGTGCGCGACGCGGAGCTGGCGGTCACGACGGCGTTTCTGACGATGCCGCGGATGTCCGTCAGCGGCGGCCTGGCCTACGCACGGTCCGCGGGCCATGCCGAGCTCCATGCCCACACCAGCGCCGTGCTCGGCTCGCCGGACGCAGGCGCCCGCGCCCGCCACGCCGGCCTACGCCTGGTGACGTGGACGGTCACCGGTGTCGGCGCCGCGCGCCAGGTGCGGGACGCCGGGGTCGCCGGGGCGATCTGCGACGACCCGGTCGAGATCCGTCAAGCTCTCGACACCCCGCGCCCGCCATTCTGATCATCTCGCGAGGGATCGCGGCCAGAATGCGGTCAGATCGTGCCGAATGTCGAGGCATAAAAAGCATAAAAACAATATTCCGGGCACAAATCGTGCCCAACCCTCGGCGCCCATCCGTACACAACTGATCACAGAAGCCCGCGACGCAGTCGGCAGCGCCGTAATCCGGACCGCTGCCGTGCGCTGCCGCGAGAGCGGTGGAGTTTCGGACGCGTAGCCCTGGTGGATCGCAACACCTTCTGGGCCTGCGGGAGGCCCGGCGAGGCAGTGTGCGTCAGGCGATGACGCGCAGGGCCTGCGGATGGTGGGTGAGCGCGACGTCGGCATACTCGCCGAGGTACTCGCCGTCCATCTGCAGCGGCAGCGGGTGATCCGCGAGGAACCGCATCGTGGCCGCGTCGTGGCGGCGCACGACGTTGCGCCCGCGTGGGCCGCGCCCGTCGGCAAGGATCTGCGAGGCCGTGCGCAGCACGCTGGACAGCCGCACCCGTCGCAGCGCCAGCAGGTCCAGCCCGGTGTCGAACGACGCCTCCGGGCAGGCCAGCACGGGGCGGGAGTTCAGGTAGGTCCACGGGCGGGTGTTGCAGACGATCCCGAGGGCGATGTGCTCCTCGACGCTCCCAGCGGCCTCGCCGGCGGCAGCGACCCGGGCATCGGCTTCCTCGATGGGGAGACCGACCCCGGTGGGGAAGCTGTGGGCGTCGGTCGTCTCCAGGGCTATGGAGGGGGCGCCTCGGTCCGCGCCGCGGGTCACCTGGCCCGCCGCCGTCCGGAGGAACAGACCGGCGCTGTTGCGGCGGCCCTTGCGCCGCCTCTCCTCGGCCCGCGCGACCACCCGCGCGTCCAGGCCGATCCCGAAGCAGAACGTGAACCAGCGACCCTCGCCGCCGTACTCGGCTCGACCGAGGCTGATCCGGCTGCTGCGCCCCTCGCGCAGGGCGGCCAGCAGCTCGCCGGTCGCCTCGACCGGCGAGGCCGAATAGCCCAGGGCGCGAGCGAACACGTTCGTGCTCCCACCCGGCACCACCGCGAGCGCCGGCCCGTCCTGCAGCGGGCCATTCTGAAGCAGCCCATTGGTGATCTCGTTCACGGTGCCGTCTCCACCGAGAGTGATTACGACGTCGACGCCGAGCTCCACGGCGCGCGCTCCGAGCTCGACCCCATGGCCCGGCCCCTTGGTGAGCACGGTCTCCATGGTGACGTCGGCCGCGAGCGCGGTGGCGAGGACGTCCCGAACACGTTCGGTTGTGGTGGTGGCTACGGGGTTGACGACCAGCAGCCCTCGCATGCTTCTACCGTAGTCCGCCACTCCATCTCGGGCGGCGGCTGGGAAAACTCTCACATCGGTGAAACCGGGGGTCAGGGGGCCGGCGCGATCGCCGGGTCCCGAGCCCGCTTGTCGACCGGTGTGGCCTTGTGCGGGACCGGTGTGGCCTTTCAGGGACGTAGTGTCGGACCATGGGATCCACGAGCCGTCCCGACCGACCGGCTGGCGGCCGGTTCGAGGAGCTGCGCGAGGCCGCACGCACGGCGTCCGTGCCGGCCTGGGTGGCGAGCATCCTGCTTGCTGCCGAGGCGCTCGTCCTGCTGGCGCTGGGCGTCCTGCAGGTGCTGCGCGGCTTCGGTTCCGACATCGACGACGTCGGGCGCGCCGAGACCGGCGGGGTGCTCGCGATTGTCGGAGCCGCGGGCGTGGCCCTGCTGGCCGCGGGAGTGCTGCGGCGCGGGGCCTCCTACCGTTCGCCCACACTTCTCGTGCAGATTCTGTGCCTGCCGGTGGCCTGGGGGTTGTTGCAGGCCGGCGACTACGGCTACGGAATCCCGCTACTCGTCGCCCCCCTTGTGATCGTCGTGGCCCTGCTGGCCGCGGGTGGGTTCGGTCCGTCGGCGTCCGACACCGGCGGCCCCGCCACCCGAGCGGGTCAGGACGAGCACGAGGGCGCCGACCGCGGCGATGGCCGTGTTCCCCGCGGGCCGCGGCGTCCCTGAGGGCGGCACGAAGCCGTCCGGCGGGGTTTAGAACAAGCCCGGGCGAGGTTTGGACGGCGGGCAGGTGAGGGTCAGGCGGTGCGGTGCGGTGCAGTGCGGTGCGGTGCCGGCCGGACGGGGTCAGCGTCCTCGAGTAGGCCGCGGCGGAGCTGGGCCAGGGTGCGGGCCAGCAGCCGGGACACGTGCATCTGCGAGATGCCGAGCTCGGTGGCGATCTGTGACTGGGTCATGTTGCCGAAGAAGCGTAGGAGCAGAATGCGCTTCTCTCGCGGCGGGAGCTTCTCCAGAAGCGGCTTGAGCGACTCGCGGTACTCCACGCCCTCCAGGGACTCGTCCTGGACGCCCAGGGTGTCCGCGACGGCGGGAGCCTCGTCGTCACCGGAGTCCGGCGCGTCGAGAGAGACCGCCGAGTAGGCGTTGGCCGACTCCAGTCCCTCGAGGACGTCCTCCTCGCTCATTTGCAGATGCCGGGCGATCTCGCTCACGGTGGGGGAGCGGCCGAGTGTCTGGGACAGCTCGGAGGTCGCCTTCGTCAGCGAGAGCTTGAGCTCCTGCAACCGGCGGGGCACCCGGATCGCCCAGCCCTTGTCGCGGAAGTGGCGCTTGATCTCACCGACGATCGTCGGGGTGGCGTAGGTGGAGAATTCCACCCCGCGCTCCGGGTCGAACCGGTCCACCGACTTGATCAGGCCGATCGTGGCGACCTGGACGAGGTCGTCGAGCGGCTCGCCACGGTTGCGGAAGCGCCGGGCGAGGTATTCCACCAGTGGCAGGTGCATCCGGACGAGCTGGTCGCGGATGGCGGCGCGCTCCGTATCGCCTTCGGGTAGTTCGGCGAGGCGCACGAACAGCGCACGGGCCCTGGCCCGGTCGGGGGAGTGGGCACGGTCGGTGGTCTCGCGCTCGACCTCGACGCTCGGCAGCGGCTGGGCCGCAACCTCGGCGCCGACATCCGGGTCGCCCGCAGTGAGCTCGGCGGGATGTTCGCCCAGGGCGGCCCCCCGCTGACTCAGCGCGGCCACCGGGTCGACCGCGGGCGCGTCCTGGCCGGCGGCCGTCCGGGGCGGCGTCGGGGTCCTGCCGGTCGATGTCACGGTGTACCTACCGTGTCACCCAGTGGTGTTTCGTTGGCCGCGCCTGATCCGCGGACGTGCCCCGCCGGCGGCTCGCCGAGATCCGCCCGCACGCCCCGGCGCTTCTGCAGCGTGATGCTCACCTTGTTGCCCGGGCCGGTGGAGGTGTCCACGCCGCCCGCGAGGGCCTTGAGCACCGTCCAGGCGAAGGTGTCCTCGGAGGGCGGCTCGCCGTCGAGGCTCTCGACCGTCACCAGCACATGCATCACTCCGGGCGAGAGCGTGAACGTGCAGTCGAGCGACGACCCGGGCACCGCCGAGACGAGCAGCAGCGCGCACCCCTCGTCGACAGCGATCCGCAGGTCCTCGATGTCGTCGAGGGTGAAGTCGAGCCGGGCTGCCAGGGAGGCCGTCGCGGTGCGCAGGACGGTCAGGTACGCGCTGGCCGCGGGCAGGGTGAGCGCGACGACGTCGCGCAGTCCGCCGGAGTGGGCGGTTTGGCTGTCGATGGTGTCGGAGTTCTCCGCGCCGCCGGTCGAAGGCGTCGGATCCACGTTCCTACCCCCAAAGAGCCTGCGTAGTGCGAGGGGGGACCCTCGCGGGTGGTTCGCCGGCCAGAGCCGGTCGAACGATGATGTTGTGGATGGATGCCTTCCCGCCCGCCGACGGCATCAAGCATTTCCATTTCGGCCGTGACGTCCCTCGTGGCCTGAATGGGATCCGCTCCGTCGGCGGCTGGCGACAGCCACCGCCTCCACCGTACCCAGCCGCCGGCGGGTCCCGCAGGTCGGGTGATCGTAAGCGCCCGTAGGCGGCTTCATTCGCGCGATGCTGGCGCCGACGAGACCAAGCGGACGCAAGCCCCGCAACCGGGACGAGCTGCCCGGACAGGCGGTCCGATCCGGGCCGGAGCAACCGGTTTCAAGCCGGATCGGCGATGGCCCCGGGACGCGGGCGGGCCAGGGCGGCGAGATCGGTGAGGGCGTCGCCGTCGACCCGCCAGGTCGACCATCCGGTCAGCGGCTGCGCCGCGAGCGAGCGGTAGAACGCCTGGGCCGGTGTGTTCCAGTCGAGCACGGCCCAGTCGAGCCGCAGGTACCCGCGTTCGACGCAGGTCGCGGCGAGGGCGGCGAGAAGGGCCCGGCCGTGCCCCCCACGGCGGTGCTCCGGCCGCACGAACAGGTCGATCAGGTACATCCCGGATTGCCCGGTCCAGGTGGAGAAGGTCGGATGCCAGATCGCGAAGCCCACGACCGGGGGAGGATGCGGGGACGGATGCACCACTCCGATCGGGGGTGGGCCCCCGATCGGGGTAACACCGCCGGAAGGCTGATCGGCCGTGGCCACGAGGCAGTAGGCGGCCGGGACCGGGCCGAACAGGGCGGCCTGCAGATCGACCGGGGTCATGGCGACCCGGTCCGCCTCTTGCTCATAGGCGGCGAGCTCCCGGACCAGCTCTCCGACGACCTCGACGTCCCCGGGGCCGGCCACCCGGATCATCGCGATCCGCCCGCCGCGGCGCCGGGGGCGCGTAGCTGGTCGTAGAGGGCCCGGCAGTCGCGATAGGTCGGCAACAGGCCCGCCGACTCCGCCTCCTTCAGCGAGGGGGCCGCGGCGTCCTTCTCCGACAGCAGCGGCGTGAGGTCGTCGGGCCAGGGCAGCGCCAGATCGGGGTCGAGAGGGTCGACGCCGTGTTCGCGGCCGGGGGTGTAGGACGTCGAGCACAGGTAGGAGATCGCGGCGTCGTCGGTCAGCGCCATGAAGGCGTGCCCCAGGCCCTCCGAGACGTACAGGCCCCGCCGGTCGACGTCGTCGAGCAGAACCATGGCGAAGGTGCCGAACGTCGGCGATCCGGTGCGGATGTCGACGACGCAGTCGAGCACCCGCCCGCGGACGCACGTCACGTACTTCGCCTGGCTGGGTGGCACCTGAGCGTAGTGAACGCCACGGAGTGTCCCGGCCCGGCTGACGCTGTGATTGGCCTGTGACAAGGTCAGCGGATGGCCCACGACCTCGGCAAGCGCGTCGGAGCGGAACCACTCCAGGAAGGTCCCGCGGCTGTCGGAGTGCTGACGCGGGGTGAACACCCAGGCGTTCGGAACCGATAGTTCGCTGATCTCCACGACAGTGAAGGTACCGGTTGGACGGGTTGTCTCCCCGCAGGCTGGACCGCCGGTCCGGCGCGCGTTGGTGCACAGGTGTGGCTTTGCGTAGCGCCGCCGGCTACGGTGGTGCGGCCGGTGTCGAGGGCCAAGGTCGACATCTCCAGCACCTCGCCGACCAGCTCGGGGTCGAGCGTGAGAGCTCGGCGGGGTGGGCATCCGCCCGGTCGGCCAGGCCCACCCGGGCCAGCAGCGCCCGGCCCCGCTGCGTCGCATCGGACCGCCGCTCGGCGCGCATCCGGACCGGGGCCTCGATGATGTTCTCCAGGGCGGTCGGGTGCGGGAAGAGGTTGAACCGCTGGAACACCATCCCGATCTCCCGGCGTTTGCGGGCGATGTCGACCTGCTTCTCCCGCTCTTTGGTGTCGGTGAAGGACGATATGCCGATGTCATACCGGCCGGCGGCGAGACCGGGCAGGATCGAGTCGAAGACCACTTGGGTGGGCTGGACCTTGAGACCGCGGACACCGCCGCGTGTGCGGGCCAGGTCGATATCCATTCCGGTGATGGTTTTTCCGTCCGTGTCGAAGAACTCGTTCGGCGCGTAGGACGGGTCGGTGGCTACCGTGAGCGTCCCTTGTCGCGGCTGCTTTGGGGTAGTTGACCTGCGATGACGCCGTCGGAGGCCGAAGTCGCCGCCGCTGTGGTGGTGGAGTCGGAGTCGCCATCGCCACAGCCCGCCACGATCGTCAGCAGCGCGAGGCTCATGACCAGGGCGGATATCCTCGAACCATGACGGAAAACGCCGCTGTGTACTGACGACCTCCAGGATCGGGTGATGCGTTTATGTGACGTGGGTGGTGCCCGAGTGCACCCAGCCCTGATCATGTGACGTCTCCGCTACGCTCGCGCGCCCGCTCCGTGTCGACATGTTTCGATCGCGTTGCGGTCAGGTTTGTCCGAGGTTCACCGTGGGCGAAGCTTCCGCGCGAGCCCGAGCGGGTCGGCGTGCGATATTGGATGTAACCCCGGGCAATCCCCGGGCGCTCGCCCTGCCCCATGATCACCAAATATCCTGGGGCGAGACCGCTCAGGCCCGCCCTCCTGCGGACACGGCACGCACGGAGGGTGGGCGTCTTGTAGCGCCGCCCAGGTGGTACCACGATTGCTCAAGGGACCACCGGCGGCATGTCCGAGGAGCAATCTCCGTGACCGCAATCACTGACCACTCGACCCTCGACTCCACCGCCGCGTCGGAACTGGCCGGGGTCAGCCCGCGCCCGTCCGACGACGACCCCGCCTTCGCCCTGCACCGCGGCGGGAAGATCGGCATCGCGCTGACCGTTCCGCTGGAGACCCGCGAGGACCTCTCGCTGGCCTACACTCCCGGGGTCGCGCGGGTGTGCATGGCGATCGCCGAGACGCCGGCCCTCGCCGACGACTACACCTGGCGGGCGAACACGGTCGCCGTCATCACCGACGGGACCGCCGTGCTCGGCCTCGGTGACATCGGCCCAGCGGGCTCCCTGCCGGTCATGGAGGGCAAGGCGGCGCTGTTCAAGCACTTCGGCGGCGTCGACGCCGTCCCGCTCGCGCTCGCCTGCACCGACGTCGAGGAGATCGTCGAGACCGTCGTCCGGCTCGCCCCGAGCTTCGGCGGGATCAACCTCGAGGACATCTCGGCGCCGCGGTGCTTCGCGATCGAGCGCCTGCTGCAGGACCGTCTCGATATCCCGGTCTTCCACGACGACCAGCACGGCACCGCGATCGTCGCCTTGGCCGCGCTGGAGAACGCCGCCAAGCTGACCGGGCGCACCCTCGGTGACCTGCGTGCCGTGGTGTCCGGCGCGGGTGCGGCCGGAGTCGCGGTGACCCGCATCCTGCTCGCCGCCGGCATCGGCGACATCGCGGTCGGTGACAGCCGCGGCATCATCTACCCCGGCCGCGACGCCCTCACCACGGTCAAGGCCGCGCTCGCCGCCGAGACCAACTCCGCCGGCCTGACCGGCTCGATCACCGACGCGCTGCGCGGCGCCGACGTCTTCCTCGGCCTGTCCTCCGGGCAGGTGCCGGAGGAGGCGGTCGCCACCATGGCCCCCGAGGCGATCATCTTCGCGATGGCGAACCCGGACCCCGAGGTGGATCCCGCGATCGCCCACAAGTACGCCCGGATCGTGGCCACCGGGCGCAGCGACTACCCGAACCAGATCAACAACGTGTTGGCGTTCCCCGGCGTGTTCCGCGGTGCGCTCGACGTGCGGGCCAGCCGGGTGACGGAGGGCATGAAGCTCGCCGCCGCCAGGGCGCTGGCCGGCGTGATCGCCGACGAGTTCACCGAGGACCTCATCATCCCGAGCGCGTTCGACGCCCGGGTGGCCCCGGCCGTCTCCGCGGCGGTCGCCACGGCCGCCCGGGCCGACGGGGTTGCCCGGCGCTGAGCGGGTCCGTGACGACGGGGACCCCGCAGGCAGCTGCCTGCGGGGTCCCCGAGCGCCCGGCCGCGGACCGTCAGACCCGGCCGCACCCGCGGCAGGGCCGGTTCTCGACGGCGTCGCCGAGCGGGCGCAGCGTGCCGCAGCCCTTGTAGGAGCAGCAGACGAAGTCCGCCGACATGACGGTGATGACCGGCGTGCCGTCGATGATGACCGTGGCGGGGGCCTCCGGGATCGGGGCGATCCGCTGACGGCGCCAGCTGAGCCGCCGATGCGCCCCGCGCCGCCTAGGCGTCTCCGGCGAGTCATCCCTGGTCACCACGGTCTGTCCACCGCACCGTCCACGCTTGGCGTACCCACGGCGATGAGTTCAGCACAACGGACCCGAGGATGCGCGCGCCGGGGCGGATGATCCCTTTTCGTCGGGATCGGCCTCGGCATCCGCATCGCGAACGACTCGGGTTGCTCGTACCCAGGACTGGGCGGCTTTAGGTTCGTAGACTGCTCGCAGTCGCCGCGGTCTCCCTGCATCCCGATGCCCCTCTCGACGGTCTGTTCAGATGTCTTCGGCAAACTCGTGCTCACGCCCTGAGCGGGCTTGCCGGGGACACCGGGACTGACCGAGGTCAGAGGTCGGCGTCGTCGTCGGGGCGGGCGAGCCAGGTGGCGAGGCGTTCGACGGCCTCTTCGAACTCCGGGTGGACGTCGACGAACGCCCGCAGCGAGTCGGCGAGCCCCTCGTAGGTCACCGTCTCCGCGCCGCGACGGTCGGCGAGTTCCTCGATGCCTCGGTCGGTGAAGTACATCCCCGCTCCCGTCGTACCCGGCGGCTACCCGGTGACGGGAGCCACCGGGTAGTGGTTCAGTCCTCGAACGCGGCCTCGACGAGGGCCTGCTGCTCGCGCTCGTGCACCCGCGACGAACCCGATGCCGGTGCCGCCGCGGCTCGCCGGGAGATCCGGCGCAGGCGGATCCCACCGGGCAGGGACTCGCCGAGGTTGACCGCCATGTGCGGGTAGGCGCCCTGGTTCGCCGGCTCCTCCTGCACCCAGACGACGTCGGTCAGGTTCGGGTAGCGCTCGAGCACCTTCGCCAGCTCCGGTCCCGGAGTCGGGTAGAGCTGCTCGACCCGCAGCAGCGCGAACCGCTCGGCGTCGTCGTGCTTGCCCCGGGCGGCGGCAAGGTCGTAGTAGACCTTGCCGGCCGAGAGCAGCACCCGGCGGACCGTCGACGGGTCGGTGACGAAGTCGTCGTCGATCACCGGCCGCCAGCTGCCCTCGGTCAGCTCCGCCACCGTCGAGGTGGCGGCCTTGAGCCGCAGCATCGACTTGGGCGTGAACACGACCAGCGGGCGCCGTACCGGCGAGAGGGCCTGTCGGCGCAGCAGGTGGAAGTAGCTGGCGGGGGAGGACGGCGCCGAGACCGTCATGTTGTTGTCCGCGCACAGCGACAGGAACCGCTCGATGCGGGCGGAGGAGTGGTCCGGCCCCTGGCCCTCGTAGCCGTGCGGGAGCAGCAGGGCGAGCGCCGAGCGCTGCCCCCACTTCGCCTCGCCGGCGCTGATGAACTCGTCGATGATCGACTGGGCGCCGTTGGCGAAGTCGCCGAACTGCGCCTCCCAGAGCACCAGCATGTCCGGTCGGGCGACCGCGTAGCCGTACTCGAAACCCATCGCCGCGAACTCGCTGAGCAGCGAGTCGTAGACGTAGAAGGTGCCGACGCCGTCATTGGTCTCGGTCCCGTCGACGCCGTAGCGCAGCGTCCGCAGCGGGGTGTGATCCTCGGCGGTGTGCCGGTCGACCAGCACGGCGTGCCGCTGGCCGAAGGTGCCGCGGCGGCTGTCCTGCCCGGTCAGGCGGATCGACCGGCCATCGAGCAGGAGGGTGCCGAACGCCAGGGTCTCGGCGAGCGCCCAGTCGATCGCGTCGGTCTCGGCCATCTGGGCGCGCCGCTCGACCTGCGGGCGCAGCCGCGGGTGGACGGTGAAGCCGCCGGGCAGGGTGACCTGGGTGTTGGCGACCTTCTTGACGGCCTCGGCGGAGACCGCGGTGCTGACCGCGGCGGCCGCGGCCGCCTCCTCCGGCGTGGTGATGATGCGCGGCTGCGGCGCGGCGCCGGACGGGGTGGTGTCCCGGGTCTGCGCGAACGCCTTCTCCAGCTCGGCGCGGTAGGACTTCATCGCCTGCTCGGCCTCGTCGCGGGTGATGTCCCCGCGGCCGATCAGCGCCTCGGTGTAGAGCTTGCGCACCGAGCGCTTGCTGGCGATGGTGTCGTACATCAGCGGCTGGGTGAACGACGGCTCGTCCATCTCGTTGTGGCCGCGCCGCCGGTAGCAGAGCAGGTCGATGACGACGTCCTTGTTGAACGCCTGGCGGTACTGGAAGGCCAGCGCCGCCACCCGCACGCACGCCTCGGGGTCGTCCCCGTTGACGTGGAAGATCGGGGCCTGGACCATCCGGGCGACGTCGGTGGCGTACACCGAGGACCGGCTCGACTCCGGCGAGGTGGTGAACCCGACCTGGTTGTTGATGACCAGGTGGATGGTGCCGCCGGTGCGGTAGCCGCGCAGCTGGGAGAGGTTCAGCGTCTCGGCGACGACCCCCTGCCCGGCGAATGCGGCGTCACCGTGGACGAGGACCGGCAGGACGGTGAAACCGGCCGTGCCCTTGTCCAGGATGTCCTGCTTGGCCCGGACGACGCCCTCGGTGACCGGGTCGACGGCCTCCAGGTGCGACGGGTTCGCCACGACCGAGACGGGCACCTTGCGCCCCTCGCGGCCGGTGTACACGCCTTCCGCGCCCAGGTGATACTTCACGTCGCCGGAGCCGTGCGCCGTCTGCGGGTTGAGGTGACCCTCGAACTCGGCGAAGATCTGCCGGTAGGACTTGCCGACGATGTTCGCCAGCACGTTCAGCCGGCCGCGGTGGGCCATGCCGATGACGACCTCGTCGATGCCGGCGTCGGCGGAGCGCTCCAACACCTCGTCGAGCGTCGGGATCGCCGACTCGGCGCCCTCGAGGGAGAACCGGCGCTGGCCGACGTACTTCGTCTGCAGGAAGGACTCGAACGCCTCCGCGGCGCCGAGGCGCTCCAGCACGTGCAGCTGCTCGGCCGGGTCCGGACGTTCCGCGGCCCGCTCGACCCGGGCCTGGATCCAGGCCCGCTCGTCGGGCTCCTGGATGTGCATGTACTCGATGCCGACCCGCCGGCAGTACGAGTCGCGCAGGACGCCGAGCACGTCGCGCAGCGACATCGTGCGCTGGCTCGCGAACCCGCCGACGGCGAACTCCCGGTCGAGGTCCCACAGCGTCAGCCCGTGGCTGATGATGTCCAGGTCGGGGTGGCTGCGGATGGCGAACTCGAGCGGGTTGGTGTCGGCCATCAGATGGCCGCGCACCCGGTAGGCGTGGATCAGTTCCAGTACCCGGGCGTTGTGGTCGAGGTCGCCCTCGTGCACCACGGGCATGTCCGCGACCCAGCGGATGGGCTCGTACGGCACCCGCAGCGCCTGGAAGATCTCGTCGTAGAACCCGTCCTCGCCCAGCAGGAGCTGGTGCATCCGGCGCAGGTACTCACCGGACTGGGCGCCCTGGATGATGCGGTGGTCGTACGTACTGGTCAGCGTGATCGTCTTGGAGATCGCGAGCCTGGCCAGCGTGTTGGCCGCCGCGCCGGAGAACTCGGCCGGGTACTCCATGGCGCCGACGCCGATGATCGTGCCCTGGCCCTCCATCAGCCGGGGCACCGAGTGCACCGTGCCGATGCCGCCGGGGTTGGTCAGGCTGATGGTGACGCCGGTGAAGTCGTCGGTGGTCAGCTTGTTCGACCGAGCGCGGCGGACCAGGTCCTCGTAGGCGCCCCAGA
Organism: Candidatus Frankia alpina; assembly: GCF_902806485.1. Classification (GTDB taxonomy): domain Bacteria; phylum Actinomycetota; class Actinomycetes; order Frankiales; family Frankiaceae; genus Frankia; species Frankia alpina. The sequence goes on along the minus strand of NZ_CADCWT010000007.1, from coordinate 1,645 downwards.
ACTGGTTGAAGTCCAGCGTGTCGGCCTTCTTCACCGCGGCGACGACGAGCTGGCGGCCCTTGGGGGTCACCAGGTCGATGGCCAGCCCGAGGTTGACATGTTCCGGCTGGACGAGCGCCGGCTTGCCGCCGACCTCGGCGAAGGAGGCGTTCATGGCCGGGTGGTTGGCCAGCGCCTTTACCATCGCGTAGCCGATGATGTGGGTGAACGACACCTTGCCGCCGCTTGAGCGGGCCAGGTGGCGGTTGATGACGATGCGGTTGTCCGCGAGCAGCTTCGCCGGGAACGCCCGGACCGACGTGGCGGTCGGGACGTGCAGCGAGGTCTCCATGTTGCTGACCACGCGGGCGGCCGCGCCACGCAGCGGCGTGGTGGCCGAACCTGCCGCGCCGACGGGGGCGGGTGCCGGCTGCTTGGTCGCCGCGGAGGGTGCGGGCGTGGCGGGCTGCGCGGGTGCCGCCGTGGCGGGCTGCGCAGGCGGAGCCGGAGTGGGCACGGACGCCGGGGCCGCAGGCGGGGTAGGCTTCGCCGTGGGCGGCGCCGTGTGAGAGGCCTCACCGGCGGTCGAGGCACCGCTCGGTGCCACCACCTCAGCGCGCGCGTCCGCGCCGGGGCTGACCGGCGGCGCGGTGGGCTGGTAATCGGAGAGGAACTCCTGCCACTCCGGCGACACACTTTGTGGATCTTCGAGGAACTGCTGGTAGATCTCGAAGACCAGCCATTCATTAGGTCCGAAGTCAGGTCCTGACGCAGGAACCGTCGGTGCTGTCACGGGGCCATTCGCCTCTATCCACGGTCTCACTTCACGGCCTCCGAAAGGCCCTTCTGCCACCGTCTGTTCAGGCTACCCGCTCTGGACACCGAGGGCGGGGGCGGCCCTGCCCGGTCTGGTCACAGGCACGGAGGGTGGTCCACCGGCGCCTCGGTGATCGCTCCAACCGATCCGAGCCGTTCGTCCGCTCCCGCGGCGGGGAACCCCCGAAGCCGTCCATCCGTTAAACTGAGTGTCGCCGGCCCGCATCATGGCCCCCGGACCCAATAAAAGTCGCTTCGAGCGACCTACGCCCGTGAGGCGACCTGGCGGCCCGGCGTCTACTTCGTTCGTTCGTTCGCATCATGCAGCTTGCCCCGGTCGGCCCGCCGGGGCGATTCTGCTGTTCGGACGTGTTTGCCCGGCCAGGCTGTTGCGCCGTCGCGCCCGCGGTCAGGCGAAGTGGCTCCATCCCCCGCGCCCGACGGCCGGCCGCCCGGCCAGGGTCACCCCGGCGCCGGGCAGCACCTGGCCGATCTGTTCGCAGCCCGCGGGGATGACCGCCGACGGCGGCAGGCAGGCGACGAGCGCGTGGTCCTCGCCGCCGGTGAGCACCCAGTCCAGCGGATCCGCCCCCAGTTCGGCCGCGGCCGACCGCAGCGGCCCGTCGGCGGCCAGGGCGGCCAGGTCGAGATCGATCCGCACCTGCGAGGCGGCGGCGATGTGGCCGAGATCCTGGACCAGGCCATCCGAGACGTCGCACATGGCGTGCGCGCCGGCCGCGGCGAACGCCGGGCCCAGCGGATAGGGCGGTCGGGGGCGGCGGTGTGCCGCGACCAACCCAGCCCAGCCGGCGTCCACACCGGCGTCCACACCGGCGTCCACACCGGCGTC
>NZ_CADCWT010000006.1 GCF_902806485.1 Candidatus Frankia alpina | reverse complement strand
AGTGAGCTTCGCGCGGCCCTGGTATCAAGCACGGATAGACAAGCACGGATAGACTAGGACAAAACCAGTAATCAGGAAGGGAACGCCATGAGCAGGGTGTGGTTCGTGACCGGAGCGTCCAGGGGCTTCGGCCGCGTGTTCGTGGAGTCCGCGGTGCAGGCCGGCGACCAGGTGGTCACCACCGCCCGCAAGGTCGACGCGGTGGCCGACCTGGCGGACGCCCACGGCGACGCCGTGCTGCCGCTCGCGCTGGACGTCACGGACCGGGCCGCCGTCGACGCGGCGGTCAAGGCGGCGGTCGCCCGCTTCGGGCGGCTCGACGTCGTCGTGAACAACGCGGGCTACGGCCACTTCGGCGCGGTCGAGGAGCTCACCGAGAGCGACATCCGTGACCAGCTGGAGACGAACTTCTTCGGCGCCCTGTGGGTGACCCAGGCGGTGCTGCCGCAGCTGCGGTCGCAGGGCAGCGGGCACATCATCCAGATCTCCACGATCGGCGGGATCGCCGCCTTCCCGTCCCTCGGCGCCTACCACGCGTCGAAGTGGGCGCTGGAGGGTCTCAGCGAGTCCCTCGCCCAGGAGGTCGCCGCCTTCGGGATCAAGGTCACCCTCGTCGAGCCGGGCGGCTTCAGCACCGACTGGGCCGGATCCTCGGCGGTGCACTCGGCCCCGTCGCCGGCCTACGACAACCTGCGCAAGGCGATGGCCGAGCGGCGCGCGGGCGGCGGGATGGCGATCGGTGACCCGGCGGCGACCGGAGCGGCCCTGCTGAAGATCGTCAATGCCGAGAACCCGCCGCTGCGGGTGCTGTTCGGCACCCCGCCCACCCAGATCGTCAAGGCGGTCTACGAGCAGCGGCTGGCCACCTGGGCGCAGTGGGAGCAGGTCTCGATCGAGACCCAGGGCAGCTAGCTCGATCGTTCGCCGGTTGCGGCGCTTCGGACCGGTGGCGGCGCGCCGCCACCGCCGACCGTCAGCCGGCGGTGGCGAACAGGCGCTCGCGGTGCTGGCGGGGCGTGCCGCGGACCAGCTCGTCGACCTTGATCCGGCGCAGGAACAGGTGCAGGTCGTGCTCCCAGGTGAAGCCCATGCCGCCGTGGAGCTGCAGTGCCGTGCTGGCCGCGCGGCTGCTCCCCTCCCCGGCCACGGAGCCGGCGACCGCGACAGCCGTGCCGGGCGCAGACCAGGTCACCGCCGTCGAGCGCGCGGGCGGCGTCGTGGCCGCAGAGCCGAGACGCCTCGATGTCGACGGCCATGGTCGCCGCCTGGTGCTTCACCGCCTGGAATGATCCGACCGGCCGGCCGAACTGCTCACGTTCCTTGACGTACCCGACCGTCATGTCCAGCAGGCGGCCGGCGGCGCCGACCGCGTCCAGGGTGTGGATGATCGCCAGGGCCTGGTCCAGAGTCTCGGCGACGTCCGCGCCGACCCGGGTCCAGTCACCCGCCGGGATGGTGACGCCGTGCAGGTAGACGGCGGCGATGTCCCGGCTGAGGTCGAGGGTGGTGCGGGCGGCGCTCGCGGCGGGGACCAGCGCGAGGGCGCGGTCGTCCCCGATCGCGGCGCTGACCAGCAGCCAGGCCGCGCCGAGGCCACCGACGACGATGGCGGCGCGGCCGGCGAGGGCGAGCGTGCCGTCGGCTGCGGGCACACCGGCGATCGCGGCGTCGTCCGGCTCGGCCGCGGCCGGGACCACGAGCGCCGAACCGTCGGCCACCGCGTCGGACACGGCCGCCCCGATGCCGATCTGGTCGAGCAGCCGGGCGACCAGCGCGGCCTGTCCGAGCGGCAGCGGTGAGCCGGCGCGGCCGAGTTCCTCCACGACGACCGCGAGGTCGGCGAAGGTTCCCCCCTCCGCTGGCCGCAGCAGCGAGGTGAGTCCGAGTTCGGCGGCGGCGCGCACGTCGTCCGCCGAGTAGAGCGCTGCGAGCGCCGCGCCGTCGGCCCGGGCCGCGGCCAAATCGGTGCGCTGCGCGAGCCAGTCGCGGGCGGCCTCGGCCAGGCTGACCTGTTCGTCGCTGAGAAGCATGTCGGGCGGATCCTTCCGCGACCGGTGTGGTCGGCTAGCGGGTCGGCGGGCTGGTGGGTCGGCAGGCTGGCGAGCTAGCGGGGCAGGCCGAGGGCGCGTTCGGCGATGAGGTTGCGCATGATCTCCGAGCTGCCGCCGGCGATCGTGTACGCGCGGGCGTAGAGGTAGGCGTCCTGCCAGCGGCCGCCGTCGACGGCGTCGGTGTCGCCCTCGGTGAGGATGCCGCGCGCGCCGAGCAGGTCCACGGCGAACTCGTTCAACCGCAGGTTGAGCTCGCTGAACCACAGCTTCCCCGCTGGGGCGTCGATCACCCGTTCCCGGCCGGGCCCGCCAGCGGGCGAACGAGGACTGCCCGAGCAGCGCGCAGGCGCGGATCTCGGCCCGCAACGCGCCGAAGCGCTGGCGGACGTCGGCCTGCTCCAGCGCCGACCGACCGTCGATCTCGATCTTCTGCGCGAGCGCGTACAGGTCCTCCCAGGCAAGCTGGAGGTCGACGACCGCGGCGCTGACGCCGTTGCGCTCCTCGGCCAGCGACGCGTTCGCGACGATCCAGCCCTGGCCGGGCGTGCCGATCACCGCGGTGGCCGGGATGCGCACCCCGTCGAAGAACACCTCGTTGAAGTCGGAGGTGCCGGTGAGTTCGCGCAGCGGCCGGACGTCGATGCCCGGGGTGTCCATGTCGATCGCGAACGCGGTGATGCCCTTGTGCTTGGGCACGTCCGGGTCGGTGCGTGCGAGCAGGTACCCGCGGTCGGCCCAGTGGCCGTTGGTGGTCCACACCTTCTGGCCGGTCACGACATAGCCGTCGCCGTCGGCCACCGCCCGGGTCCTCATCCCACCCAGGTCGCTGCCCGCGTCGGGCTCGCTGAACAGCTGGCACCACAGGTCGTCGCAGGACCGGATCGCGGGCAGCAGCCGGTCCTGCTGCCCGCCGCTGCCGAAGCGGATCAGGGCGCTGGCCGCCAGGGCGTTGCCGCCGAAGTGCATCGGGGCGCGGGCCCGCGCGACCTCCTCGGCGACGACGACGTCACGGCGCGGGTCGTGCTCGGCCTCGCCACCGAACTCCACCGGCCAGTCGGCGCCGTAGTAGCCCGCCTCGAACAGCGCGGCGATCCAGCGCCGCAGCTCGGCGAGCTCCTCGGCGTTCTCCGGGCTGCGCACCCCCGCCCTGGCTGCCCGACCCGGCGCGTGGCCGACGACGAACGCCCGCACCTGCGCCCGGAACTCCCCTAACTCGGTCCACGCTCATGACTCCTGCTCCAACCCGACGACGACACGTTGTCCGCGGCGCTCCGGCCATGTGATCCGGAGCCGGCTGTCACACGCCCAGCGAACGACCGATGATCTCCTTCATGATCTCCGTCGTGCCACCGTAGATGGTCTGAATGCGGGCATCCGTGAACGCCCGCCCGACGGGGTACTCCGCCATGTAGCCGTAGCCGCCGTGCAGTTGCAGGCAGCGGTCGACGACCTTCTGCTGCAGCTCGGTGGCCCACCACTTCGCCTTGGAGGCGTCGACGGTGGTCAGCTTCTCCTCGAACGACGCCGTCAGGCAGCGGTCGATGTACACCTGGGCGATGTCGATCTCGGTGGCGAACTCGGCCAGCAGGAAGCGGTTGTGCTGGAAGCTGCCGATCGGCTGACCGAAGGCGGTGCGGGTCCTGGTGTACTCCAGCGTGGAGTCGAACACCGCCCTCGCCCCGGCGACCGCCGAGATCGCGATCGACAGCCGCTCCTCGGGCAGGTTCTCCATCAGGTGGATGAACCCGCCGCCCAGGTTGCCCAGCACGTTACGGGCCGGCACCCGAACGCCGTCGAAGAACAGCTCGGCGGTGTCCTGCGCATGCAGGCCGATCTTGTCGAGGTTGCGGCCGCGGGAGAAGCCGGGCATGTCCCGCTCCACGACGAGCAGGGAGATGCCACGGCTGCCGGCGGCCGGGTCGGTCCGCGCCACGACGATGACGTAGTCGGAGTGGATCCCGTTGGTGATGAACGTCTTGGCGCCCGAGACGAGCCAGTCGTCACCGTCGCGCACCGCGGAGGTCCGGATGCCCTGCAGGTCGCTGCCGGCACCGGGCTCGGTCATCCCGATCGCCCAGATCGCCTCCCCGGAGGCGAATCCGGGCAGCCAGCGCGCCTTCTGCTCGTCGTCGGGCAGCCGGCTCAGGTAGGAGCCGACGACGTCGTTGTGCAGTAGGAAACCCGGACCGGTGGCGAACGCGGCCGCGAGCTCCTCGGCGACGACGGCGTTGAACCGGAAGTCACGAACCCCGCCGCCACCGAACTCCTCGGCGATGTTGAACCCGATGACCCCGTGCTTGGCCGCCTTGGCGAACACCGTCCGGTCGACGATCCCCTCGGCCTCCCACCCGGCGTGATACGGGGTGATCTCGCGGGCGATGAACTCCCGGACGACCTCCCGGAACTGCCGGTGCTCGTCCTCGAAAATCTCGCGTTCCACGGGCGTCTCTTTCCTCGGCGGGGGCGGGTTACAGGGTTGGGGCGGCCTGCGGCGGGGCGGCGAACAACGCCACCAGGTCGGGCAGCTGACCTTCTGGGACACCCCGCGGGGCAGTTCCGGCACGGTCAGCGCCCGCGCCGGCACCTCGTAGGGCAGCATCCGCGTTCGGCACCAGTCGCGCAGCTCCTGCTCGCTGAGCGGCCCGGCGCCGGGCGCCGCCTCCACCACGGCGACGGGTACCTGGCCGAGGCGCTCGTCGGGCAGGCCGAACACCGCCGCCTCGGCGACCGCCGGATGCTTCTCCAACACCTCCTTCACCGCGATTGGAGTGATCTTGAATCCACCCCGGATGATCACATCGTCGGCGCGACCCTCGATGTAGAGGAAGCCGTCCTCGTCGATGCGGGCGAGGTCGCTGGTCCGGGTCCAGCCGTCCGCGCGCGCCCGTGCCCCGGCCTGGTCGGTCCTGATCTCCAGCAGTCCGCCGGCACCCGTCGGCTGTACCTCGCCGTCCTCGGCCACGACGCGCAGTCCCACCCCCGGGAAGGCGCGCCCGACGCTGCCCCGCTTCTTCGCCCACCACTGCCGATGGTCCGGCAGCGACCAGCCGGCCACCGCGCCGGAGAACTCGGTCGCGCCGTACACGCCGAGCACGTGGATGCCGTAGCGCTCCAGCACCTCGTCGACCAGCTCGGGCGACACCGGGGCGGTCCCGCAGGTCAGCGCGCGCAGGCTCGCGAGGTCCTCGGCGGGCACGTTCCCACTCATCAGGGTGCGCAGCGCCGCCGGCGGCAGCGCGCCGAGGCGAGGCCGGTGCTCGCGGATGACGTCGAGCCAGCGGTCCAGGGTCCAGCGCTCCAGCAGCACGATGCGTCGCGCGTCACCGAGAGCCTGCAGCGCCCCCCACATCCCGCCGATGTGCACCAGCGGGACGGCGACGATGGCCACGCCGCCCTCGAAGTAGGACCGATCGCCGCCGCCGGGCTTCATGTGTCCCCGGGCGGACCCGACCGAAGCCTCGAGCTGGCGGTAGGTCAGCGGGATGCGCTTGGGCGGCCCGGTGGTACCCGAAGTGGTGAGTTCGACGGCGATGCCCGGCGCGTCGCGGGCGGTGACCGCGGCATCGGCGCGGCCAGCGCGCAGCGACGCGATCCCCTCGGGCGAGGTGCGGATGAGGCTGATACCGAGCCGCTCGACCGGCTCCGCGAGCCCCGAGGACGCCCAGGCCCGCTCCGGCACGATGAGCACCGGCGGGGTGGCCCGCTCCAGGTCGCCGGCGAGCCGCTCAGCCGGCTGCAGCGGGTTGAAGACCGTCAGGCAGCGCTCGGTGCCGAGGATCGCGAGAATCGCCGCGATCGACTCAGTCCAGTTTCCGAGCAGGACGCCGACGCGCGCACCGCGGCCGAGGCCGAGGCCGTCGAGGCCGCGAGGATCTCGTCGGCGAGCGCGCGCAGGGTCCCCCAGGGCACCCAGGCACCGTCGACCTGGAGGGCGGGGGCGGAGTCGGGCGCCTCCCACAGCGCGCGCAGCCGGCCCGGCAGGTCAGCGGGCCCGGTCATCGGGCGTGACCCCGCGCGACGACGGCCGACCCGCGAGGGGCACGCAGGAGGCCGGGTTTTCCGACGGCCTCGATCACAGGGTCCCGCATCATCGCTCCTTGCCGCCGGACGGATCCGGAGAACCGCCGAGAAGGCCCGTTCGCCCAAGCTACCACTAGATAAATTAATTAGGTTTAAGGAATTGCATGAAGTCGATCGGCCAACCCCGGAGCCGTCTCAGCGCCGGGCGGCCGCGACCAGCCGGGACGCGGCCTGCTCGCGCAGCCGGTCCGGCGCCGCGATCAACGCCTCGCTGGACTTCGCCCGACGCAGGTAGTGATGCACGGGGTGCTCCCAGGTGAAGCCGATCCCGCCGTGCACCTGCAGGCTGCCCTGCGCGGCACCGACCGCGGCCTCGAGCGCCTCGGCGGCGGCCAGGGCCACCGCCGCGTCGAGGGCCTGCGCGGCGACGGCGACGAGGGCGCGGGCCGCCTCGGTACCGACGAACATGTCTGCGCAGCGATGCGAGATCGCCTGGTAGGTGCCGATCGGCCGGCCGAACTGGTGACGGATGCCCGCGTAGTCCACGGCCAGTTCGGTGCACCGCGCCGAGACGCCGACGGCCTCGGCCGCCAGCAGCGTCAGCGCCACCCAGCGGGTGGCGGCGAGCACCGCGGCGAACTCGGCCGGACCGGCGAGCAGGGTCGCGGGCGTGTCCAAGGTGACCCGGGCGAGCGGGCGGGTCGCATCGAGAACGTCGAGCGGTTCGACCCGGACCGCGACCCCAGCGGCGCCGCCATCACCACCGCCCGAGCCCGCGCCGGCCGAGGGGGCACGTCGACAGCGAACAACGCGGGGCCGGTGTCGGTCGTGGCGGCGACGAGCAGTGCCCGCGCGGCCGTGGCGTCCGCGACGACGGGGGCCGTCCCGGTCAGCTGCCAGCCCCCGGCCGCCTGCTCGGCGCGCACCGTCGCCAGTGGCGTCCAACCGTCGACGGTGCGTCCGACCGCGATGGCCGCCGGCGTCTGGCCCGAGGCGACCGCCGGCAGCAGCGCGGCCGCGGCGGCCGCACCCGGTGCGATCCCGTCCACGACGGCGAGCAGCGCGGCCTGCGCGATCGCGCAGGACAGCAGCGGCACCGGCGCCACCCGGCGGCCCAGTTCCTCCTGGGCGACGGCCAGCAGCGCCAGCCTCGCCCCCTCCCCGCCCCCTCCCCGCCATGCTCCGCCGGGGCGGCGAGCCCCACCACGCCCATGGCCGCAAGCTCCGACCACAGCTGTCGATCCCAGCCGCCCGGCGCGGCCGCGATCCCCCTGACCTGTTCGATGTCGCAGCGTTCGCGCAGCAGCCGCGCCAGCGCGTCGCGCAGTTCGCCCTCCGCCTCGGCGGTATCCACGTTCACCTCACTCCTCGTCGTCCTGCGGCCCCGGCCCGGCGCCCGGCGGCACCACGGCGCCTCACCCGCGTCCAGTCCCCGGCACCGGTGGCGGGGCGGGCAGCCCCAGCACCCGCTCGGCGATCGTGTTGCGCTGGATCTCGGCCGTGCCGGCACCGATCGTCGCCGACCGGCTCATCAGGTAGCCGTAGGTCCACCGGCCGCCTTCGGGCGCGGTCGGCTCGCGGTTGCCGAGCACCGCATCCGGCCCGATCACCCGCAGCGCCACCTCGTGCAGGCGCTGGTCGAACTCCGCGCGCATCAGCCGGTTGACCGAGGACGCGGGCCCGGGATCGCGTCCGGCGAGCACCGTCTCCAGGGCCCGGCGGCTGTTCGAGGCGAGGATGCGCACCCCCGCCTCCATCCGCGCGAGGTCCTGGCGCACCACCGGGTCGTCCCCGGCCGGCGACGTGGCGGCGAGCGCGATCAGCTCGGTCACCACCCGGCGGTAGCGGAACTCATCCGACAGGAACGCCGTGGCCCGCTCGTGGCCGAGGCTCGTGCGCACGATCGACCAGCCCTCGTTCTCCTGGCCGACGAGGTTCTCGACCGGCACGCGCACTTCGTCGAGGAACACCTCGGCGAAGTGCGTGCCACCGCTGATGTCACGCAGCGGCCGCACCGTCAACCCCGGCGAGGTCATCGACAGCAGCAGGTAGCTGATCCCCTTCGGGCCCGGTTCACCGGTGCGCACCAGCGCGAACATCCAGTCGGCGAGGTGCGCCTGGCTGGTCCACAGCTTCTGGCCGGTGACGACGTAGTGGTCGCCGTCGCGCACGGCTCTCGTCGACAGCGCCGTCAGCTCGCTGCCGGCGCCGGGCTCCGAGAAGCCCTGGCACCAGAACTCGTCCGCGCGCAGCAGCGGGCGCAGGAAACGGTCCTTCTGCGCCGGCGTGCCGTGGCGGATCAGAGTGGGGGCCACGATGAACGACAGGCCGCACGGGTGCCTGGAGGCACGTGCCTTCGTCATCTCCCGGTGGTAGGCGATCTGGTCGGGCAGCGAGAGATCCATGCCGCCGACCTCCTTCGGCCACCCTGGCGCCGCGAGCCCCGCGTCGGTCAGGTCGGCATGGAAGGCGCGGGCCCAGGTGAGCCGCGCGGTACCACCACGGGACGCCGCGCCCGCGTGCGCGGCCAGGAACTCCCGCAGCGGGCCGAGGAATTCGCCCTGCCGGGGCCGGTCGACGGTCTCCACGGCTGCCACCACGCCTCCTCCTCGCCTGCAGACCGCGTCCATGGGAGGGCCCCGTCCTCGGCGACGGACGCCGCCGCGTGAACATCGCTGCAAGGTTACATGGTTTACTAAGTTCGCGAGGAAGGCGAGAACTGGAGCGACGGCGCTCACCGGCCGATCGGCGGCCGCGGCGCCGCCGGGACGCCGGGCTCCCGACCCGGAGGTGGCGACACATGCAGTGGGGACTTCCCTGGCCGGGCCCGCAGGTCGCGGAGCTGGCCGAACAGGCTGGGGCAACCGCCTTCTGCGCCGGCGAGTTCGCCGACACGAACTCCTACCTGACGACCGGCGAGATGGTCGCCGCCACCCGCCGGGCCCTGGTCGGGCCCGGCATCGCCTACGCGTTCGCCCGCTCGCCGTTCGTGCACGCCTCGGCGCTGCGGCACCTGTCCGCGCGCGCCCCCGGGCGGATCTTCCTCGGCCTCGGGTCCGGCACCTACCGGATGAACACCGACTGGTTCGCGTCCGCGGCCAGCGAGCCGGTGCGGCGGATGGAGGACCTCGTCGGGGCGATCCGCGCCTACCTGACCGCGGAGAACGGGCCGCCCGTGGTGCACGAGGGCGAGTTCTACCCGATCCACGCCGACATCCGCGCCCCCGTCCTCGGCCGGCTCGACGTGCCGATCCTGCTCGGCTCGTTCAACCGGCGGATGGTGACCGCCGCCGGGCGGACCGCCGACGGCATCCTCGGCCACGGCATCTTCACCGACCGGTGGTGGACGGAGACGGTCCGCCCGAACCTGCACGAGGGCGCCACCGCGGCCGGGCGGGACCCGGAGTCGCTGCGCCGCTGGGGCTGGCTCATCACCGCCGTCGACGAGGAGGACCCGCAGCGGGGACGGCGCGACGCCCGGCTCCAGATCGCCTTCTACCTCACGGTGAAGACCTACGACACCCTCGTCGAGCTGCACGGCTGGGGCGAGGAGGTGGCCGCGATCCGCACCGCGTTCCGCTCCGGGGACATCCCGGGGATGGCCGCGGCCGTCAGCGACGAGATGCTCGACGCGATCGCCCTGTGCGGCGACCTCCGGGAGGCCGAGCAACGCCTGGCGGCCCGCAAGGCCCTGCCCGACCTCGCATTCCTGTCCAGTCCGGCATTCATGGTCAGCGACCGGCGCCGCGCCCGCTACGCCGAGTCGACGGTGCGCCTCATGAGCGCCGTCGCCGCTGCCTGACGCCTGGACGACGCCTCGACGACGCCCGGACGGCTGCGGCAGCCCCGCCCGCCGGCGTGCCGTCCGGCCGCCGGGCTCACCAGCCGAGGAGGTCCTCGGGGAGGTCGCGGATGTAGCGGACCCGCGCGTCGCCGTGCTCGCGGGACAGTGCCGCCCCGGTGTCGGCGTCACCGTCGCGGACCGCCTCGGCTATCTGCCGCCACTGCTCGCAGGCCAGCGCGATGCTGTCCGGGTCCAGCAGGAGGGGCTGCGTGGTCGGGTAGCGCGACAACGAACCGAGCACATCCTCGAACAGCTGCAGGGTGGGGCTGCGCGCGAGCTCGGCGAGCAGGATCCCCCACTGCACCCGGGCCCGGGCGTGGTCGCGCTGGCTGCCGCCGGCGGTCTGCTCGACGAAGGTCAGCAGCCGGCGGCGCTCGGCCTCGTCCGGGTTGAGCGCCGCCAGTCGGGCGCACTGCGTGGTGATGAGGGTGTAGGTGGCGCTGATGTCGGCGAGGGAGGCCCGCCGGGTCCGCAGGAACACCGACGCCATGTGAGCGACACCAGCCGCGTCCGGGCGCTGCCCATACAACCCGCCGTGATGACCGCGGCGGACGGTGAGGATCCCTTCGGCCTGCAGCAGCCGCACCGCCTGGCGCAGCGACGGCCGGCTCACCCCGAACCGGGCCAGCAGCTCGTCCTCCTGCCCCAGGTAGAGGTCGCCGTCCTGGCGGCCGAGGATCTCCTCGCGCAGCACGTGGGCGACCGCCGACGCGGTGCTCACCGCGGCCACCCGCTCCATGCGCCCCCACTCAAGCGTGATGTGCGCGAGATACTACTTTCAGATACCCACGCGTGGCCCGCTCGCGCTCACCCGCCGACGGCGTCGGCCGCGACCCGGAACACCGGCAGCTTCCAGCCGTCGGCGATCTCGACGAAGTCGACGACGAACGGCGTCCCGATCTGGACCGCGCTCGGATCGGCGTCGACGACGTTGCTCACCAGCCGTGCGCCCGGCGCGTCGGGCAGGTCCACGACGACGGCGGCCAGGGTCAGCTCCGGCTGGCCGGGCACGCCGGCGACGATGCTGAAGCTGAACACCGTCGCCCGCCCGGACAGGGTCACCCAGTCGACGTTCTGGGACTGGCAGTTCGGGCAGAACGGCCGGAAGGTCCCGCAGTCCGCGCGCTTCGGCGCGACCAGCCGATTCTCCTTCGCCGCCTGCCAGAACGGCTCGGTCGCCGAGTCGGTGGTGATCTGGATGCCGGCGGGCGGCAGGGTCGTCGTCAGGGTGGTCATGGCATCCGTCCCAGGATCAGGCCGCTGACCGGCAGGGCGGCCGGCCCGCCGGTGACGAGCGCGAGCTTCGCGTCCGGCACCTGGTTGACGGCGGTGCCGCGGATCTGCTCGACGCCCTCCACGATGTGCGTCATGCCGATGATGTAAGCCTCCGAGAGCTGGCCGCCGTGCGTGTTGGCCGGGATCGAGCCGCCCTTGTACCGGTTGGCTCCGGACTCGACGAACGGGCCGCCCTCACCCTTCTTACAGAAGCCGTAGTCCTCGAGCTGCATGAGGACCATGGGGGTGAAGTGGTCGTAGATCAGCGCCACGTCGAGGTCGTCGGGGGCGATCCCGGCCTTGGCGTAGAGCCGCCGGGCGATCGGGGCGTGCCCGGAGGAGGCGAAGTACTCGTCGGGCATCCCGTACCAGGCGAACGCCCGGCCCCACTCCCGCACCCCGCCGTGCGCCGCAGGTCCTTGGCGCGCTGCGCGCTGGTCGTGAGGACCGCGACGGCGCCCTCGGTCTCCAGACAGAAGTCGAACAGGCACAGCGGATCGGCGATCATCCGCGCGTTGAAGTAGTCGTCCAGGGTCAGCGGAGTCCGCATGATCGCCTTGGGTCGGGTGAGTGCGTTCTCCCGGCTGGACAGGGCGATCTCGGCGAACGCCTCCCGGCGGGTGCCGTAGTTGTACATGTGCCGCCGCGCCAGCACCGACATCAGATGCCCCGGGCCGACCAGCCCCGACGGCTGCAGGAACGAGTTCTCCGGGCTCGGCGCGACCGAGCCGAAGATCGTGCCGAGCCGCTGCTTGACCTGCTGCAGCGCCATCACGGTGACGACGACGGTGGCATCCCCGGCGAGGATCGCCGCGCGGGCCAGGCCGATCGACCCCGCCGATCCGCCGCCGCCCGAGGTGAGAGCGGCGGAGAAGGTCACCTCGGGGATGCCGAGGGTCTCCATGAACCTGGCGGTGTCCATCGACTGCCCGTAGCCGGCGCCAGCCCCCGAGTAGTAGGCGAAGCCGTCGATGTCCTTGACCGACAGGCCGGCGTCCTCGCACGCGGCGATGATGGCCTTGCCCGCGAGCTCGGTGATGGTCTGCGGCGCGGAGCCGCCGCGCCGGTAGTACGGCGTGGCGCCGACGCCGACGATCGCCGTGTCGAACGGGCCCGATGCGCTCACGCCGCCGCTGCCACGTTCGGCGCACCGACGCCCGGGAACAGCTCGAGAAACGTGTCGACGGTGATCCGCTTGCGGACGTCGTCCGCCACGCCGTCGAACAGGCCGTGCAGCGTCTCCTGGGTGTGGCCGAACGTGCCCTCCATGTGCGGGTAGTCGCTGCCCCACATGACGTTGCGGTAGCCCATACCGGTCAGCGCGGCGACGGCGGAGGCGTCGTGCTGGAAGGAGGCATACACCTGCGAGTAGAGGATCTCCTTGGGGCTGCGGCTGAGCTTGGGCCGCACCGCCATGTGGTGCTGGCGGTAGCCCTCGGTCATCCGGTCGGCGAGGAAGGGCACCCAGGTCGCGCCGCCCTCGGCGACGAGGACCCTGAGGTTCGGATGGCGGTCGAGCGCCCCGGAGGCGACGAGCTTCATCGCGGCCCGCTGGCCGGAGAACGTCGTCTCGGTGTAGTTCAGCACCGCGCCGCCGGGGCCGCGGTAGACGACGCCGACCTGCGCGAAGCCGATGTCGATCGGGTCGGTGCCGACGTGGAAGGCGAGCACCATGTTCGCCGCCTCCGCCGCCGCCCAGAACGGCTCCCAGGAGTCACGGTTCCAGTCGTCGGCCAGCGGATGCGGGGTGGTCGGCAGGAACACCGCGCGGTAGCCGAGCTCGGCGGTGCGCTCCAGCTCGGCGACCGCGTCGTCGACCTGCAGCGTGGAGACCTGCGCGGTCGGGACCAGGCGCGGCGAGACCTTCATGATCGCCTCGATCGCCCAGTCGTTGCTGACCCGCAACGCCTCGCGAAGGACCTCCGGGGTACGGAACGACGAGCTCCACAGGCCCAGCGACGGGAACACCAGCTCGCCCCAGACGCCTTCGGTGTCGAGGTCGGCCAGGCGCAGGGTCGCGTCCCGGGCTCCCGGGGCCCGGCTGCTCTCGTCGAGGAACTCCTGGGCCGCCACGTTCGGAAGCTTGCAGCGGAACGACTGGCCGTCGACGTACACGGTCTCGTACGTGCCGTCCGGGTCCTTCACCGCCCTCGGGACGAGTTCGGCCAGGCGGGGCGGCAGGTTCGCCTGCCACAGGTCGTCGGGCTCCAGGAAGTGCGAGTCACCGGAGTTCGCCCAGATCTTTGCCATGTCGTCCTGCCTCCGCATGGGTCGCGCCGTGAAGTCGGGTGCCTGCCGCTCGGATCCCGTGCTGTCGCCGGAACTCCGTGGTGACATCAAGGGCAACCCGGATGACGTAGTTATCTTAGATACCTGAGAGAACTGTTCGCAACCACCAGCCCGACCGATCGCAGTAGGCTCCGACCCTGCACTCATAGTGAACTAGGTATACTTTGCTTCGATGTGGCGGTCGCCGTGCTCGCGCGGACCAGAGGAGCACCGGTGAACCTGGAGAACGCTGGTCCTGCCCACCTGGTCGAACCAACCACGGCCGTCGAACCAACCACGGCCGTCGGAGCACCGTCGGCCACCAGCCCGGCGCGGTCCCTCACGCCGGTCCGGCCGCTGCCCGAGATCGCACCGCTCTCGCTCGCCGAGCTGCTGCACCTGGGCGCGGCGGACCATCCGGATATCCGGCTGGTCTTCCGCGGTCCGGCCGGCACGTTCACCACGGACCTGGCCACGCTGTACGAGCGGGCCGCCCGGGTGGCGGGCGGCCTCGCCGCCCGCGGGATCGGCCCGGCAGACGTCGTCGCGCTGCAGCTGACCAGCCGGGTCGAGAGCGCGGTCGCGCACGCGGCGGTGCTGTTGTGCGGGGCGGTGCTGCTGCCGATCGTCCCCATCTACGGGATCCGCGAGGTCGCCTTCATCCTGCGGCAGTCGGGGGCCAGCGCGATCATCCTGCCGACGCGGCGGGCGGCGGAGATCGCCGAGCTGCGCGGGACGCCCGACGCGCTGCCGGCCCTGCGCCACGTCGTCACCATCGCCGACAGCACCACCTCCCCTGCCGGCACCGTGCCGTGGCGCGAGTTCGAACTGGCCCCGCCGCTGGCGCCGTGCGCCCGGCCGCTCGACGAGGTCGCCGTGCTCGTCTACACCTCGGGGACGACCGCCGCGCCCAAGGGCGTCACCCACACCCACCGCTCGGTCGCCGCCGAGGTCGCCTCGCTGCGCAGCCTGCGAGCGGGCCAACCCGACTTCGGCTACCTCGACCTGTTCCCGCCCGGTCACATAGCCGGGCTGAGTGTGCTGCTGCGGACCCTCCTCGACGGGCTGCCGACCGTCTTCCTCGAACGATTCGACGCGGCGGAGGCGATCGGGCTCGTCCACGCCCACGGCGTGACCGCGTCCGCGGGGGTGCCGTTTCACCTGACCGCGCTGCTGGACGCGGCGCAGCGGGACGTTCGCGGCCTCGGCCCGCTGCGCGACTTCCTCGTCGGCGGGGCCAGCGTGTCCCCCGCCCTCGTCGAGCGGGCCGAGCGCGCCGGTGTCAGCGCCTACCGTGCCTACGGTTCCAGCGAGCATCCGACGATCAGCTCGGGCGGCGCGACCGACCCGCTCGGCAGGCGGGCCGCCACGGACGGGCGGGTGATGCCGGGCAGCGAGGTCCGCGTCCTCGACCCCGCCGGTCACGACCTCGGCCTCGGTGAGGAGGGCGAGATCGTCACCCGGGGCCCGGAGCTGTTCGCCGGCTACCGCGATCCGGCACCCGACGCGACCGCGTTCACCGCCGACGGCTGGCTGCGCACCGGCGACATCGGCCGGGTCGACGCCGACGGCTACCTCACCATCACCGATCGCATCAAGGACATCATCGTCCGCAACGGGGAGAACGTCTCCTCGAAGGAGGTCGAGGACCTGCTCATGACGCATCCGGCCGTGGCGGAGGCGGCCGCCGTCGCCGAACCGGACGACCGTACCGGCGAGCGGGTCTGCGTCTTCGTCCTGCCGCGTCCGTGGTCGGTCCTCGGCCTCGACCACGTGCGGGCGCACTTCGCCGCCGCCGGCGCCGCGAAGCAGAAGACCCCGGAACGACTCGTGATCGTCACCGACCTCCCGCGGACCGCGGCGGGCAAGGTCCGCAAGCACGAGCTGCGCGCGGACCTGCACGCCGGCGGAGCCCACCACCGCACCGGGACCGGCGAACGCGCGGGCGACTGATGCACAGCGCCGAGCGGCAGCCCGCGCCGCAGAGGTCAGCCGGCCACACCGGCCACACCGGCCACACCGGCCACACCGACCAGGGTGAGGGCGAACCGGCCGTACGTGTAGACGATCTCGTCCTCGCTCAGGTCGCCGTCCTCGCGGTACCAGGCGGCGACCCCCATTCCGAGGTCGAGCAGGGCATACGAGGCGAGCTTGACCGAGGCCACGTGGAACCGGGAGGCCGCGACCCCCTCCTCGACGATGCCCCGGAAGAGCCGCTCGTAGCTGCTGCGCCGGTCGACGACCGCCGCCCGGTTGGCCTCGTTGAGGCTGCGGATCTCCCGATTGCCGACGAAGGCCTCCAGCCGACGGCGGGTGTGGAAACGAACGTGGGCCTCCACCGCGCGGCGCAGCCGGTCCGCGACGTCGTCGACGCCGGCGACGGCGAGGGCGTGGACGTCGTGCAGGTCGTCCATCACCTCGAGCATGATCGCGGCCAGCAGGTCCTGCTTGGAACTCACGTGCTTGTACAGGCTCGGCCCCCGGATGCCGACCGCCGCGCCGATCTCCGTCGTCGTCGTGGCCTCGTAGCCGCGCTCGGCGAACAACGTCAGCGCGGCAGCACGGATTGCCCGTCCCCGCGGGGTGAGCTGCGGCCGCGCCAGCAATGCCCTGTCCGATCCGCTCATGCATCCCGCCCACGACAACCGCTGCGACTAGGGATCTGTAGCCACGGGCCGGCGGATCGCCCCCGCGTTTTGACCATGCTAGCAGGCATAAATTTCCCTCAATCCTGGCGGACCACCACCTACCTCCGCTATCAAGGCTACTGAGCATTAGCCTTTCCAGTCGACCCGTCCAGCCGGGGGCCGGCGCTCGCACCGAGGCGGGAGACCGTGATGGCCATCGATTTTTCGCAGCCGCCGGAGGTCGTCGACCTCGTGGAACGTACGGCTGCCTTCGTCCGCGACGTCGTGATCCCGCAGGAGGAGCGGTACGCCGGGGTGGTCTCAGCCGGCGGAGAGGCGCTGCGCGCGGCTGCAAGGGGCGGCCCGCGACGCCGGGCTGTTCGCCCCGCACGTCTCCCAGGAGTACGGCGGCCTCGGGCTCGGCATGACGGCGCGGGCACCCGTGTTCGAGGCCGCCGGCTACTCCTTGTTCGGGCCGCTGGCGCTGAACTGCTCCGCGCCCGACGAGGGCAACATGCACATGCTCGAGATCATCGCCACCGATGAGCAGAAGGAGCAGTACCTGCGCCCCCTCGCGAGCGGCGAGGTCCGGTCGTACTTCGCGATGACGGAGCCGGCGCCCGGGGCCGGCTCGGATCCGGCGGCGCTGTCGACGACCGCCGTCCAGGTCGACGACGGCTGGCGCATCGACGGCCACAAGTGGTTCTCCACCGGCGCGGACGGCGCGGCCTACGCGATCTGCTTCGCCCGGACCTCCGGCAAGGTCGGCACCGTCGGCGGCGCGACCATGTTCCTCGTCGACGCCGACAACCCCGGCGTGAAGGTCGTCCGCCACATCGACACCCTAGACCAGGCCATGATCGGCGGCCACTGCGAGGTGATCTTCGATAACTGCGTGGTGCCGGACTCGGCGATCCTCGGCGAGCTCGACCAGGGCTTCGCCTACGCGCAGGTACGCCTCGACCCGGCCCGGATGACGCACTGCATGCGCTGGCTCGGCATCGCGCGCCGCGCCCAGGACATCGCGATCGACCGGACCGCCGAGCGCCGGCTGTTCGGCTCGAAGCTCGTCGAGCTCGGCATGGTGCAGCAGATGATCGCCGACTCGGAGATCGACATCGCCGCCTCCCGCAGCCTCATCCTGCAGGCCTGCTGGGAGCTCGATCAGGGCCTGCGCGCGGCCCAGTCCACCGCGATGACCAAGACGTTCGTCGCCGAGGCGGTCTGGCGGGTCGTCGACCTGGCCATCCAGGTCTGCGGCGCCGCCGGCGTCTCCGGCGAGCTGCTGCTGGGCCGCTACCTCAACGAGGTCCGTGCCTTCCGGATCTACGACGGGCCGTCGGAGACCCATCGTTGGGCGCTCGCCCGGCGCGCGGTCAAGCAGCGGCTGAAGGCGACCGGCGCCCTCGAGTCGGCATCATGACCGCGCTCGATCCCCCGCACGGCACCGAGGAGGGGCTGGTCTCCCCGTTGGGCCTGGACCTCGCGGCGCTGTCCGCCCACCTCGACGCCACCGTCGCCGGCCGGTCCGGACCGCTGCGCGCCACTCTGCTCAGCGGCGGCCGGTCGACTGACCTACCACGTGTGGGACGACGTCGCACACTGGGCGCTGCGCCGGCCGCCGCTGGGCAACCTGACGCCGTCGGCGCACGACATGCGGCGCGAGTACCGGGTGGTGGCCGCGCTGCACGACACCGCGATCCCGGTGGCCGAGGCGGTCGTCTACTGCGACGACCCCGCCGTGCTCGGGGTGCCGTTCGCGATGGTCTCCCTGGTCGACGGGGTGGTCCTGCGCAGCCGGGCGGACCTCGCCCCCTACTCCGACGCCGACGTGCGTCGCTGCGCCGAGAACCTGCTGCGCACCCTCGCCCAGCTGCACGCCGTGGACCACCGCACCGTCGGGCTGGAGCAGTTCGGCCCGCCCGAGGGCTACCTGCGCCGCCAGGTCGACCGCTGGCGGGGGCAGTGGGAGCGGGTGCGGACGCGGCCGCTGCCGGACCTCGACGCGCTGCACTCCCGGCTGGACACCGCGGTGCCGGTGGAGAGCGACGCATCGATCGTGCACGGCGACGCCCGCATCGACAACTTCGTGGTGGACCCGGACGATATCGGCGTCGTGCGGGCCCTGCTGGACTGGGAGATGGCGACGCTCGGCGACCCGCTGGCCGATCTGGGCCTCACCGTCGTCTACCGCGACCCGGACTTCGATCCGGTGCTCGGCGGCTCGGCGGCCGCGGCGAGCGACCGGATGCCCGGCGGGGACGAGATGATCGAAATCTACGCGCGCGAGTCCGGCCGGGACATCGTGAACATGGACTTCTACCTGGCGCTCGGCTACTTCAAGCTGGTGGTGATCGCCGAGGGCATCCACGCCCGGCACCTCGCCGGCAACACCGTCGGCGAGGGTTTCGACCTCGTCGGCCAGGCCGTGCCGGCGCTCGCCGCGGGCGGGCTGCGCGCACTCGCCGGCTGAACCGCCCCCCGGCACCCTCACCCGGGGCTGGCGCCCTCGCCCGGAGCTGGCTCAGCCGGGCAGCTCCAGGCCGAGATGCTCGCGCAGGGTCGTGCCGGTGTACTCGGCGCGGAAGACGCCGCGCTCCTGCAGCAGCGGCACGACCTGGTCGGCGAACTCGTCCAGGCCGCCCGGGACGATGTGCGGGACGAGGATGAAGCCGTCGCCGGCGTCCTGTTGGACGAACCGGTTGATGGTCTCGGCGACCGTGGCGGCCGAGCCGATGAAGGACTGCCGCCCGGTGACCTCGATGACCACCTCGCGCAGCGAGAGCTTCTTCGCCTCACTCAGCTCACGCCAGCGACGCACGGTGTCCAGCCGGTCGTCGAACATCCGCACGCTGGCCCGCCCCTTGGAGATCGTGTTCTCTCCCGGCAGCGGGTCGACCTCGGGGACCGGCCCGTCCGGGTCATAGGCCGACAGGTCCCGGTTCCACAGCTGCTCGGCGAACAGGATCGCCGTCGCCCCGCTGACCTGCTGGTGGCGGATCACCTCGGCCCGCTCGCGCGCCTCGGCGTCGGTGTCGCCGAGGACGAACGTCGCCGCCGGCAGGACCACCAGCTGGTCGGGCCGACGGCCGAACTTCGCGAGCCGGCCCTTGATGTCGGCGTAGAAGGCCTGGCCGTCCTCGAACGTGCTGTGCCGGCTGAAGATCGCATCCGCCGAGGAGACGGCGAACTCCCGGCCGGCGTCGGAGTCGCCGGCCGGGAGTTCGCCGTCCGGCCCTGCGGGCTGCGCGGCACGTTGAACTGACCGCTGATGTCGAAGAAGTCGTCGTGATGCGCGAACGCCCCCGGCCGCGGCTCGCGCAGGAACTGCCCGGTGTCCTTGTCGGCGACGATCTCGTCGCCGCGCCAGGAGTCGAACAGCTCCCAGACCGTGCGCAGGAAGCGCCGGGCCCGCTCGTAGCGATCCTGCTCCGCGAGGTAGCCACCACGGCGGAAGTTCTCCCCGGTGAAGGCGTCCCAGGACGTGACGACGTTCCAGGCGGCCCGCCCCGCGGAGAGGTGGTCGAGGCTGGCGAACTGCCGGGCGACTTCGTAGGGCTCGTTGAACGTGGAGTTGATGGTGCCGGCGAGCCCCAGCCGTTCGGTGACCGCGGCGATCGCGGCCAGCACGGTGAACGTGTCTGGCCGGCCGACGACGTCCAGGTCGTGGATGCGGCCGTTCTGCTCGCGCAGGCGCAGCCCCTCGGCGAGGAAGAAGAAGTCGAACTTGGCCCGCTCGGCCGCGCGGGCGAGGTGGACGAACGAGCTGAACTCGATCTGGCTGCCCGCGGCCGGGTCGCTCCACACCGTCGTGTTGTTCACCCCGGGGAAGTGCGCCGCCAGATGGATCTGCTTGGTCGGCCTGCTCATGGAGATCCTCCGCTGTTGTGTGCAGGGGTGCCGGCGGCGGGCTAGACGGCGGCCGTGGAGTTCGCTGTGGCGTAGCGGTTGGCGGGTCGGGCCAGGCCGAGCAGGCCCCGCAGCGTGGCCGCCTCGTAGGCGGTGCGAAACGCCCCACGGGACTGGAGTTCACCGACGAGCCCCCGGGTGATGCCCTCGAGATCGTGCGGGATGGCCGCGGGACGCAGCCGGAAGCCCGACAGCCCGACCGACTGCCAGTCGAGCAGGAGATCGGCGAGTTCCCCGGGGGTCCCGGCGACGATGTGCGCGTCGCTGGCCTGGGGGCCGCCGGCCCGCTCGTCGAGCCGGGCACGGTTGTCAGCGGCCTGGGCCGCCGAGTCGGCGAGGTGGACGACCAGATCGGCGAACACGTGCACGGTCTCGTCGCCGCGACCGGCCGCGTCCTGCTCGGCCCGGATCTCCCCGACGATCCGGCGAGCGTCGTCGGCGTCGCGGGGCGTCACGTAGACGACGTCGGCCTGGCGCGCCCCGAGTCGATAGGGCACCGTGCCGTGACCGAGGACCGTGACCAGCGGCTGGCCCTGGGGCGGGCGGGGCACGATCGAGGGCCCGCGCACGCTGAACCAGCGTCCCTCGAAGTCGATGTAGTGCAGCTTGTCCCGGTCGAGGAACCGACCGGTGGCGACATCGCGGATCTCGGCGTCGTCCTCCCAGCTGTCCCAGAGCCTGCGGACGACCTCGACGTAGTCGGCCGCCTCGTCGAACAGTTCGGTGATCAGCGCGACGACCTCGGGCCGGTCCAGATCCGCGACCGTAATCCCGGGAATCTGCCGCCGGCCGAACAGGGCCGCCTCGGTCCCACCGCTGCCGGCCCTGACCCGCAGCCCGCCCCGCCCCGCCCCGCGCTGACATAGTCCAGCGTCGCGATGGCCTTGGAGATGTGGAAGGGCTCGGTGTGCCCGGCGATGATCGACGGGACGAGACCGATGTGTGTGGTGAGCGGGGCGACACGAGCGGCGATGAGCACGGCGTCGAGCCGGCCGCGCACTCGGTCGGTCCGGTCGTCCGGACCGTCGAACCGGTCCGACTGCAGGCCGAGGGAGTCCTCGATCGTGACGAAGTCGAGCAGGCCGCGCTCGGCCTCCTGGACCAGATCGGTCCAGTACCGGGCGTCGAGCAGTTCCGCGGTCCGCGCGCGGCTCCCGCCAGGCTGCCGGATGCCAGCCTGCCCCGTCCAGCGCGAGGGCGAGGTCCAGCGGCGGGCGGGGGGTCATCGGGCGCAATCCTGCACGGAGGCGCAACGGGCACTCCTCAGATGATGGGAACCGACTGACGAACGGCGGGCGCAGGGCGAGACCTGGCCTGACCTTGTGCTACCGGGACAGGACCTGGATTACAGGCGAGGGACTGGGTGGCAGGCAGACGCACTCGACGGCCGTGAGCTGCGATCGGCGGCGGGTCCGGTGGCGGACCCTGGTGGGCGGCCCCGGCGATCGAGAGACGGCCGGCCGCCGGGGTTAACGGATCCCGGCCCACCGGGGAATGCCGGGGTTACCTCCGCATCAACGACAGCGACTGGATTCGGCGCGTCCGAAATCGATGCAGCGGCGGCACGTCAACAGCAGCGAGGTGCGCACGCTATTTACTCTGAGTAGGTCGACTTTCCTCGGTCAAGAGCAGATGCTGTGATGTACAGCACAGAGTGTTCTACAATGATAATTCGCAGGCGTTCCGCTTCCGCCGCGACGGCCGACCCAGGATCACCATCCCCGCGAACGCCGCGAAGCGCGGTACGGTGTCGCCCGCGCGGCCGGCGGACGAGGAGTGGGCATCGTGAGTACGGTCGATTTGTCAGGATTAGCCGACATCCTCAGCATCTCCCCGGGTCTCCGCGGGTACCTGGCCCGACCGGCCACCAGGGACCCGGTCCCGACCGCGGTCGGCGCACCGCCAGTGAAGGGACTCCCGCGGCCCGGCGTGATCGTCCTGCACGAGGCGTGGGGCCTGGACGAGACCGTGCGCGCGATCGCCGACCGCCTCGCCGACCTCGGGTACCTCGCCCTGGCCCCGGACCTGTTCAGCGCGGGCGGCGCCCACCGCTGCCTGGTGGCGACGGTGCGAGCGGTGACCTCTGGACGCGGCCGGGCGTTCGACGACATCGAGGCCGCGCGGCGGTGGCTGACCACCTTACCGGCGTGCAACGGAAAGGTGGGCGGCATGCCCCGGTGGTGGCCAGCTACGGCGGCCAGGACCGCGTCCTGCGCGGCACCGCCGGCCGGCTTTCCGCGGCGTTGGACCGGGCCGGCATCCCGCACGACGTCAAGGAGTATCCGACGGCCGGGCATGCGTTCCTCGGCGCACGACCCGACGGCAGCCCGAGCGGCCCGCGAGTCCTGCGCCCGGCGCTGCACGCCGCCGGGATCGGCCCCGAACCGGTCGCCGCCGCCGATGCCTGGGTCCGGATCGAACGATTCCTCGCGGAGTATCTCGGCCACTAACCCTGCGGCGCGGTCGCACGTCGACTCCTCACCGGTCGCGCGTCGGCTCCTCACTGGTCGACGAGCCAGCTCCTCGCCGGTCGGCCGGGCCGCATGACCGGCGGGTTTGTTCAGCTCCACAATGAAGATGTGACATGGGTCACTTAACCCTGCGGTGGCGGAGCCGTGTTCGCCGTGTTTCGGTTTGTACATGCCGACTCTGCCGCCGCTGGTGCACAGACGGCACATCGACCTGATGCTCGTCTCCACCGCCGCCTGTCCCGCTCGCCGCTCGGCCGCTTTCTGCATGACGCTGCGCGCGGATGCGGTCGTCCGTCCGGGCGGGGGCAGGTTGCGGTGCGTTTTGCACGGTCTGAGCCCCGGGATCGGGCAAAACGCACCGCAACGCGCTTCCCGCGCATCGCGACCGGCCGTTACCGGTGAAGGTTCGTGGTCCGAGATTCGACGGCGGGGTAGGTACGACAACACGACCGTTTCTCAACATCAATCGTCTACGCCCCCCAGTAGATAGTGGGCC
Source organism: Candidatus Frankia alpina (assembly GCF_902806485.1). Lineage (GTDB taxonomy): Bacteria > Actinomycetota > Actinomycetes > Frankiales > Frankiaceae > Frankia > Frankia alpina. The sequence goes on along the minus strand of NZ_CADCWT010000006.1, from coordinate 42,707 downwards.
GTCGAGACGTTCACGAACCTGGCCGACGACGTCCGGCAGTCGATCGCCCGCATCACGGCCAGCCCGTTCATCCCGCACAAGGGCTCGGTCCGCAGGTTCGTCTACTCGGTCGAGAATGGCACCCTCACCGAGGTGCGCTGAACCCTCGGACCGGCCCCGCACGACCGGCCCCGCCCCCTACGCCACCGAACCGACCGCCACCGCCGTCGACTCCGGCGCCGCGGTGCGCAGGTCGTACGCCTGCTCGGCCGCTCTGCCGCCGAGGGAGCCGGCGCCTACGCCCGGCTGGCCAAGAGCGGCCGGCGAACGGGCCTCAGCCTGCTGTTCTGAACACCGACGGCGCTCCATACCCGTCGGCGTCGTACAGTAGTCCAATGAATGAGATAGTAATCTCATATTCTGAGACGCCCATCTGGGATCCCGCCACCTACGACGCGGAGCGCCGCCGCCTCGTCCCCTCGTTCGACCTGCTGTACGGCTCGGCCGGCGAACTGGTGGCACGGCTCGGCGGGACCCGGCCCAGGGTGCTCGACCTGGGTGCGGGAACCGGGTTGTTGGCCGCCGCCGTCGCCGCCGCGGTGCCCGGAGTCCGGCTGCACCTGTTCGACGGCGCCGGACCCATGCTCGCGAAGGCGCGGACCCGGCTGTCCGCGGAACTCCTCGAAGCCGTCGCTGTCGCCGACCTCTCCTCGGTGCTGCCGCCCGGGCCCTACGACGCGGTCGTCTCCGCGCTCGCCATCCATCACCTCGACGACCCCGGCAAGCGGGACCTGTTCGCCCGGGCACACTGCGTGCTGCGTCCAGGTGGGGTCTTCGTGAACCTGGAGCAGGTCGACGGGCCGACCCCGGCTCTCACCCGGCGGTACGAGGACATGCACGAGCGGTACGCGCGGGCGGCGGGCGCGGGCGACGCCGAATGGCAGGGCGCCCTGGGCCGGATGGCCTTCGACCGGTGCGCCCCGCTCGCCGATCAGCTCGCCTGGCTGGCCGAGGCCGGCTTCGACCCGGTCGACTGCGTCGTCAAGAACGGCCGGTTCGCCGTCTACGCCGGTTGGCGTACCTGACCCGCCCACCGGCCGCCCGGCCCCTCCTTCACCGGGACAGGCGGCTTGGTCTGGAGCCGCTGCGGCGGGACCCCGGCCCCCTCACAGGAGCCCTTGCGCCACCTCCAGACGGGCCGCCGGGGAACGGATCGGCGATACCGACGTGCAGCGCCGGGTGGTGACGCTGGCGAAGCAGACCCCCGAGCGGGCTTGGCTCGGTGAGGTGTCGTCGGTGGTGCTCGTGCAGGCCTGCCAGGACGCCCGACGCGCGTTCCGGAACTGGTTCGAGCGCTGTCCGGTAAACGGAGGGGCCGTGGCGTCGGCCGTCCCCGGTTCCGGCAAGGTCCGGGTGTGGACCTCTCCCGCGTGCGGTGTCAGCCACAACCGGACCTCAACGCCGCGCGGAACATCCTCAATGATCAACACGCAGCCTGACGACTTGGCCGGCGGGCTAGCGGCGGATCACTGGTGCGCGTCGGCGTCGAGCACCGCGGGGCCGCCCACCTCGATGCCATCGAGGACGAACCCGCGCGTGCCGGTCACGACCGGCGGGGCGGCGCCGTCGGCCTGCCACCTGTTGCGCAGGAAGTAATGCCAGGTCGGGGTCTCCAGGGGGGCGGGTCTCTCCCACCCGGCGGCTTCCGCGCGACCTCGCCGATAGGTGATCTTGGTGGTCATCCGGAGCCCTGGGGCGGACTGTCCGCCCGCGGCCGGGCCGCCGTTGGTCACATACGCCGCATACGACGGTAGCGCCGGCAGCCGACGGTCGTCGTCCTCCCGACCGGCGGCATCGTTCGTCCGATCGGTCCTGCCGACGGGCAGTTGCCTCTCGCCCCGCGGCTCCGTGCCGAGATGCGTCTGCCCCGTCGAGCCGGGGCTGGGCAGACCGGAGGCCAACAGGCCGTATCGGCCCCCGCGGCCGGTCGGCGCGGTCACGCCGTTCGCCTCAGCCAACCCCGGCGGCCCCGGCGCCACCCGCGGACCGCCGCCTGGACCCGTGACGCCAACCATCTCACCGGAGTCCTCGCGCAGGCCGAAGCGGTCGTGCAGGCGTCGCAGCGGCGCCGGGGCCCACCAGTTGTACTTGCCGGCCAGGGCCATGAACGCCGGCACAAGGATCGCCCGTACGACGGTGACGTCGAGTGTGATCGCAACGGTCAGGCCCACCCCGACAAGTTTGATCATGCTGATGTCGGAGGTGGACAAGGCAATCATGACCACCACAAGGGCAAGCGCCACGTTGGTGATCAGCGGCCCCGTCACCCCCAGCCCGATGGCCACGGATTCCTTGTTGTCACCGGTGCGCTGGTATTCCTCGCGGATCCGGGCGAGCAGAAAGATCTCGTAGTCCATACTCAGCCCGAACGCGATGAAGAACATCAGCACCGGACTCGTCATCTCGAGCGTTCCCGAGACCTGGAAGTCCCCGACCAGGCCGTGCAGGTGGCCCTCCTGGAAGACGAAGACGAGCAGACCGATCGTCGCGGCGAGGTTGAGCGTGTTCAGGAACATCGCCTTGAGGGGGAGCAGCACGCTTCCGGTGAACAGGAACAACAGGATGAAGGTGGCGGTCATCACAACCGCGAAGGCAGGTGGGAGACTGCGCAGGATGGTGCGCGAGGTGTCCAGAAAATGGGGGGCGAGACCACCCATGCGGACCTCGAACGGCGCCGGGGTCGCTTTCAGCTCCCGGACCAGGTCTTTCGCCTGCTCGGACACCGGAGAGGTGTCGCCCTGCCAGACCGACAGCCAGGCACCGCCGTGGATGCCCACGAATCCGGTCAGCGCCTTCGGTACCTCACCGACCCGCTTTCCCTGCATGAAGCTGCCGGTCGCGGTGTCGATGCGGGCAATGCCCGGAAGCGCGGACAGCCGAGTCGCGTAGTCGCTCAGTTTCGCGGCGTTGGCCGGGTCGCGCGCGTCCACCCCCGGCACGACGATGGGAATCTGGCAGGGCAGGCAGACGATGAAATCGTCGCGCATCGCGTCGTTCACGATATGGGATTCCGCGGCGGCCGGCAGCACCGTGTCGTCGGCCAGCGCCAGATTGAGGTGTTGAAGCGGCGCGGCGCAGATCAGCAGGACGGCGATGGCCGCGCCGCCATACAGCAGCGGCCGCCGCATGACCCGGCGGGCCAGCGCCGTCCAGCCGCGCCCGGCGACGGAGACCTCACGCGAGCGATGTCCACCCGCGCGGCGGGCACCGGCCGGCTGGCGCCCACCGGCACCTCGCCACCGGGACAACGCGGCGCGGATGTTCCCACGATCGAGCCGGTCCCCCAGGGCCATCAGCGCCGCGGGGAGCACGAGCAGCGCCGCGATCTCCGAGGTCACGACGACGATGATGCCGGCGAAGGCGAACGAGCGAAGATAGTAGAGCGGGAAGATGAGCGCGGCCGTCAGCGACAGCGCGACGGTCACCCCAGAGAAGAAGACCGTGCGCCCGGCCGTCTCCAGCGTCCGGCGTAGCGCCGCGCCCGGGAAGAACCCACGGTCCTGTTCCTCCCGGAACCGCCGGAGAATGAACAGGCTGTAGTCGACCGCAAGGCCGAAGCCCAGCGCAGTGGTCAGGTTCACCGAAAAGACGGAGACGTCGGTGAGCGTCGCGGCCAGCCCCAGCAGCGCCAGGCTCGTCACCACCGACACCACGCCGACCAGTACCGGCAGAAGGGCGGCCGCCACCGTCCCGAAGGCGAAGAGCAGAACGAGGAAGACCAGCGGGGCGGCGGTCACCTCCCCGCGTTCAAGGTCAACCCGGCTGCGTTCGGTCACGTCGCGCATGACCGCGGGGGCGCCGCCGAAGCGGACCTGCACGCCCGGCCCCACGTGGGAGTAGCGCTCGTGCAGCGTGCCGAGCCGATCCTGGATGTGATCCTCGGATCCGGTGAGCCGGAACACGATGAGCGCTGAGTGGCCGTCCTTCGCACGCAGCAGCGGATTGCCGGCCTGGGAGCCGTTCAGCCAGTACGACAGGACGGAGGTCACCCCGGCCTCTGCCGCCAGCTGCCTGGTGAGCTCGCGGCCGAGATGCAGGGGCGTCGGACCGTCGATCCCCTCGTCCGAGGTAAGCATGACGGCGACGTTCGGGGGCGCGTCGGGAAACTCGGCGTCGAGCAGCTGCTCAGCCTGGGTCGATGCGTCCCCCGGCGCGTAGAAGCCGCCGGTGGCAAGCTGATGGTAGATTCCGGCATTCCACGGCAGCAGCACCACCACAAGCAGGCAGGCGGCCGCGAGCAGTCGGCCACGGTGCAGCACCGCCACGTCCGCCGCCATCGTGAACAGGGAACGCGGCGGCGCCGGAACGCCGGCCATGGAGGCCACCGACGCCATAACCCGGCGCGACACCCGTGGTGGGCTGGCGCCGCCGGTTCCTGTTTCCGCAGGTAGATGGCCCGCCCATTCGTCTTCTTCATCGCGTTCGCTTGGCAGCGCGGCATACGCCACCCGATCGGTTCGGGATTCGCGTTCCTGCGCCGAATCGGCGAACGACGGCATGACGCTCCCTTCGAGGATCCCCCGCAACGGTGGATCTCCCGGCAGCCCGGTGATCGCACGACGGCGCCGAGATGGCCGCAGGGTCGGACGTGCAGCACGGCGAGGACGTCCCGGGTCGCTACCTCAAAACTAGACCTCCCTGCGGTCGTCGATTCCGAAATACCCCCGTATGGGGGTAGGGAAAAGTGCGGCCGCCGACGTGGCGGCATTCAGTGCCCGGAATCCCGAGCGATGGTCGAGCGGATCGAGTAAGGGGGATCGGCTCCGGCGGCGTACCACTGATGGGAGGGAATGCCGGGGGGCCAATCTCGAAGGTGGTACGGCAATGCCACAGGTTCAGACCTTGGTTGGGCAGGTCGACATCGCGGTTCCGCAACTCGTGCCCGCACAGCGCGACAGCACGATCGCGGCCCCGGCGGCGCATCGGGCCGACGCCTGGTCGAGAATCTCGTACGTCTGCATGAAGAAGGTACTGAGCCCGATATGCCAGGCTTTCTGGCATCCACTGGTCGAAGGTCTCGAGAACATTCCGACTGATGGTCCTGCCATTATAGCCAGCAACCATCTCTCGGCGCTCGACGCCGTGTTCCTCGCGGTGGCGTCCGACCGGCGGATCACCTTCCTGGCGAAGAGCGAGTACTTCACCACGCCGGGCCTGAAAGGCATGGCCGGGAAGATGTTCGTCGCCGCGACCGGCCAGATCGCCGTGGACCGCGGCAACCGCCGCAAGGCGAACGCGGCGCTGCAGGCCGGCGCGGGTGTACTGAGCCGGGGTGACCTGCTGGCGATCTTTCCGGAGGGGACCCGATCGCCGGACGGTCGGCTGTATCGCGGCAAGCACGGCGTGGCGCGGCTGGCGCTGGAGACCGGCGTGCCCGTCATCCCGGTGGGGCTGATCGGCACCTTCCAGGTCCTGCCGATGGACCGGCGGCTGCCCCGCGCCGGCCGCGTCCAGATGCGGTTCGGCCAACCGCTGACCTTCCCGCGCATGACCGACGGACGTACCGGACTGGCACAGCGAGCGGCAACCGAGCAGATCATGAAGCCCATCCAGGAACTTGTCCGAGCAGCGCCAGGCGGACATCTACGCCGAGCGCTTCAAGGCCTCCTTGGGACTTGTCAGCCGATGACCATCCGATGATCGGCTGACAACAGGACGTCCATCCGCCGCATCTCCCTGGTCGATGCGGCGGATGGACGAAGCGGGGCCGGTGCGGCGGAGCGGGCCGCACCAGCCCCGCGCATGCCCGCGTGAAACCTCGCGGACGGACGCCGACGCTACGGGTTCCATCCGGCCACTTCAACGGACCGACGGACGGTCGGGACGCCGCCGGTCGGCAACCAACACCGGGCAGCCCGGCCCCGCGAGCTCGATCCGCCGGGGACCTACAGGTTCAGCCACAGGTGTGTGCACCGGGGACGGGACCGACCGCGGTCGGTCCGGTCCCGACTGCTCGGGCACCATCGGGCCGCGCACGCCAGAGCAGTCCCGAGTCGGGCGTCGATGCCGGGACCACAGGTCACGCGTCTGTCGGACCGGTCCGCCGGGCCTGCCATCAGGCCCGGCATCAGGACTACTCAGGTGGAGCCGACGGACCCCTGGGGGGACCCACGGCGTCCCGCACGGCGGCGAGCCTGGGCAGACGGGGGTTATCCCGGCCCATGGCCTGGACCGGGGAATCACTGATCTGGCGCACCGCCGTGGCCCCCGTACCCGGCGCGTGCGACCGTCGCCTCATCCTGCGCCAGTACCTCGAGCTCACGTGGGGTCAGCGCCAACCGGCCGCCGACCTTCGCCTCCTGATCAAGCAGACCGCGCAGCAGCTCCGATACGCCCCCGATCCGGCCACGTAGCAACGGGTCGGACACATGTTCGGTGACCTCCTGAAGCTCCCGGTAGGCCAGCCGCAGACTCTCCTGTGACTGGCCGGGCGAACGCGGCAGAGGCACGGCGCCCACCGCTCTGGTAGGCGACGCGCGATGCCCTGGAGGCACCACCGCCGACAGCGGCTCCGTACGCGTAGCGACTGCGCCCAGCTCGCGTTCCATCAGTCGAGCCGTGGCGATGGCCGCATGGATAGCGGCCTCGGTGAACGGCACCTCGGTTCGCATGGCTCCGTACAGCACGGCGACCACCACGCTGTCCATGCAGACCGGCACCGCGAGAATCGCTCCCAGCTCACTGCTGTCGATCGTTGGCGCAGTGGAACGAAGAACTCTTCTCGCTGCAGCCGGGTCGTTGATGACGACCGGGCGGCTATGCCGCACCACCTGCCCGCCGATTCCCGTCCCGGGTGGAACGGAGTGACCGAGCAGTCCGCTCGGCGCGGGTCCGTCCACGTTGGTGACGGTCAAACGACCGGAATGTGGTGTGACTATTCCACCGAATGTGAGATGGGCTCCCGATGAAGCGCGCAGCCGGGCGATCGCCCGCGGCAGGACTATCTGCACGCGACTGGGGGCCGACACGTCCACTGTCACGAGCGTCCCCTTCCCCGACCTGTAGAAGACGTTGAGAATCGTAGCATCCGTTTTACGATAAGCACAAATAAGTGCACAAACGGCATGACGCCGATTGTGGTCCGAGAGTCGGAGTATTCTCGGGCGTAACTGCGTTTGCCGAACCGAACCCGACCTCAGGGGAAGGGCAGGCTCAGCTGCGTGGACGGCCCACCGGAGACGCGGACACCCTCCGTCACCGGCTCGGAGGCGAGGACCGACGGACCGCCATCCCCCACAGCGGCCGCCGCCGGCTCGCCGGTACGGCCAGCCGGCGGCGCGAACAGGTCGGTGCGTGCCATCGCCCGCAGCCAGGCCAGCCCGGCGAGCAGGTGGAGCTCCGCGACGCTGCGGGGGGAGCTGTCGAGCAGCGCCGGCGACATCACCAGGACCGCCGCCACCTGGGCCCGGGACAGCGCGACATTGAGCCGGTTACGGGAGAGCAGAAAGTCGAGCCCACGCGGCGACTCGGCGGCGCTGGAGGTCGTCAACGACGTGATTACCACGGCCGCCTCCTGGCCCTGGAACCGGTCCACCGTGCCGACCCGCACGCCGATCAGGCCGGCTACCTCGAGCGCATGTTCGATCTCTCGGACCTGGCGGTTGTATGGGGCGACCACGAGGACATCCGACCCGGCCAGCGGGCGGGAACCCGCACCATCGATGATCACCCTCCCCATCAGGTGTCGGACGATCGCGCTCGCCGCGGACACCTCCTCCTCGGAGCAGGTGCCGTTGTCGTGATGGACCACGTCATGCAGGTACAACCCGGCCGGCACGTCGACGACGGCACGGGTCGCGGCAATCGGGTGGGACCGCAGCAGGCCACGGTAGGCGAGCGCGGACACCGGCGCGCACACAGCCGGGTGCAGCCGGCGGGTCCGGTCGAGGAAGTAGCCGAGCTCGGGGGGAATCACCTCGGCATCGCCCAGCAGGTGCGACAGCGCAGAGGCGTCCGCGCCCTCGGGGTGGATTCCCGTCACGACCTGCGGTAGCTGCTGCGGATCTCCGAGCAGGACCAGGTTGTGGGCTGCGCCGGCCACCGCGAGGGTGTCGGCAAGCGCGAACTGGCCCGCCTCGTCGACGATCAGGACATCGAACGGCACGGCCGCGAGCGCCGGGTTGGCGAAGGCGCAGGCGGTGTCGCCGACGAGATGACCGTCCGGATGGGCCTGCCGCCATGCTGACAGGGCCCGCAGGTCACGCGGCGTGTCCCAGGGTGGGTGGTGCGCCGGGTCAGCCGGTGCGCCCGAGCGCTGCTTCTTGGCTGCGGCGACCATCGGGCGCCATGGCGGTGCACCGTCGCCACCCTCGACGTTGTCGGTGCCACCGGGATCATCCGGCCCGGCGTGGGCGACGGGCGCGGGGGGTTGGCCGGTAGCGGCGAGCATGGCGTTCTCGATCGCCTTATGGCTGGTCGAGCAGATTCCCACCGACTTCCCCTGCGCGATCAGATGTTGGATGAGCCGGCCGGCCAGATACGTTTTGCCGGCTCCGGGCGGTCCCTGCACCGCCAGGTAGGAGCCGTCGAGCGCGCTGACCGCCGCCAGCACGGCGGCGACCTGGTCGTCGCCGCGCTCGGCGGGAGCCGGCAGGCCGCCGCGCCGGCCGACCAGCCTGGGCGGCTCACGACGCAGCAGGTCCGTCGCCGATTCCGCGGGTAGGCGTCCGGGCAGCGCGGCGACGGCCCGGCGGGCAAGTTCGCGGACCGCGGTGGGCTTCGGTTCGGGCCGTACGGGCGCGCCGGGCAGCACGGCCGTCGGCAGCGCGGGGCTGACCGCGTCCGCGGCCGCGCTCTCGCGCAGGAGCAGCACGTGCGGTGCGGCCCGTTCGACGACGGCGTCGGTGGTCGCACCGACGGCGCCCGCCCGCCCCGGGTAGAGCAGCCGCACGGACTCGCCCCGGTCGAATGGATGCGGACGGTTCGGGTCGACACGCGCCTGCAACAGCCGGCGGCTGCGCCGACGTCGCCCGGAAGGTTCCTCCCAGTCCTCGATCACGGCCCACCCGGTCGGCACGGCACAGTCGTCGGCCAACTCGAGGCTCGTCCGGTCGGCGGTCAACGCCGCAAAATAGGTCCACCAGGCCGGTTTGTTCTCTCGCCGGTGATAGCCCACGGCGGCGGCGAGCAGGGCCCGCGCCCGATCCTCGGCCGACCAGGACGCCGGCTCCGGGTGCAGCCCCGCGACCAGCGCGTCGACGAGGGCATCCGCATCGTCGGCACCGGCCGGCGATGCCTGATCGGAAGCGCCGGGGAGATCGGCTCCCACCGCGGCGGAATCCACCGCGACGCTCCCCCGCGGCGCGACCCCCTCGGCCTGGCCCAACCCGAGTAGCCAGCGGTGCAGTCGGTGGGTCGACACGCAGTCGACCCGGTTGTATTCGGCGATCTCAGCAAGTATCCGATCGGCCTCGGCCGGCTCCCCCGCGTCCCGGTGGGCCAGGAAGGACTCGTACGCCACGATGCTGTCGGCGGCGTTCTTCACCGCCGCCTGCCGCGCGTCCGGGAAGAACAAGGGCTCGAGATACTTGATCGAATAGGACGGCTGGGAGATCCGCAGGCTGCGCCGGACCACCGCGTAGAGATCGATCAACCGGTTGCCGGCAAGCAGCTCGTCGATCTGCCGTTCCCTGGCGCCATGCCGAGCCGCCAGCCGCCGCAGTGCGTTGAGCTCGTAGGGGGCGTAGTGGTAGACGTGGGCGCCGGGATGCTCGCGCAACCGCGCCACGGCCCAGTCGACGAAGGACTCGAACGCCAGCCGCTCGCCGGGCCGGTCGTGCGCCCAGAACGCCCGGAAGACCTCCGCCGGGGCCTCGCCCACGGCCCGCCCGCCCGCAGCCTCGGTCAGCGTGACGGCCCCGAAGAGGTACTCCAGGCCGGCGGCGTCCAACGCATACGGATCGCCTTCCATGTCGAAGTAGATGTCGGCCGGGTCCGCCACGGGCAGCGACGCGAGGCCCGCGGAGTCGACCATCCGCGCGGTCACCGTCCCCAGCGGGTCGTCCGCGCTGCGGGTCGCATCCTGCGCCGCCTGCAGTTCGGCCTGCAGGCGCAGCCCGGCGAACGCGGCAGCGGACATCGCCACCGGCCGTTGCTCGTCGCGCGCGGCAGCGAGCTCCTCCACAGACGTGATATCCACGCCGCGCAGCACCCGACGCTGTTCGGCTCGCAGCCCCGCGACCAGGGACAGATCGCGGGCCGCCGCCCGGCCCTCACCGCAGTGCTCGGCGAAGGCGCAGCTTGCGCACTCCGGACGGGGCTGCGCCCACGTCGGGTCGGGAACAGCCGCCGGCGCGGCCCGCCGGGCATCGAGGCGACCACGAGCATGGCGGACCATCGGCGCGACATCATCGACCCGGAACGAACGCACCACGGCGACGGCGGCCGACCGGTCATCCCGCCCGCCGCGCCCACCCCCGGCGGAGCCCGGCTCCGGCCGGGCGCCGGTGCCTGTCATGCCGGCTCCACGCGCGGGATGCAGCAGGTGCATCATCCGCGGCACTGCCACGCCGACCGACGGTAGCGCCGCCGCGTACGCGGCAAGCTGCAGCACCGCCCCGGGCCGGGCCTGCCGGGCAAGCTTGACATCGTAGGGCTCATAGTGACCCGGCTCAGCGGGCCCCCTGTGCGCGCCGGTCTCCGGGTCGAGATGCGCCGCGATCAGGAAGTCCGGACGGCCCTGGAAGGAGCCGTCGAACAGCACGCCCTGATAGACCACCGGCGCACCGGCAGCGAGCGCGCGACGTGTCCGCTCGCTGGCTTCGGCGAGCGCGTCGAGGGTCGCCGCCGGACGAAGGATCTCCACCACCCCGTCGGCACCGAAACACCGCCGCAGATGCGCCAGCAGACGCCTTTCGTGGGCCTCTCCGTGCCGGACCGCGGTCGGGTCCGGGGCGCTGATCCGCAGCCCCGTTCGGGCGGCCCTCCCGGCGCGCCCACGACGGACAACAGGCCGGTGGCGAGCGCGTGGGTGAGCCCGACGCGGTGCCCGCACTCGACGTCGTCCACGAGATCGCCCGCGGAGACGACCCAGTGGTCGTCGAACCTCTGCACGTCACCATCCTGTCCGGATCATCCGACCGGTCCGGTTGCCCATTGTCCCGCGTCCCCGCCCCGGGATTCGACCGGGTCCGGATCACCAGCGCGCCGACGTGAACGCTCCCGGGTAATCGGCGTCATGCTGGTCAACGAGCTCGACGCGACCCGTCCGTTCGGGCCACCTCGATCAGGTGCACCGGGTCCACGCGGGGGGTGGGAGAGGGAGCAAACGTTCATGTGGCAATCGTCACATCGAGACGCCGGCGTCGCCCACCCCGAAGGCGGGCCGCCACGCAGAGTAGCGATGCCTCGGGCCGCCGGGCCGCCGGGCACTGCATCAGCCGTTCCGCCTGCCAAAATTTCGTCGGCGCCGTCGGGTGCCCAGCGTGAGGATCCGATGCGAAACCGCGGAAACGTGAACGACGTGATTGAAAAACCCACTCTTGCCGGCCGGAATCTCCTGGAATGCCGTCGCCGGCGTGATCGTCTGTTGCCGTCACGATTTCCCTCGGCGTTCACGCCGCCCTGGGCACGATCAGACCCCGCCGTCAGAAGCCGATACTACCATAGAAAGCAAAGAAGATCATATAGTGGGGCGGGTGACCGCCGCCGGCCCTCACGGTCCAACCTGGCGATGCGAGGTCCCGCCGCGCGTGGCCTAGACGACACCGCCTGGCGACGGGGGCGTTGAGCCCCGGGAGGACGCACCATGGCAGCTTCCCGGCCAGACCGGTCGGCACAGGTTTTCCCATCCGCTCGCGCGGCTACGGCACCTGTCGAGGATGTCGTGCTCGCCGACGGAGGCTTCGGTCACGGTGCGGCCGCTGGGCCCCGCGGACACCGGCCGGCTGAGCGCCTTCCAGCTGCGCCTTCGCGAGGCGAATCCGCATGACCCGGATCTGGCCAGCGCCACGGCGGATCCTGCGCTGATCGCCGAGCGGGTCATCTCGCCCGACAGCCGGACATCCGCGGTGCTCGGTGCCCTCGTCGGCGGCGAAGTCGCCGGGATGGTCGAGTACAGCAAGATCGGCAGCGGCGACGGCGCGCGGTTCGGGATCCTGGTCGAGAACGCGCATCAGGGGCGGGGGCTCGGCACGCTGCTCATCGACACGCTCATCGACACCGCCGGGGCAGGCGGGGTGCGCCGGCTGGTCGCGGACGTGCCAGCGAGCAGCCGGCGGGTTCTGGAGGTTCTGCGTTCGGTCGGTTTCGACCTCACGCCCGCGGACGGCAACCAGATCCGCGTGAGCTATCCGGTGCAACCGGGGGACGACGTCCCGAGCGGTACCCGGGCGCGCCGGGGACGGGTCGGCGGCAGTCTGGACCATCCGGACGGATCCCGCAGCATCGACCGGCTGCTGCACCCCCGAGCGGTCGCCGTGATCGGGGCAAGCCGCGAGCCCGGAACGGTCGGTCATGAGGTCTTCCGCCGGCTGCTCCGCAGCGGGTTCACCGGAGCGGTGTATCCCGTCAACGCCGCGGCCACCCATGTCGCCTCGGTCTATGCCTACAGGGATCTGCGCGAGGTGCCCGCCGAGATCGATCTGGCCGTCGTGGCGGTGCCCGCGCAGCGGGTGACCGACGTTCTGCGGGCCTGCGCGCAGAAGCGGGTTCGCGGTGTCATCGTCGTGTCGGCCGGCTTCGCGGACGGCGGGGACAAGGGCCGCGTCCTGCTTGCGGACGCCATCCGGATCGCCCGCGACGGCGGCATGCGCCTGATCGGCCCGAATGCGATGGGCGTCATCAACACCGCGCCGGCCACCCGGCTGCATGCCACCTTCGCCGTCGGGGATCCTCCGGCCGGCCGAGTCGGAGTGTTCACCCAGTCCGGCGCCTTGGCCGGCACGTTTCTCACCGACGCGGCCCGGCGCGCCGTGGGACTGTCCACCTTCGTCTCGGCCGGAGACCGATCCGACGTCTCGACGAACGATCTCCTGGAGTACTGGCAGACTGATCCACGGACCGACGTGATCATGCTTCATCTGCAGAGCTCCGGCAATCCGAGGCGCTTCGCCCGGATCGCTCGCCAACTCGGTCGGCACAAGCCCGTCGTGGCGTTGAAAAGCGGCCAGGAGTCCGCGGACTCCGGCGTGGACGCGCTGTTCACCAGCGCCGGAGTGGTCCGCGCCGACACCCTGAACCAGCTCTTCGACGCCGTGCAGCTGCTGACCCATCAGCCGCTGCCCGTCGGACGACGCGTCGGCATCGTGGGAACGAGCAGCGCGCTCGCGGCGCTCGCCACCGACGCCTGCCGTACCTACGGGCTCGAGATCCCCCCGCTGTCCGACGAGACCTGCTCGGGTCTCGCCGACCTCCTCGGCCACCGGTACTCCACCAACCCGGTCGATCTCGGCCCGCTGGCCGATCCCGAACGCTTCGACGCCGCGCTACGCCTGGTCGCGGCCTCGGGCGACGTCGACGCGATCATCGCCCTTGTCGCCCCGCACGCCCAGGTCGACCGGCTCGGAGCCGCGGTGCGGAAGGTTGCGGCCGACAGCGGCCTGCCGGTGCTCGCCTCCTATCTCGGGCAGGATGGCATGCCCGCCGCGCTGGCGGTGGCGGACGCGGCCGGCTCCGCCGGCCGCGGGTCGGTGCCGTCCTACTCGTCGCCGGAATCGGCGGCGCTGGCACTGTCCCGCGCCGCCGACCACGCCGCCTGGCGTGCGCGGGATCACGGCCGGGTGCAGGCGCTGGATCACATCGACCTGGACGGCGCCCGAGCGGAGATCGTGCGCCATCCGAAGGACGGCACCTGGCTACCGGAACCGGCCGTGGCCACGTTGCTGGCCGGAGTGGGGTTGCGGACGTGGCCCAGTGCTCGCGTCACCGACGAGCCACAGGCGCAGGCCGCGGCGGCGTCGCTCGGCTGGCCCGTAGCCCTCAAGATCGCCGACGAGCGCTTCCGTAGCAGGCTCGACGTCGGAGCGGTCCAGCTCGGTCTGGGTGACCCGGATGAGCTCTCCGGTGCGTGGGAGGCGGTGCGTGCCGCCGTCGGTCCCGGCGACATGCTCGTGCAACCGATGGCTCCGGCCGGGGTGTCCACCGTCGTGAGGTTGCGGCAGGATCCGACCGTCGGCCCGCTGCTCTCGCTGCGGCTGGGCGGCGCCGTCGCGGACCTGCTCGTCGATCCGCTGGCCCGCACCCTGCCTCTGACGGACCGCGACGCCGAGGAGCTGATCCACCAGATCCGCGGCAGCGTGCTGCTGGTCGGGGGGTCGGGCGCGCCCGCCGCCGACACCGAAGCGCTGGCCGATCTCCTGCACCGGGTCGCCCGCATCGCGGAGGAGCTGCCGGCCATCGGCGAGATCCTGCTCGACCCGGTGCTCGTCGGCCGTCGTGGCGTGGTGCTGCTGCACGCGGGGATCCGCCTGCTACCGCCCGAGACCGAGTCGCGCACACTCCTGCAAGCGTTTACCACCAGCACCTGAGGGCCCGGTACGGTCGTACGCATGACCGCACGACAGAGGATCGCGTTCCAGGGTGAGCGGGGAGCCAACTCGCACATCGCCTGCCGGGATGTCTATCCGGACTACGACGCGGTCCCCTACCAGACCTTCGACGAGTGCTTCGAAGCGCTGGAGGACGGTGCGGTGGACCTCGCGATGATTCCGGTCGAGAACTCCATCGCCGGTCGGGTCGCCGACATCCACCAGCTGCTGCCCAGGCCGGCGGTGCACATCATCGGCGAGTACTTTCTTCCCGTCCGCCATCAGCTGCTCGGGATACCCGGTGCGGCCCTCGACGACGTGAAGACGGTGCACAGTCACCCGCAGGCACTCGCTCAGTGTCGCGAGGCATTGCACGGGCTGGGGCTCGTCGCCATCGCCGCCGCCGACACCGCGGGCGCCGCGCGGGAAATCAGCGAGGCGGGCGATCCCTCCCGAGCGGCGATCGCCTCCCGGCTCGCGGCCGAGTCGTACGGACTCGAGATCCTGCGCGCGGACCTGGAGGACGAGGAGCACAACACGACGCGCTTCCTCATCCTCTCCGGCGAGAACCTGCGTGCCGCGGCCGGAATCGGACCGATCGTGACCACGTTCGTCTTCAAGGTGCACAACCGTCCGGCCGCGCTGTACAAGGCGCTCGGCGGGTTCGCCACCAACGGCGTCAACATGACGAAGCTGGAAAGCTACATGGTCGGCGGAGAATTTGTAGCCACCCAGTTTCTCGCCGACATCGAGGGCAGCCCCGAGGACGCCGCTGTCGCCCGCGCGTTCGAGGAACTGTCGTTCTACGCGGACCACCGCATTCTCGGGGTCTACCGGGCGAGCCGGTACCGGGAACGTGAACGTATCGGCGCCCGCGCCGGACTCTAGATTCCGTCAGGAGTTTCAGTTGATCTCACCGGTCCGCCTCGGGACCATCCATCCTTCCACCCAGGCGCGGCCGGGACCGCCGAAAGATACCCCGCCCAAACCCGCGCCGCCGCCGATGCCGAGCTGGCGCCGGATTCTCCTGCCGCTCGGCATCATCACCCTCCTGCTGCTGTTCGGGCCGAGCCTCTTCGCTGCCCGGCCGGCGGCCCTGAAGTACTCGGAGTTCCTCCACCGGGTGAACGCGGCCGCGGTCCGGTCGGTCTCCGTGAACGATCACGGCGCGGTCGACGGCACCCTGAAGACCGGCAAGGACTTCACCACCCAGATTCCGACCGCTCTCAACACGGACGATCTCGAGGGTCGGTTGCGGACAAAGGGTGTGCAGATCACCGGGACGCGGACCGGGACCTCGTTCGGGTCGGTCGTTCTGAGCTTCCTGCCGCTGATCTTCCTGATCGGCTTCTTCGTCTGGTCGGGCCGGCAGGCACGCCGGCTCGGCGGCGCCGGCGGCATCGGTATGTTCGGGCGATCCAAGGCAAAGATCATCGAGGCGGAACGGCCGACGACCCGATTTTCCGACGTCGCCGGTTACGAAGGAGCGAAGCAGGAGATCACCGAGGTCGTCGACTTCCTCCGCAATCCCGAGCACTACAGCCAGGTCGGCGCGCACGGGCCACGTGGGGTACTGATGGTCGGCCCACCCGGCACCGGGAAGACCCTGCTGGCCAGGGCCGTCGAGGGAGAGGCGGAGGTGCCGTTTCTGTCGATCACCGGCTCCGGGTTCGTCGAGATGTTCGTCGGCGTGGGGGCCTCCCGGGTTCGTGACCTGTTCACCGAGGCCCGCAAGCGCGCCCCCTCGATTGTGTTCATCGACAAGATCGACGCGATCGACGGTCGGCGGGGCGGCAACGCCATCGGCGGCAACGATGAACGGGAGCAGACCCTCAACCAGCTGCTGGCGGAGATGGACGGTTTCGAGCAGGATTCGGGTGTCGTGGTGCTGGCCGCGACGAACCGGCCGGAGACCCTCGACGCCGCGCTGCTGCGCCCCGGCCGCTTCGACCGTCAGGTGACCGTTCCGCTGCCCACCCAGGCCGAACGCCTGGCGATTCTTGGCGTGCACGCCCGCGGCAAGTCTCTCGCTGCCGACGCCGACCTCAACCGCATCGCCCGCGGTACCCCGGGATTTTCCGGAGCGGACCTGGCGAGCCTCCTCAACGAGGCGGCCATCCACGCCGTGCGAGAGGACCGACAGGTCGTCACCGCCGGAGACCTGGATGCGGCTCGGGACCGCATCCTGCTCGGCCGCCGCGACGGTTCGAACGCGCTGCTACCCGACGAGAAGCAGTCCGTGGCCGTGCACGAGTCCGGCCACGCCCTGGTCGCGGCGCTGTGCGAGCATGCGGACCCGGTGGCGAAGGTGACGATCCTGCCCGCCGGAATGTCACTTGGGGTGACCGAGCAACTGCACGAGGCTGAACGGCATCTTTACTCGGAGGGCTATCTCCTCGACAGCCTCGCCGTCCGGTTGGGGGGTCGCGCGGCCGAGCTGGTCGTGTTCGGGCACGGCTCCACGGGCGCGTCGTCGGACCTGACGGGCGCGACGCAGCTCGCCGTGCGCGAATTCGGCCTGTCCAGCGCCGTCGGCCCGGTCGGCTACGGCAGTCAGAATCCGCAGTACTTCGGCGGGGAGGAACTGGTGAGCCGGCCGTACTCGGAGCAGACTCAGCGCCTGATCGACTCCGAGGTCGCCCGGCTCCTGCGCGAGGCCGAAGTCCGAGCGGTCGACCTGTTGTCCACCCACCGCGATGCCCTCGACGCGCTGAGCGCTCTGCTACTTGAGCGGGAGACCATCGACGGCTCGGCGGTGGAGGCCGCCCTGCGTCGGCCGACCGTGGACGCACGGGGATGAACGCATGCGGCTCGCGCAGCGGCCTGCCCGGCCTGCCGGGTAGGAAAACTCGAAGGTGACTGCGCCGCCCCGGCCAGGCCCCGGACTCCGGGTCCGGTTGCCGCAGGTCGCCCCGTCGATGCGGGAGTTCCTCGCGACCGAGGCCGGTGGCGCCGTTCTTCTCCTGCTCGCCGCGGTCGCCGCCCTCATCTGGGCGAACTCGCCGTGGTCGGGCAGTTACGACAGATTCTGGAGTACCACGGCGGAGCTTCGCCTTGGTGACGCCGGGTTCGACATGACGTTGCACCACTGGGTGAACGACGGCGCCATGGCAATCTTCTTTGCCGTCGTGGGTCTGGAGATCAGCCGCGAGTTCACCACGGGCGAGCTGCGCGACCGGCGCACGATCGCCGTGCCCGCTCTCGGCGCGATCGGTGGGCTGGCACTACCGGCGGTGATCTACTTCGTCTGTAACCGATCCGGGCCGGAATCGAGCGGGTGGGGCATCCCGATGTCCACCGATACGGCGTTCGTCATCGGGATCCTCGCCCTGTTCGGCCCCCGGTGCCCGGACCGATTGCGGCTGTTCCTGCTCACCCTCGCGATCGTGGACGATATCGGGGCAATCACCGTGGTGGGAATTTTCTATACGGATCACTTGAATCTGGTCGGTCTCGCGGTCGCGGTCGCGACGGTGCTGGCAATCCTCGCCTTGCGTTGGCTGCGCGTATGGCAGCTCCCCCCGTACATCCTCGCGTCGGTTGTACTCTGGGGCGCGATTCACGTCTCCGGTGTCCATGCGACGCTGGCGGGCGTTCTCGTGGGTCTGCTCGTTCCCGCCGTCCCGCCCCGTCCCGACCAGGTCGAGGAGGTGCCGATCTACGTCCGGGCCCTGCAGGAGGACTCCAACGCCACCCGAGTCGGCCTCACCGTGGCGGCAGCGAAGGCAACGGTACCCGCAAACGACCGGTTGCAGCGTGTGCTGCACCCCATCAGCGCGTTCGTCGTCGTTCCCGTGTTCGGTCTGGCGAATGCAGGCGTTCACCTCGATGGCTCGGCCCTGCGCACGGCTTCGACATCATCGGTCACGCTGGGTGTAGCGGCGGCCCTGATCGTCGGCAATACCTGCGGAATCACCGCGGCCAGCCTGATCGCAATCCGGACGGGTCTTGATCAACTGCCGGGGCAGGTGCGGTATGGACATCTGCTCGGCGCGGCCACCCTGGCGGGGATCGGCTTCACCATCTCGTTGTTCATCACGGAACTGGCCTTCACCGACGAGTCCCTGCGGGACCAGGCCAAGATCGGCATCCTCGCCGGCTCGCTCCTGGCCGCCCTCGCCGGAACCGTCATCCTGCGGATACTCGGCGAGCGGATGCCGCTGTGCTCGCCGCTGACCGATGAACCCGTGCCTCGTCTACCCCCGCGACCATGGCGCACGCCGGTTCCGGCGAAGTGACAGACTCGCCGCCTTGCGCAAGGGGGCGATCTCCATACGCCCCCAATAAGGTTCGCCGTTGATGAAGATCGTCGGCGTGCCGCGCACCCCCTGCTCGATCCCACGCGCATAGTCAGCCTCCACGGCGTCCCCGAAGGGCTGCGCCGCGTCCCCGATGACCAGATCTCCGTCGAGGCCGAGTGAGGCCGCGTAGGCGTGCAGAAACCTGTCGGCAAGCCGGACCTGGCGGGCGAAGAGAAGGCCGTGCATCCCCCAGAACCCACCCTGCACGCCGGCGGCCTCCGCGGCCAGCGCGGCGGTGAGCGCATAGGGATGGATGTCGAAGACGGGGAAGTGCCGGAAGACGAGCCGAACCTGCCCCTGGGATGTCTCGGCGAACTCGCGCAGGACGGGTGCCGCACGCGCGCAGTAGGGACATTGGAAGTCGGCGTACTCCACAACCACGATCGGAGCGTCCGCGGGCCCTCGGGAATGCCGGAACGGGCCGATCGACACTGCGGCCGGTACGGCACCGGCCAGTACGGCGCGCCCGACCCGACCGGCGGAAGACCACCGCCGGTCGCGCCCGGCGGCTTCTCCGAGCGAACAGGCGTCCTCCACGGGTTCGATTATCACCGCCCCCGCACGGAAAGCGGTGCCAGGCCAGGAACCGGGCCATCAGCATGATCGGATCGAAAGCATCAGCGGGTCGCCCGAAAGGCGAGCCACCCGCACATGGTGAACAATCGAGGCATGGCCGACACTGGAGCTGCCCGTCGACTCGGGGAAGATCCACCGGGCCGCGGGGGGCGTCCCCTGGATCTCAACGCCGACCTCGGTGAGGGCTTCGGAATCTGGCGGCTCACCGACGACGAGGCGCTGCTCGGCCTGGTGACAAGCGCCAACGTGGCCTGCGGTTTTCACGCCGGGGATCCGGCGACCATGCGGCGGACCTGCGAGCACGCCGTCCGTCTCGGGGTACGCATCGGCGCTCAGGTCAGCTATCGGGACCTCGCCGGATTCGGCCGTCGACGCATCGACATGGATCCGGATGACCTGCGTGACGATGTCACCTACCAGCTCGGCGCGCTCGACGCCTTCGCCCGGGTCGCCGGCGATCGGGTGCGCTACGTCAAACCGCACGGGGCGCTCTACAACACGATCGTCGCCGACGCCGAACAGGCACAGGCCGTGGTCGAGGCGGTCCGCGGCTACGACACGACGCTGCCGGTCCTCGGTCTACCGGGCTCGGTCTGGTTGCGCCAGGCCGCCGCCGCCGGCCTCACAACTGTCGGTGAGGCGTTCGCGGATCGCGCCTACACGCCCGAGGGCACGCTCGTCCCCCGCCGTCGCCCTGGTGCCGTGCTGGACGATCTGGACGCCGTGGTCGCCCGAGGCGTACGGATGGCCACGGAGGGAACTGTGCTCAGCGAACAGGGCACACCGGTGCGCATACTCGCCCGGTCCCTGTGCGTCCACGGCGACACCCCTGGGGCCGTCGAGGTGGTCAGGCGGCTGCGCCACGCCCTGTGTACCGCCGGTGTCGCGCTGTCGCCTTTCTGCTGAAAGGACCGTGATGCGCATCCTGCCCTGCGGGGGCGAAGCACTGCTCGTCGAGGTCGCGAACCTGCAAGAAGTCGAAGAACTTTATGGGCGGCTGCGGCGGAACATCCCGCCGGGCGTCATCGACCTGGTGCCGGCGGCGCGGACCATCCTCGTCGCGTTCGATCCGGCAGCCACCGGTCCGGCCCGGCTCCGGGCCCTGCTGCAGGAGGTGTCGGCCGGGTCGGCCGGTCGGCACCCGCCCGCCACGGCGAAGGTCGCGCCGCCGGCTATGATCATTCCCGTCCGTTACGACGGTCCCGACCTGGGTGACCTCGCGCGGCTCACCGGGCTCACCCCGGCGCAGATCATCCAACGGCACCTGCATGGTCGACATCGGGTCGCGTTCTGCGGCTTCGCGCCGGGCTTCGCCTACATCTCCGGTCTGGATCCGAGCCTGCGTGTTCCCCGCCGGAACAGTCCCCGCACGCGGGTGCCGGCAGGCGCCATCGCGATCGCCGACGAGTTCACCGGTGTGTACCCCCGGGCGTCGCCCGGCGGGTGGCATCTGATCGGCCGGACGGACCTGACCGTCTTCGACCTCACGCGAGATCCACCGGCCCTGCTCATGCCGGGCGCTGCGGTGCGCTTCGTCGCGGCGGACGCCGCCGGGGCTGTGCGGTCGTGACGGGGCCAGGGGAACGGGCCGATGAGATCGCGATCGTGGTCCCCGGGCCGTTCGCCACGGTGCAGGATCTCGGCCGACCCGGACTCGCGCACCTCGGCATCACCCGGTCCGGTGCCGTCGACCGCCACAGCCTGCGCCTGGCGAACCGCCTGGTGGGTAACGTGCCCAGCGCGGCAGCCATCGAAGTCACCTACGGGGGTCTGATCGTCCGGTTCAGCCACCCTGGAATGATCGCCGTCACCGGCGCGCCCTGCCCGCTCGAGCTCGCGGGCCACCAGATCGGGATGTACGCCCCGGTCGACGTACAGGCGGGCGCGCTGCTGCGAGTCGGTGTCCCGGCCCAGGGCGTGCGCACGTATCTGGGCATCCGCGGCGGGGTGGACGTACCGGCCGTACTCGGCTCCAGGTCCCGGGACACCCTCGCCGGCATCGGGCCCGAACCGCTGGTGGCAGGCGCGCGCCTCCCCCTCGGCCGAGAGATGTCCGATCCGCCGACGGTCGACCTCGCGCCGCATGCCCGTTATGTCGACCAGCCGAAGTTGCGGGTGCTGGCCGGTCCGCGGGCGGACTGGTTCGACGCAGCGGCCCTCGCGGACCTGTGCGCGAAGGTATACGAGGTCACGGCCGACAGCGATCGCGTCGGCGTCCGGCTGCGCGGTCCCGCGATGCATCGGCGGATCACCGCCGAGCTGCCGTCCGAGGCAGTCGTCGCCGGCGGGATTCAGATTCCCCCGAGTGGCCAGCCCGTGATCTTTCTTGCGGACCACCCGGTCACCGGCGGCTATCCCGTACTGGGTGTCGTCGCGGCCGCGGATCTTCCACTGGCCGCGCAGTGCCGACCCGGCCAGCGCCTTCGATTCCGCCCGGCTCGCGGGCTCGTGAACGCCCGGCCCGACGACTGACCTCACCGAGAGGTGAGGCGGCATGATCAGCGAACGTGGCGCCACGCCATCTGGGCACTATCAGTCGCTGAGAAGCAACGGCAGGTCAGCGCCAGGCGAAGACGGGCTGTTCGAACTCGGCGACCCGGGTATGCCGACCCCTCAGCACAAGCTCGGCGAACTGGTAGAGGATCGCGCCCGTCGGGGCGTGCACGAGGCTGCCGAGCAACGGAAGCTGGATGACGGGCCGGTCCGATTCGGGAATCGTGAGGAAACGCGGCCGCACGTCCAGCTCGTCGAGTGGTACGACATGGACTGAAGCGACCTCTCGAACCTCCGGGTTGGTGACCTGCAATCGTGAACCCGCCCACAACACCACCGGGGTCATCACGAAGCCGGATCGGGTCCCGTAGTCATCGAGGGTGCCGAGAACCTCCTGCGCCGGGAGCTCGACACCGACCTCTTCTGCCAGCTCGCGACGTGCGGTTGCCGCGGCATCCTCGCCGTCGTCCGCCCGGCCGCCGGGCAGCGCCCACTGCCCCGCGTGCGTCCGCATGCGGGCAGCCCGGCGGGTGAGCAGGAAACTGGGCCGGCCCTGCGCGTCCTCGCCGAGTGCCACCGCGACCGCCGCACGGCGGCGCCCCTCTGTAGGCAGTCGCTGCGGCTGAAAGCCGGCCACTGCCGCCGCCACCTTGGCCCGCACTTCGGATATGTCGTCACGCGTCACCATGATTTTCATACCAGCACGATCGCCGGCCTGGCGTCGACATGTCACATCTGCACATCTGCACGGCGGCACGGCGACGCTGAGCGCCGCCGCGTTGATGATCCGTGTTCTGACTGGGGTCGCGGGTCCTAACCGTTGTCGCGGCGCCGGTGGCGTCCGTAGGCACCCGCGCGTCCATCCGCCGGAAGGTCTGATCCCGCCGAGTCGACCCCGGTTGGCCTTCCTGCCCCGGGTGCGGGCGCCGAGGAGGGACGATCGCTCGGGTACACCTGCGGCTCGGACACGGGCGGCGCCAGCGTCTCCTCCCGACCGCCGCGCGATCGCAGTGCCGTGCGCTCCCGGTGCCGCCGCGCCGAAGCGACATCACGAACTCCGCGCACGCTCAGCCGGCCCCAGGCCGTCGAGCCCAGGAAAAGGACCACAGCACCCAGACCGTAGTAGAAGCTGATCCACTCGAGAGCCTGCCGGGCGGACCCGCCGAGAGGTGTTCCGATCGACCCGAGGTGCCACGGTGCGGCGAGCGTTGGACCGATGATGAACCAGGCTCCGGCACCGATTGCCAACCAGGCGCCGAGCGCAGCCGTTCCCCTGTTGGTGCTTGCCAGCAGTAGCAGACCGCCGACGAACGCCGCGATCCCCGGCAGTACCTCCAGCCAGAACCGCGCGGACGTCCAGGTCCATGCGCTGTTCGGGGTGAACGCGAAGTCGAAGTACGGGCCGACGAAGGGGATGAGTGCGCCCCAGATGCCCAGGAGCATCAGCAGCAAGCCGCTGACAGCGCCACGGCTACGGGGAATGTGCCAGGCGCCCAGCCCGCGGGCGCCCTCGTTGACGACGTCAGCCATCGAATGCTCCCTCTCCTCGGCCTGTCCGTAGGAGAGAGTTCCCCGCAGGATGTCTATGAACCACCTGGTCAGAGCGGAACGAAGGAGAGCCCCCGCGCCCGCAGCATGGGCAGCACCTGCTGCAGGGCGGCCACGGTCTGCGCGCGGTTTCCGCCGCCGTCGTGGCACAGCAGGATGTCGCCGGGACGGGCACCACCCAGGGACTGCCGGATGGACTCGGTTCCCGGGCGCGCCCAGTCCCGGGGGTCCACATCCCAACCCAGGGACGTCATGCCCAGGCCGGAGGCGGCCGCAAGCACGGCCGGGGACCAGTCCCCACCCGGTGCACGGAACAACCGAGGCGGCTCAGCGCCCGCGTCCACGATCGCCGACTGCGCGCGGGTCATCTCGACCCGGATCTGGTCCGGTGTACGGCGACTGAACGGCTGCGGGTGGGTCATCGTATGGTTACAAAGGGTATGCCCCTCCGCGACGATGCGGCGCACCAGCTCCGGGTTCGCCGCCGCCTGCGCGCCCACCAGCGAGAACGTCGCAGATACCCGATTGACGCGAAGGACCTCGAGTATCCGGGGAGTCCAGACCGGATGCGGACCATCGTCGATCGTCAGCGCGATGGCACTGGCCGGCGCATCCGGCCGCAGCTCGTGGATCCGGTGGGCGGGTGCGGCGGGAACCGGCACCGCGGTGGGAACCGGCACCGCCGCGGTACCGATCGTGCCGCTCGCGGCCTCTCCCGCCGATCCCCGGACGGCGCCGGACCGACTGCCGGCCGTGCCGGGCGGCCGGGCCGCCGAGTCGACGGCCCGCTGGCCGGCACGGGACTCCTCATTCGCCCGCGCCGGATCGACCACGGTGAGCAGAATGATGCCCGCCGCGCTCGAAGCGGACCAGGCGAACAACCGTCGACGAGAGACCGGTGGCTGCGGACGGTCACCACTACTCATCCGACGTCCCCACAAGCCACGACGTCCCCACCCGGCACCCGGCATCACCGCTCACGTCACCGCTCCCCCGTTCTGACCCGGTGGGCCACGAAATCGCCCCGGCGAAGGCCACAACCGTGATCCGCAGTGGCCAACGCCGCCAACCGGCCGGCCCTCAGCGAGGCCAGCGCGAATGCGGTAGACCATACGACGGGAAAGCATACCGAAAGCAAAACCGACCCCACAATCAGGTAGATCTTCGGCGAGATTCGCAAAGATAGTCGTACGACGACATGAATGTGCTTCTCACGGTCCACATCGGCACCAGTGCCGACCGCCGGAGTTCGGCCTCAGCGCCCGCCCGGGCCGAAGCGTTCGGTCCTGACCCGGGACGGATCATGGCCGAGCGCGACGAGCATGTCCGCGACGGACTCGACAAAGCCGTTCGGCCCGCAGACGTAGCACGTCGGCGCGAACTCGGCGGGCCACGCGACCGTGGACAACTCGGCGAGACCGAGGCGACGCGGCGGGCTCGACCAGTCCGGCGGCGTCGCTCTGGTGTAGATCCGCGTGACGTCGAGGCCGGGATCGGCGCGGGAGCGCAGCCGCAGCTCCGCCGAGTAGTAACCGGCGCCCGGCGTGCGGACCGAGTAGGCCAGCCGGAACGGCGCCCGGCTCGCCGCGGCGGCGCGGGCACGCACCATGGCCATCAGCGGCACGATGCCCGAGCCGCCGGCGACGAGGAGCACCGGTGCCCGGTCCTGCGGACGCCAGACGAACCAGCCGCCGATCGGGCCGCGGATCTCCACCGGGTCGCCGACGGCGAAAACCTGAGTCAGGTACGGCGAGACCTCGCCGTCCGCGACGCGCTGAATCGTGAGGACGACGCGAGCGCCATCGGCCGGGGCCGCGAGCGAGTAGCTACGGCGGGCGGTGTAGCCGTCCTCGGCGGTGAGACGTACGTCGACCCGTTGGCCGGCGAGATGACCCGGCCACTGCGGCACCTCGAGCACAAGAGTCCGCGCGCTCGGCGTCTCGTCGCGCACCTCGGCCAGACGGGCGACGTGCCAGGGCAGCCGGCCGGCCGCCGTCGGCCGAGCCGCCGGCTCCCGCAGCGGCTCCGCCACGCCCCGCCCCTCCCTCCACCATCGCATCCAGACAGCCATCCGGATGGCTCAGTCGCCGCGGTACCTCTGCTCGAGCCAGGGGTCACCGCGCTCGTGATATCCGCCGGCCTCCCAGAAGCCCGGCTCGTCCTCGGCCAGCAGGCGGAGGCCGCGCACCCACTTGGCGGACTTCCAGAAATACAGGTGGGGCACGAGCAGGCGGGCCGGGCCACCATGCTCGGAATCAAGATCGCTTCCGTCGAACCGGTGGACGACCCAGGCTCGCCCGTCCAGCAGGTCATCGACCGGCAGATTGGTGGTGTAGCCACCGTAGGAGTAGGCGAGAGCAAAGTCCGCGGAGGTCTCGACCTCGGCGAGCAACACATCCAGCGAGACGCCCTGCCACGCAGTGCCAAGCTTGGACCACTGGGTGACACAGTGGATGTCGACGGTAGGTGTCTCGCTCGGCAGAGCCATGAACTCCTGCCAGCTCCAGCGGTATCTGCGCCCGTCCTCATTCGTGATCACGAACTCCCACTGGTCGCGCGTCACCCGTGGAGTTGGCCCCGCGGAGAGGACCGGGAACCCTTTTTCCAGGTACTGACCTGGCGGAAGGTAGGTACGTGCCGACCGCCGGCGGCCGTGAAAGCCCGGCGAGACGATGCCCATAGCAACCAGACATACCACAGCCGGGCTCACGAGTCCGCCCGGCGCATTCCTGCCGACCACCAGCACGGCGGCCCGCCAGCCGGCAATCCGGGCGAAAGATGTCTGTTAACATAAATAGCCCGCACAGTCCACCGATGTTTAACGATCATCGATCGGCAACCGACGCGCGCCTTTGCAGGAGGACCGCTCATGGCCCGGCCAGCCGCTCCGGCGGCATCCCGCCCAGGCACATCGCAGGCACCGTCCGCACCGGCCGGCAGCCGGGCGTCGGCCGAGCCACCGGGGTCCCCCCCGCCCATCGACGATCGGATCTCGCGGGTGTCCCCTCCGCTTCCGGTAAGCGCGGTGCCGGTGGGCCGCCGGGTCCGCGTCCCCAAGACCGCCGAACTCGTCGCCAGCCAACTGCGGCGGAGAATCATTCGCGGCGAGCTCACCGAGGGCGATGCTCTCCCTCCCGAACCCACCCTGATGACGCAGTTCGGCGTCTCCCGGCCCACTCTGCGCGAAGCCTTTCGCGTCCTCGAGGCGGAGGCGCTGATCTCGGTGCGCCGCGGAGCTCACGGCGGCGCACGGGTCCACCTCCCGAGTCCAACGGTCGCCGCCCGCTACGCCGGCCTCGTCCTCGAACATCGCGGTGCCACCCTGGGCGACGTCCATCAGGCCAGCGCCATCATCGAGCCACCGTGCGCGGCGCTGCTAGCCGAACGGCACGATGCGGTGGACGTGTCGGTCCTGCGCGGCATCCTTGCCGAGGCCGACGAGGTCGTCGACGACCCCACGGCACTCGCGGCGGCGCAGGCGGCGTTCCACCTGGCCGTCGTCGAGCTCACCGGCAACAAGTCCCTGTCGGTGGTCACCGGCATGCTGCAACATCTCGTCGAGCTGACCAGCGCCCAGCATGGTCATGCCATCGCCGGCGCGGGCCCCGACGCCTCGCCCGCGTCGGCGGCGGCCGTCGACCGGGCGGTGGACAACCGGCTGAGCGCCGGTGCCACCCGCCAGCTCCACGCCGCCCTCGTCGACCTCGTCGAGATCGGTGATGCGGCGGGCGCCGACCGGCACTGGCGGCAGCATCTGGCCGCCCCCGACCATGCGATACCCGGGGGTCCGGCCGACCGCTGCGTCCTGGACCTGCTCGGTTGATCGGTTGATCAGCTGATCAACCGATCAACGGTCGCCGTCAGCGGCGTGGTCACCCGGCCAGACCGTCCACTGGGTCACCGGCATCGCCGCACGCCATCCGGTAAAGCCGCCGACGGGTGACGCCCGGCTGACCGACAGACGGGTCAGCTCCCCACCTCGCCGCGCGTACCAGGCCGCGAGCACCGCCTCGGACTCGAGCGTCACCGCGTTGACAACGAGCCGGCCGCGCCCCGCCAACGCCGCCCAGCAGGCTTCGAGCAGCCCGACGGCCGTGGCACCGCCGCCGACGAAAACCGCGTCGGGCGCAGGCAGGCCCGTCAGGGCCTGCGGGGCGTGGCCCGTGACGACGCGTAGCGCCGGTACCCCCAACGCCGTCGCGTTGCGCTGGATGCGCTCCGCTCGATCGGCCCGGGGTTCGATGGCGATCGCTCGACAGCTGGCATGGACACGCATCCACTCGATGGCGATGCTGCCGGAACCCGCCCCCACGTCCCAGAGCAGCTCGCCGGGGACAGGGCCGAGGCTGGCCAGGGTTACCGCCCGGATCTCGCGTTTGGTGATCTGGCCGTCGTGTTCGAAGGCGTCGTCGGGCAACCCGGGCGTGCGCGGCCGGTGCGCGGCCCCCTGCGCGGGCAGCGGCTCGACGGCGACCACGTTCAGGTCCGCCGGTGGGCGAAGCGAGGAGACGATCCGGGCGCTGCTCGGCCCCACCGTGCCAGTGGCCCGCCAGACGGCGGACGCGGCCGCCCAGTCTCGGGCCGGGGCCTGCTGTCGAGCCTCGTCGGCCGCGCCGAGCCGCTCCAACACCGTCAGCGGACTCCTGCCGTAACCGCGGTCGACCAGCAGATCGGCGAGCTCGAGGGGCGTGGTCCCGTCGGCGCTGAGCACCAGCAGGCGGCGATGCGGCGCGAGCGCGGCGTGCACCTGAGCCAACGGGCGGCCCACCGCGCTCACGACGTC
The DNA here is from genome assembly GCF_902806485.1 of Candidatus Frankia alpina. Taxonomy (GTDB): domain Bacteria; phylum Actinomycetota; class Actinomycetes; order Frankiales; family Frankiaceae; genus Frankia; species Frankia alpina. The sequence continues at coordinate 14,502 of NZ_CADCWT010000006.1, read as the reverse complement.
GACCCCGTCCACGGCCCACCCCAGCCGTACGCAGGCCAGGGACACCGACGAGGGATGGGGCAGCACCCGCACCCGATCCGATCCCAGCAGGCGGACGAGCGTGGTGCCGATCCCGTGGAACATCGGATCGCCGCTGGCGAGGACGCAGACGTCGCTGCCGGACTTCGCGTCCCCGGCGGACTTCGCGTCGCTGGCGGCATCGGCGCCGCCCGTCCCGGCCACCGTGACGCCATGCTCGGCCAGCAGGCCGGCGAGGCCCGGCAGAAGCGGCGAAGGCCAGGTCATCCTGCGTGCGCCGATCCTGTGTCCGTCGGCGCGTTCCGGGATGAGATCAAGCTGTCGCCGTGCCCCGAAGAGCACGTCGGCCGCGCGAATGGCGTCGCGCGCTGCCGAAGACAGGCTGATCCAGCCGTCCGCGCCCACCCCGACGACGGTCACCCGCGGTGTCACACGCGGGTCCGCGACCGCCGGATCGGACGGTGGCACCGACGGGGGTTCTGGAGGGGACGCTGGACCTGGCACAGCGCGCCAGCGTAGTCCAACCTCGGATCAGCGGACGATGGGCCGAGCGGCGCCCGAAACCGCTGTCGTGGCTCAGCCGCCGTCAGGGCGACGGGCGGGGATGGTGGCCTTCCAGTCACCGCGGGCGAGCCGGATCGAACCGTCGTCTTCGATCTTCGCGCGGGCGCCGAGCCACGGGGTCCAACCCTGCCGGGGCCACTCGTCGCGCACGGCGTCGGCCACGTCCCACAGGCGGCGCGGCCCGCCCTGGTGGACGATCGGGAGTTCGGTGCCGACCGCGGTGGCCCGAGCCCACGATCCATCCGGGTGGGTCATGATCGCGGTGTGCCGGCCGTCGGGCCCGCGCTGGTAGCGGTGACCAGGGAGGGCAGGGTGGACGACGAGGTCACCCGGCCCGTGGGCCGATCGTCCTCGGCCGCATGATCGGCGTGGGCAATGCCCACGCGGGTGACCAGCGACCGGTCGGCGTAGGCGTCCGCAAGCGGCCCGCGGCGCACAACCCACTCCCCGCCGCCGCGCGCCCACCAGGCGGGCACGAGTTCGTGCCGCGGGGTGCCGGCGACGACCGGGTACCAGCGGGAGCCGGGATGGGTGACCGTATCGGCCAAGGCGCGGGCGTGGAGCTGCCAACCTTCAGTCACGAGTCGTAGTCCGGCTGGCACGTCGTCTCGCCCGCGGGGGGGCAAGTCGCTGCCGTCGTTCGGCACACACCCCTCCACGACCCCCTGGGGCCGCGGCACTGAGCCCACCGCGTCCAGCCACCGCTGCCCGGTCAGGAGGTCGGCCAACGGGGCGTCCAGGATGTTGCCGCCGTCGCAGTCACTGACCATCACGCACGGAGTGCGCCTGCCGTCAGGCTGGACCGCCGCACGACCGAGCCCGCAGTTCTCGCAGCCCCCCTCCTTGGCATCGCCGCCGGCCGCGCGGCCGAACGCGCGAACCTTGTCGACGCGGATGTTGGTGACGCCGAGGCCGAGCAGCTCGGCGCGCGCCCGGCTGACGTCGCCAGTCCCGGTGTCGATGAGGCCGACACTCAGCGGGATGTTTTGCTGCAGCGTCCTGATGATGTTCTCCCGGGTCCGGGCGTGGGAGCCGCGCCGGCCGGTGACCTGCTCATGCTCGGCCGGGACGCTGCTGTAGGAGCTGGTCGCCAGGCCCACGCCGGGCCGCGCGAAGACGCCCCACATCGAGTCGGACACGTGCACCAGGTTGGTGTACACGCCACACCACACCCCGCGAGCAGGGGGATGCCGTGGAGTCGTGGAAGCTGGAGATGGCCGAGTTCGCGCGGCGGATCACGGATCTACGCGGTAGCCGATCCGTACGCGGCTTTGCCAAGGAGGCGCGCGTTGACCGGGCCGACCTGACCCGGGTCGAGCAGGGCGAGCTGCTGCCATCTGAACGTATGGCAGCTCGCCTCGATAGCTATTGCGCCACCGCGGGCGAGCTCTCACGCTGGAGACGACGGATCCACGCCATGCGTACCGGTCTACCGGTGCCCCCCACGGACGAGGAGGTGGGTCCGACGGACCGCCGCGAATTCGGCCTGCTCGGGGCCGCCGCCGCTGCCGCCCAGATCTCGGGACGCATTGCCGCAGCCGCCGCGATCGCACCTCCGACCCTGCGCGAGATCGAGGCTGACATCAATGAGATCGCCGTGGCATACACGACCACCCCGGCCATGGTCCTGGCCGAGCGCGCGGAACGCAGGTGGCGGTCGACGGAGCAGATGCTGGATGGCCGGGTACGCGGGCGGACGCGCACGGTCTTGGATCTGCGGGCCGGCCAGTATTCGATCTATCTGGCATTGACCGCCAACGACTTGGGCGAGCAGGCGGCCAGCGACACATATCTCGACCTAGCCGGCCAGCACGCTCAAGAGGCAGGAGACCGGCTGCTGTCCGGCTGTGTCGCCGCCGTAGACAGCAGCTTCGAGTACTTCCGGAACAATCCTCATCGCGCGTAGGCCGTCGCCGCCGAGCGGCGTCGTAACGCACACCCGTATGCGAGGCCCATGCTCGCCGCGTGCGAATCCCGGGCTGCGGCCAGCGGCGGTGACGAGATCGGCGCCCGAGCCGCGCTCGACGACATGTGGAGCCACGTGTGGGCGGGCCCGGTGTTGCCTGGCGAGGTGCAAGTGGATGAGGACCAAGCGCTGGCTCAGACGGCCGCGATCCTCGCGACGCTGGAGGATCCGGCGTCGGAGGAGTTCGCGCGTCGGGCGGTGGATGCCCATCGCGCCGCGGGCCATACGACAAACTTGGGCGGCTCCTACAACGCCCTTGCGCGCAGCTACCTGTGCCGCGCTGAGCCGGATCCAGAGCGGGCCGCAGCGGCGACGCGCAGCGCGTCGGAGGCGGTCGGTGACCAGCGCACATCATGGGTTGTCGGGCCGGCCGCCCAGACATGGCAGCGGCTGGATACCCGCTGGCGATCACTGCCGGCAGTACGGGACCTTGGCGAGCTCGTGGCGGCGGCGCAGCGGCCCGCACTTCCGGCCGGAGCGGACGTCTGACGCGCTCGCCCTCGCAGGAGCCGCTGATGCAGGAGCTCGGCCGCCGGGCCGCCGCGGTCTGACCCACGTCGGCCGGTAACAGATCCGGCTGTTCCCCTGCCTCCCCTGCCGGTTCCGGGGTTACCGTCGACGCGGTACGAGAGCAAGCGTGGCATGGAACAAGCGCGGGAACACCCGGGGTGGAGCATCGTCCGGCAGCGGGGGGACGAAGCGCGGCGGGTCCGGTAGCAACCCAGTCGATGCCGGCACCACCGCCGCGGACTGCCCGACCTGCCAAGGGAAAGGCGAGACTGTCGCGCCGAACGCGGAGAGGGACGAGGACGGCGCGTACCCCGGCGCGCAGATGACCAGATGCACCTCATGCAACGGCACCGGCAAAATCGGCGGGAACAAGTGACCGACCAGCCGGAACCGGAGCGGATGGTGCCGCTGATCAGCGTAACTGGATGCAAACAATGCCGCCGGGCTCGCGGGGCCGCCATCGCCGGAGCCCGAGGCCCGCAGCCGGTTGCCCGTGATGGGTCCGGCCGCTGCCCGCATGGCATCGTGGACCGGACAGTATGGGCCGAGGGCGAAGGGCCGGGAGCCGAGCGGCCGCCGGATCCGTCGCCGCGGGAGGAGCGCCGCCAGGGCCCGGTCTGATCCGGCGGTTGACGGGGGTTCCGCGGGCTCGGCACCCGCGGTAGCCCGTACCGTCGTGGGGGCAGGCTGATGCGGCGAGAGGATCCGGACGTGACGCTGCTCTTCCCATCCCTGGACGTCGATTACGACGCTCCGGCCGTGCAGGTCGGCGAAGTGGTTCTGTCCCGGGCCGAGCTGATGGGAGCCGCGGCGACCGTGGCCGGGCGCGTCGCGGGGGCCGGGGCGGTCGCGGTGCACGCCGAGGCCTCCATGGCCCCCGTCGTCTCCGTCGTCGGCTGCCTGCTCGCCGGGGTGCCGGCGGTCCCGGTGCCACCGGATTCCGGTCCGCGCGAACGCGGCCATATCCTGCGGGACTCGCGCGCCGAGCTGCTGCTCGGCTCCCCGGACTGGGAGGATCTTCCGGTTCCGGTGGTGCCCGTCGATCCCGCCGCCCGCACCGCGTCGCCGGAGGCGATGACGGGCGGCCAGCGACGTTCGGACCAGGCGGCACTCATCCTTTACACCTCCGGCACGACCGGGGCGCCGAAGGGCGTCATGGTGCCGGCCGCGGCCATCGCCGCCGACCTCGACGCCCTCGCCGAGGCCTGGGCCTGGACCCCGGACGACACCCTCGTGCACGGGCTGCCGCTGTTCCACGTGCACGGCCTCGTCCTGGGTGTCCTCGGCGCGCTGCGGGTCGGCAGCCGACTGGTCCACACCGTCCGGCCGACTCCGACCGCGTATGCGGCCGCCGGTGGAAGCCTGTACTTCGGCGTGCCGACGGTCTGGTCCCGGGTCTGCGACGATCCGGACAGCGCGCGGGCCCTGGCCGCGGCCCGGTTGCTTGTCTCCGGAAGCGCGGCCCTGCCCACGCCGATCCTTGCCCGGCTCGCCACGCTCACCGGCTCGGCGCCCATCGAGCGCTACGGGATGACCGAGACGCTGATCACGACGAGCAGCCGCGCCGACGGCGAGCGCCGCGCCGGCTGGGTCGGCGCGGCGCTGAAGGGCGTGCGGACCAGGCTCGTCGACGACGAGACCGGTGCTGCACTGCCGGCCGACGGGCAGAGCATCGGCGAGTTGCAGATCCAGGGACCGACCTTGTTCGGGGGCTACCTGGGCCGCCCGGACGTCACCGACGCCTCCTTCACCGCCGACGGCTGGTTCCGGACCGGAGACGCGGCGGTGATCGCGCCGGATGGGCACCACCGCATCGTCGGACGACGGTCGACAGATCTGATCAAGTCCGGGGGCTACCGCATCGGCGCGGGCGAGGTGGAGGCCGCGTTGCTGGCACATCCGCAGGTACGGGAGGCGGCCGTCGTCGGCCTTCCCGACGACGACCTCGGGCAGCGGATCGCGGCCTTCGTCGTCGCCCCCGACCTAATCGGCGGTGGAAGGAGCAGCCGATCGGCCGCGGTCGACCTCACCGACTTCGTGGCCCGGGAGCTGTCCGTCCACAAACGACCGCGGGAGATCCACTTCGTCTCCGAGCTACCCCGCAATCCCATGGGCAAGGTCCGCAAGTCCGCCCTGACCCCCTGACTCCCTGACTCCCCCGGCGATGGGGGTAGCTCACCCCACGGCGGCGCGACGCCCCGCACGTCCCCCTCGACGGCGCCCTGACGGGCTGAGGGGGCCCACCGGGCCGTCGCCGCCCCCCGGCGGCGGTCCGAACGGACCCGCCGGCGGATGCTCGTCTCGCGCAGGTCGCTCCTGCGCCGCTGCCCGGGGCCGCGTCGGTGGGGCTGTGGCGAGCCCCCGGTAGAACGCGCTGGTCGCCATCAACTCGTCGTGGGTGCCCTCCGCGATCACCCGTCCCTCGTCCAGCACGACGATGCGGTCGGCGGCGCGGACCGTGGAGATGCGGTGGGCGATGACGAGCAGGGCGCGCTCGGCGGCGATCCGACGCATCGCCAGGGTGAGCGCGCGCTCGTTGACCGCGTCGAGCTGGGACGTCGGCTCGTCCAGCAGCAGCACGGCGGGGCGCGGCAGCAGCGCCCGGGCGATCGCCACCCGCTGTCGCTCCCCACCAGAGAGCAGCACGCCGTGATCGCCGACCGGGGTGTGCAGCCCGTCCGGCAGCCGGTCGACAAGATCCCGCAGCCCCGCCGTCGCCACCACCTGCGCGATCTCGTCCTCGCCCGCGTCCGGCATCGCATAGACGATGTTGTCCCGCAGCGTGCCGTGCAGCACCGGTGTGTTCTGTTCGACCAGGTTCACCCAGGTCCGGGCGCTACTGCGGGAGAGGGAACGGACATCGCGGCCGGCGAAGAGGATCAGGCCCTCATCCGGATCGTAGAACCGCTCGACAAGTTCGAGGACGGTCGACTTGCCTGCTCCCGAGGCGCCGACCAGCGCGATGTGGCCCCGCCTCGGCACCTGGAACGACACTCCACGCAGCACAGGCGTCGCGGTGTAGGCGAATCGCACGTCTCGCAGCTCGATCGCCGCCGATCGGTCGCCGTCACCCGTCGGCGTCGGCGCTGCGGCCGCAGCGAGCCGTTCTCCCCCGCCTGCTCGTTCGGCCGGGGGCACGCTGTCGTCGTCCTCCCGCGGCAGCGCGAACACGGCGTTGACCCGCGAGAGCGCGCCGAGACCGCGCTGGATCGTCGCCGCGGACTCGATGAGCGCAGACAACGGCATGACCAGGTAGGTCGCATAGAGGAGGAAGGCGACGAGGCTGCCGAGCGAGACCGAACCCCGGGCCACCAGCACACCCCCGGCCAGCAGGACGACCAGGACGCTGCCCTGCACGGCCAGCTGCATGGCAGGAGCGATGACCGAGTCCAGCTTCGCCATCCGCAGGCCCGCCTGGTAGGCGCCGGCGGCGTGATCGCCGATCCGCTCGGTCTCGCGGAGCTCGGCCCGGTTCGCCCGCACGGTGCGGATGGCGACCAGGGCTCGTTCCAGGTCCGCGGTCATGCCCCCGACGCTGGCCTGCCCCTGCTCGGACACCGCGCGGATGCGGGACAGCGCGCTGAGGACGATCACCCCGGCCACGGCGACCACCGCGAGGACGAGCAGGAACAGCCAGACGTTGAGCCAGACCATCAGGGCGATGGCACCGACCACCCCGATCAGGTTGGTGATCACCGAGGTGAAGCTGTAGGCCACCGCTTCCCGCACCACGGTGGTGTCCGTGTTCGCCCGCGAGATGAGATCCCCGATCCGGCGGGTGTCGAAGATCTGCACCCGCAGCGCAAGCAGATGGCCGATCAGCCGCCGGCGCAGGCTGAGCAGGATCCCCTGACCGGCTCGTTCCAGTAGGTAATGCCCGATGGTGTCGATGATCGCCTGGCCCACAAACAGGCCCAGAAGCGCCCCAACCAGCCACAACGGGATGCCACCCGCCTGCGCGGTGTCGATCACTCTCATCACGAGAAGTGGCTGGAGCACCCCGACACCGGTGCCGATCACGGTCAGCACCGTGGCGATCATCACGGGTCGTCGGTACCCACGCAGCAACGCCCAGAGCTCAGCCAGCCCCCTCACCACGGCGCGGCCCCCGGCCCGACGACGAGCAGCGCCCGCAGGTAGCCGGGCGGCATCGACTCCCCGACGATCACACCGTCGGCCTCGACCCACGCATGCGCGGCAAACGGCGCGACAGTGCGCACCCCGACGCACCAGGTCGGCACGCTGCCTGTCATCCGGCACAGCAGGGTGGTGGCGATCGAGCGGGGCACGCAACCCCGCTCCCCCCGACATGTGGGGCTCACGGCCATCACCGCCCGGCGGGCGGCGAGTGCGCTGGTGTATTCCGCCGGCCGGGCGCCGGAGCCCAGCCGGGCGAGCACGCGACGGATGCGCGCAGGCGGCTGGGTCGCGAGCAGCCGCGCGGCCCCGACCGCGGCCATCGCCCCCAACCGGCGACCGGGGCGCAGCAGGACCTCCGACGGTTCGACGACCATCAGCGCCGTCACCACCGTGCCTCCGACCTGTTGACGTGGTGGCCGGGGCACCCGGCCTCGACCTCAGACGACCGGCTGGCCTCAGACGGCGGCTCGATCAGGCCGACATCGGCGAGCTGGGCCAGCAGGCCCTCGACGTCGCGGCGCGCGACCTGCGGATCGACTTCTCTCGTCGCGCACAACTCCCGCACGGCGGCCGCGACGTCTCCCCCGTCCAGCATCACGCGGAGCACCAGATCACCCGAGGGGTTGAGCGTCCAGTACCGCCCATCGTCGGTGTGCAACAGCACGGCGCCGTATTCGGTCGGCGCCCGCACCACGTCGGATCGCAACATCACCATGTCCACTCCTGCTGGTCCGTCGATCGTCAGCAGATCTCCCACGCCATGGGTGCCGTCGCCGGCCTCCCGCCGGCCTCCCGCGGCCCGCCCGCGCTCAGTCGAGGCGACCGGCGAGGGTACGCAGCCATGCGTCGGCCGCGAAGGTCGCCTGGAGGGTCTCGGGCCGGCGGTCCGCGTCGGTGCCTCGCCGACACGCCTCCCGCAGCGCGTCCGGTTCGATGAGCCCGAGCTCGGCCAGCGGCGAATCGTCGCACAGCCCCATCAGGACGCCACGGTTCGCCGCCAGCCCCCGGTCCTGCTCGGCGTCGGCGTCCGCGCTGGTCTCCCGGCACCCGCAGTTCGCCGGCACCACCTGCCGCATCGCCTCCTTGAGCAGCGACTTGTCCTGCCACGGGAAGGTGCGCTCCTGCGGCCGAACGGCGAGTGCGGCGCGGACGACCCGGTCGTCGAGGAACGGCGCGCTCAGCGGCGGGCCGACCGGGGCCGCGACCTGGTCGAGCAGCCGGAAGGCGGACGCGGCGGTGCGGATCGCGAACAGGTCGGCGTGTCCGTCGCGCGTCGGGGCCAGGGGGCTGGCTCGGCGAGCCGCGTCGCCGAGGGCTTCCGCGATGAGCCCCAGGGCGACGCGGGTCAGCCAGACCGGGACGATCGGCGGCAGCGTCCAGTCCAGAGCCGTCACATCGGGTGGCCCGTGCCGCGTCGGGTTCCCCCCACGCGCAGCCTGATGGAGGGTGCGGGCCATGTCGCCCAGGCAGTCGGAATAGTCCCGACGGCGCATCATCCGCAGGCTCGCGACCCACGGCCAGCCCTGGCGGGCGTGGTAGCCGCTCAGGTGCCGCATCGCGGTCCAGGGGTGCCGGCGGGCCAGCCGAGGCAGGTAGTTCGGCGTACCCCCGGCGATTTCCTCGCCGCCGGAACCCGTCAGGTGCAGGCGCGGACCGTAAAGGGCGACCCGCTCGAGCCCCGCGCGCAGCCTCGCCCGGTCGACGACGCCGGCGAAGGGATGATCGAGCGGCTCACCGGCGCAGGCGAGGCCGTCGAAGACAAGCGGGAGCTCGCGTGCGGGCACGATTTCCCGGGCGACGCCGGGCAGCGAGGCGACCGCCCGGGCCACCCGGCGCGGATCGTCGCCATCGGCGCCCCGGGCGATCCCGGTGACGGCGACGATGTCTGCCGGACCGCGGGCCGCCAGGCAGCACACCGAGATCGAATCCAGCCCACCGGACAGGTCCGCACTGACCGTGCGCCCCGCCGCCACCCGCACGGCCACCGCCTCGGTGAGGGCCGCGCGCAGGATCGGTGCGCCCTCGGCCTGCGAACGCGCCGCTGCCGGCTGCCGCCACCAGCGCATCAGCTCGACCCGTCCATCACGGTCCGCGAACAGGTAGTGGTCGGGTGGCACGGCCTCAACCGACTCCCACGCAACGAGGTCGTCGAGCGGGTGCGGCGGGCAGGGGGCAAGCAGCGCCAGCGCCAGCGCCGTCCGGTTCAGTCCGCCGCCGGTCAGTTCAGCAAGAACGTCGGCGCGATCCGCGGCGACGTTCTGCCCCCCCGAAACCGCGGTGAAGATCCGCCGTGTGCCGGTCGGGCTGCCCTGGAGCCTGCGCTGCCCGTTGATCTCGGCGATGACGTGATAGTCGCCGGCCACGGCGCGCGCGATGTCGAGAGCGTGCACGTCCCGCGCCGCCAGGAGCAACCGCAGGAGCTGAGTGGGATTCGTCGCGGCACAACCGACCAGCGCTATCCGGGCCCGACCGGTCGCCGCGCTGACCACCGCTTCATCGGGCCAGTCGCCGACGATCCACGGCCGCCCCGAGGCGTGTCTGAGCACTCTGCGGATCCCGGCGGGCAGCGTCACCGGTTCCCGGTCCGCGAAGGCGACGAACCAGCAGCTCGGCCGGGACGGCGCCCGCCGGGCGTCGCCGCGGCCCAGCCGACGGGCAGTGATGGGCGTTGTCACCGCGACCCCAGCCGCTCAGCGGAGGAACCCGCCGGGGACGGATCCCCCACCGCCGTGACGGCCTTGCCGGCCCCGGGTCGCCCCGCCGAACCGGCCGCCGGGCGCCAGGTGCTGGGATCCACAGCTCGCCGTCATGGATGCTCCCTAAGTTCGCATTGCTCCGCCTTACGGGCAGGTGGAGGCACGGTCCCTCGGTGGGGATTCCCGCGGATGGTTCACTGCCGGTTCAGCGGTGCCGGCGTGCCCGTCTGCTCCGAGGACGACCGCGACCAGCCGCGATCCGGGTCCAGGACCTGCTGATGCACGCGGCGCAGTTCCGCGCCGGGCTCGATCCCAAGCTCCGTCACCAACCGCTGATAGAGGTCGCGGTACTCGCACAGCGCCTCGGCCCGGCGACCGCTGCGCTCCAACGCGACCAGCAGTTGCGCCCAGAGGCGCTCCCGGGTCGGGTACTCCACCGTGAGCGCACGCAGCGCCGGTAGCACCTGATCATGCTCACCGAGTGCGATTCGCGCGTCGATCAGCGCCTCCCGGACCGTCCACCGGGCCTCCTCCAGACGGAGACTCTCGGCGCCACCGACCTCGGCCGGCAGCTGGTCGAACGCGTTTCCGCGCCACCAGCCGAGCGCCTGCTCGAACAGCTCCGCGGCCTGGGTAGGCGTCCCTGCGCGGGCCGCGACGCGGCCGCGTTCGGCTGCCTGCTCGAAGCGGACCACGTCGATCTCATCGGGCGCGACGACCAGTCTGTACTCCCCCGAACGGCTTTCGATGCGACCTGGGCCGGCCGGGCGGCGAAGGACCGTAGCCCGCGGGCCCACCGCCCTGATCGATGCCGGCACCGCCGGATCCCCTGCTGCCGTGGGCAGCGTGTGCCGCAGCTCGGACAGATAGGTCTTGATGTTGCCGAACGCCGACCTGGGTGCGTCGTCCTGCCAGAGCGCCAGACGCATCTCCTCCACCGAGGTCCACCGCCCGGCGTGCAGCAGCAGTGTGAGCAGAAGCGCCCGCTTCTTGCGCTGGTCGATGCGGACGCGCTCCCCCGGCCCGCGCCAGACCTCCAGCGGGCCGAGTACGGCAAACACCACACCCGGCCCGGGCCCGGCCGCCGCCGCACCGGGCCACCGGAAGGCGTGATCTGCTTCGCCGGGAGTCCGGGTGCCGGGACGGACGATCGGGCCCGAAACGATTCCGAGCTCGTCGATCATGATGATCCTCGTCGGTTGGAGGTCCTCGTTGATCGGGCCCCGTTGCACCTTTGCCCAGGGGCCGACGGCCCGCCTGGGCCGGTGCAGGAAATACCCCGCTCGACCGGCGATAGTCCTCTCACTCCGCCGGAGTGTGACGGTCGCTCAGGAGATGGCGTCCTGCGGGATGCGATGGATTGTGACGATGCGACGGCCGTCTGGCGCCCCGAGACGGCGCCGCCGCCGGGTGGACCGGAACTCCACCCGGCGGCGGCGCACCGCTCGGGATCTGTCAGATGCCGAGGCTGGCCCGTGTCTGGGGCCCGACCACGCCGTCCACCAGCAGACCATGCTTGAGCTGGCAGTCCTTGACCATGTGGTTCGTCTGGTAACCGAACTGGCCGTCGACGCTGATCGGGTAACCGAGGTCGGCCAGCTTCTGCTGAATCTGCCGTACGTCCTGCCGGTAGCCCAGACCGCTGGCAAGTGACGGATACGCGGGCGCGGGCGCGGGCGCCGGAGCGGGCGCGGCGTAGGAGATGCTACGGACGCTGATGCCGCCGCCGGCGACGGCGGCCGCCGCGGCCTGGCCTCGCCCCAGGAACCGGCTGTACCTGCCGTAGGTGTATGCGCTCCAGGCCGTGACGCCCTGACTGTCGCAGACCTGCTTCGCCGCCCAGGCGTTGGTGGCGGGGTCGTAGAGGTTGCGGCTGCCCACCCAGCCGGCGTGCGCACGCATGTTGATCTGCCAGAGCCCGCGCGAGTCCTCACCGACCGTGGCGTGGGCGAAGGTATTGCCGCCTGACTCCCCGAGAGCGACCGCAACCCAGGTGGACAGCGGGACGCCACGGCAGCCGGCGAGACCCGCGTTCGCCGCCGCGCTGGCGATCGTCACGTCCGAGACGGTGCCGGTGCCGGTGGCGGTGGCGGCACTCGCCGGGCTCGCGGTGGCAAGCATGCTGGCTCCGGCACCGATCACGCCGGCGGCGGCGATGACGGCGCCGCGGTGCCGGGTGGATCGCTTCCGATGCTTTCCATTAGACATTCTTTGACATCTCATTTCGGTGTCGTCGAACACAGGTTTGGAATCGGTTATGGCTACCGCTCAACGGAGGGGAGCGGTTCTCATTCGCCAGATATGGGCAGCACAGACTATCTGATTTCGAAAAAGCATCCGTCCGGGTCGCGCGGACGATCGACGAAAGGAGCTTCGAGATTGGGTGAGAGTTCCGGCCCGATCAGCGAGATGACCGCATCACGCCTGGCCGCCCGATGCAGACGGTCCGGGGATCGCGGTCGACCGCCGGCGGCGACCCGTGCGGTCCGCCAGGTGGGTCGGTGATGTCATGCGTGCACATGGTCGGCCGGCAGGCGCCGGCCGGTGGCACGTTCTCGCGGCTGCGTCAGGGCGAGAACGGCGCCCGTCATGGCGAGGGCGCGTCGCAGAAAGCACAGGTCGGCAGGGTGGTCAGCGAGACCCTGGCCGCGCGTTCCCGGTGCACAGGCAACGTAAGAATCCTTCCCGTACGCCTGCGAGGTTAGCTGTCGGGTTCGGGCCGGGAAGCCCGGTCGTCTCCGTGGAGGCGACTTAACCCCGAGGGCGGCCGTGACGGGGCCGCCCGGCGGAACATGGTTCCCCCGCTTCTGCCCAAGCTGTCTCGGAGGGACCCCGGACCGTGGGCAGAATTCGGCGTCGGCCCGGGGTAACTGGTGCCCGGCAACCGTAGCGAACTACGTACCGTAGTGACAAGTACTAGTTCTGTACGAATTTTGGCGCACGCCCATCACTTTGCGTGCATAGCGCTGCGACACCGCAACTCTCAGAGATCGACCGAATCTTCAAATCTCGAGAAGGATCACCGATTATCGACCGTGCGACCCAATTCGTACGGCCGAGGGCAGGAGACGGCCGGTACGGCCGGTACGGCCGGTGTCGACGGCGGTGGAGAGACCGAGCCCGCGGACAGGACCATGCGCAGCCCGGCGAGCCGGGGGTCGATCTGAGGGGGGCGGCTTGGTCAGGCTGGCGAGGCGAACCGTGGAGCGGAGGCCAGCCGTGGCATCCGAAGGCCTTCCAGGAAGAGCAGGATGTGCGCGCCGGCCGCACGGCGCCCCGAGCCGGACAGCACGCCCCGGCCACCGGGAAGGGCCGCGAGCCTCGCCCGCCGGGCGGTCCGCGTCGCCATCCGAACGAGCGGAAACGGAGTCACCGGATCGTCCTCGCCGTGCAGCAGCAGGATGGGGAGGTCCGGGAGCGATCGCGGGATCGGCTCGCCGGGATACTCGTCGGCGACCGGGCGGTGCAGCAGCGGCAGATCCACCAGGATGAGCGCATCCGGGCGGACGGCGGGCGACGCGGCGCCGACGAGTGCGCGCAGGGCGCCGCTGTCCGAACCGAGCAGAACGAACGGCAGTCCCGGCTCGCGCGCCTCGCCAAGGGCCAGGACCGAGTCCTGACCATGGTCGAGAAAGGTCACCTGATAGCCATCGAGCGCCAGCCTGAAAGCCAGGTTCTCGAAAATCTCAGCGGATTCCCCGCGGCCGGGAAGGAGGACCACATTGGCCCCCGCGCGCCGGGTGGTATCGCCGCTCGGCCAGTAGCGGGAACCGGGACCGCCGACGTAGCCGCGTGGGCGCGGATGGGAGGGGAGCGGGGAGAGTGGAATGGACACGGCATGCTCCGATCAGAGCCGTCCGGACGCGGATGACAACGCGCGCCAGCACGAAGAAAAAGGGACACGTGCCAGCGATGGGAAGCCCGATCGGCGCAGCCCGGCCGAATGGTGATGGGTGCGACAGCGATGGGGTGCAGCGGCAGAGCACGTGCGAGATGCCTGGGACGACGACGACGCTTCGGCGGGGAAGGACTAGCGAGGCACCCGGACCGGACAGACCGCGGAGGCGACACGCAGAAAGTCGATGTGGCCACGGATGACCAGAGCGGACGGCCGTCGAGCCGGACGAGGCATGGTCGAAATTCTGGCCGCGCCCCGAACGCATGTCAACACGATTAACCCTAGTTTCGTGGATATTTCCGCCGGTCGCCGGAGTCCGCCACGTTGCGTGCTCGAGGCGGACTCCGGTCTCCGTGGCGGACAGAGCGCCACGGAGATGCAGGTACATGGACGTCACGCGGCGCTAGCGGGAGCGGCCAGGCAGCCGCGGAGCGCGGACACCACAGACCGGCGGCGGGCCCACATGCAGCTCAGGCAGCGGCGCCCGCCATCGCGTTGCAGCTGTCCATGCAGGCCCGGCAGGCACGGGCAGGCTGGTCGTCGCGCGGCATCTTCTCGCACATTCTCCGCGCAGGCGCCGCAGACCCGTGCGCACATGGTACACATTGTCGCCGCGGAACGGCGACATCCGGCACATCAGATCGGCGCAGGTCCTGGTGACCGCCGCGCAGTCCATCATGAGCCGCAGGTTCATCATGAGCCGCAGGTTC
>NZ_CADCWT010000005.1 GCF_902806485.1 Candidatus Frankia alpina | reverse complement strand
TCGACGGCCTCGACGGCCTCGACGGCCTCGACGGCCCGACGCCGGTCGACGACGGACGCCTGTCCAACCAGATGGTGCAGCATCCGCCGCTGATCTACGCGGCCGGGGCGGTCCTGCTGCGCGCCCTGCCCGGCTCCGGCGACTGGGCCTACGACCAGCAGGTCTTCGTGCTGCGCCTGCTGAACATCCTGATCGTCGCGCCGTTGCCGCTGCTAGCCTGGCTCGCCGCCCGCCGCTTCGGTCTCGGTGAGCCCTCGGCGCTCGCCGCGGCCGCCCTGCCGCTGGCCATCCCCGGTTTCACCCGGGTCGGCGCCACCTTCAACAACGACGGCATCCTCATGCTCACCACCGGCGGGCTCACCGTGGTCCTGGCTGGGGTGCTGCGTGGCGACCTGCGGCGGCGCACCGCACTGTGGGCCGGTCTGTGGCTGGGGCTCGCGCTGCTGTCCAAGGCGTTCGCGCTCACCCTGCCGGCGATGATCGTCGCTGCGTATCTGGTCGGGTGGTGGCGGCGTGATGCGGAAGCGGCGGGGTCCGGCGTGGGTTTGTGGCGCCGGCTACGGGCGGCGGTGGCGTCCATGCCCTGGATTCCCGCGCTGCTCGCAGTCGGCCTCGGCCTTGCGCTCGGTGGCTGGTGGTGGGTCCGTAACTACCTGCTGTACGACGCCGTGCAGCCCAACGGCTGGGCGACCAACCCGCCGAGGCGGGAGCCGCTACTGCTCCCCGACTCGTTCCTGACCTGGTTCTGGTACTTCTTCCGCACGATGATCTCGAGATTCTGGGGTGGCCTCGGGATGTTCGAGCCGCCACAGCTTTCCCCGATCGCGATCGTGCTTGCCACGGTCGCCGTCGTCGGGCTTTGCATGACGGCGGTCACCGGTCGCCGCCGGGCCGGGCGGGCCGAGTGGTCGTTGCAGGCCGCCGCGGTGGTGGTCCTGCTGCTGCCGGTGGCGTTCGCGTACCTCGAGGTCGGCCAGCGCAGTTGGGCGGAGTACCAGCGGTACACCCGCGGGATCGCCGTCCAGGGCCGGTATCTCTACCTCGGTCTGGTCGGGCTGGGGGTCGTGGTCGCCCTCGGCCTGCGTTGGGCACTGCCCGGACGTGAACGGCTGGCACCGCTGGTCCTGCTGGTCGGGGCGCTGCTCATGCAGGGCGCGGCCCTGCTCGCCATCTGCTCCTACTACTGGTTGCCGCGCCGGGTGTCGTTCACCCCGGCGCGGATCCCGGACGTGGTGTCGGCCATCGGACGCTGGGCGCCGTTCCCCGTCGGAGTGACGATCGCCGTGTTCGTCCTGACCGCCCTGCTGCTCGCCGGGACCATCGCCGCCGCCGGGACCCAGGCCCGGCGGCAGGGCTCCGCTGCGCCGCCGGTGGGGTCAGGTCCCCGTCGTGGCGACGGAGACGCGGGAGTGGTCGCCCAGCATGAGCCGGTGCGCCTTGGGTAGGGCGGCCGAGGGCACGACCTCGACGTCCCGACCGATCAGCGAATCCTCAATGCGCCCGATCCCGCGGATCGTGGCCCGCTCCAGGACGATCGAGTACTCGATCTCGGTCCGTTCGATGGTGCAGGAATGGAAGATCGAGGTGAACGGGCCCACGTAGGCGTCGACCAGGGTGGTACCGCGCCCGATGATGGCCGGGCCCCGCACGGTGGAGCGGACCAGCGAGGCGCCGTCCTCGATCACGACTCGGCCGACGATCGAGCTGTCGGCGTCCACGGTGCCGCGGACCGCCGGCTCGATCGACTCCAACAGGTGCCGGTTGGTCTCCAGCATGTCGGCCAGCCGGCCGGTGTCCTTCCAGTAGCCCTCGACCAGGTGGGAGGCGACCTCGTGGCCGCCGTCCACCAGCCACTGGATGGCCTCGGTGATCTCCAGTTCACCGCGGGCTGACGGCTTGATCGACCGCACCGCCTCGTGCACGACGGTGCCGAACATGTAGACGCCGACGAGCGCGAGATCACTCGGCGGGACGAGTGGCTTCTCGACGAGCCGGATGATGCGGCCCTCCGCACCGAGTTCGGCGACGCCGAAGGCGGACGGGTTGTCCACCTTCGTCAGCAGGATCAGCGCGTCCGGGGTGGTTCGCCGGAACTCCGTCACCAGGCCGGCGATGCCGCCGATGATGAGGTTGTCCCCGAGGTACATGACGAACGGCTCGTCGGCGAGGAAATCGCGGGCGATGAGCACCGCGTGCGCGAGCCCGAGCGGCGCGTCCTGACGGATGTAGGTCACACGGATCCCGAACGCGGACCCGTCACCGACCGCCGCCTCGATCTCGGCGGCTGTCTCGCCGACGATGATCCCGACGTCGACGATCCCGGCGTCCCGGATGGCCTCAAGGCCGTAGAAGAGCACCGGTTTGTTCGCTACGGGGACAAGCTGCTTGGCGGACGTGTGCGTGATCGGCCGCAGACGCGTTCCCGAGCCGCCGGCGAGGACGAGGGCCTTCATGATCCGGAACTCTATCGCGTCGTTTTGAACTAACCGAAAGTAACTATAGGTGTGGCGGCTGTTGCCGGATTGAGCTGATCTCCTTTGCCCTGATGAGGTGTTGAAAGTCCCCATCGGGGGCCCGTCTTTCCTATGGCATCGGGTGGGTGACGGGTGCGGGCCATTCGATACGGGTACGTTGAGTAGTCGAAGGGTTCGCTACGGCCAGCTGGCCGGGACGTAGACCGGCCGGGCGGCTGCGCCATACCCGCGACGCATCTGCCAGTCGCCTGGGAGGGGGACACGGTGACCGAGGCGCCGTCGCGCCTACCAGGCGATCCGCAGACGGGCGGTCGTATCGGGCGATCACGCCGGCGGACCCGCGTCCACCGCCCCGCCGGGTCTCGCCGAGCGGCGTTGGCGGCCCACATCGTGCACGACACCCGTCGGGAGCGTTCGCCGCTGGGCCGGCTGCTGGTGCTGCTCGCCGGCGCGCTCTCGGCCCTCATCCTCATGACCACGATCGGTGGCTGGACCGCCTACGAGTACTTCGGGGCGCAGATTCACCGCATCCGGCTCGGCCTCGGTGACGACCGGCCGGCAGACGCCGCCGCCGGCAACCGCAACTACCTGTTGGTCGGTTCGGACAGCCGGGCCGGCACCGGCGGTGAGTACGAGAGCGGGGGGGCGGTGACCGACGAGCGGTCGGACACCACCATGCTCGCCCATCTGGCCGCGAACGGGACGACCACGATGGTCTCCTTTCCCCGCGACACGCTGGTGCGCATCCCCGGGCACGGCCGCGGCAAACTGAACTCGGCGATCACTCTCGGTGGCCCCAGCCTGTTGATCAGGACAATCGAGAATTTGACCGACATCAAGATCGATCATTATGTCTCGATCGATCTCGCCGGCTTCAAGGAGATGACCGACGCCGTCGGCGGGGTCGCCGTGTGCGTCAGGCCGTTGCCCGGCGGGGGCAAGTCGAACCTGTACGACCCGTGGTCGCAGTGGCGTGGCCGGGTCGGCGAGAACCGGCTGTCGGGGGAGCAGGCGCTGGCATTCGTGCGGCAACGCCACGGCCTGCCGGACAACGACTTCGACCGCATCCGTCGCCAGCAGCAGTTCATCGGCGCGGTGTTCACGCAGGCGACCTCGTCCGGTGTGCTCACCAACCCGGTGCGGCTGGAGAACCTGCTGCATGCGGCGACGAAGGCGCTCACCGTCGACGACGGCACGAGCATCAACGACCTGCGGGCGCTCGCGGCGCGGCTGCGCGGCATGTCCGCCGATCAGATCCAGTTCGAGACGATCCCGGTGCACGCGCCCACCGCCGCCGAGGGGGGCAACGCGCTCGGTGAGCTGCCCCGCTTCGGTTCCGTCCAGCTCTACGAGTCCATCACGCTGGAGAGGTTCCTCGCGCCGCTGCGGGGCCGGCCCGGCCGGGCCGCGGTGCCGACGGTGAGCCCGTCGCCGACGATGCCCCCGGCGAAGGTGGCCGTCGACGTCTACAACGGCGCCGGGGTCAGCGGCCTGGCCACCTCGGCCGCCACCGCGCTGGAACGGGCCGGCTTCCAGGTCGGGCCGGCGCGGACCTGGCGTGCCGCCGTCCTGCACACCACGCAGGTGCGGTACCACCCGGGCGCGGCGGATGCTGCCCGGACGGTCCAGGCCGCTGTGCCCGGCAGCCGGCTGCAGCAGGACGCCGCCGTCCCCGCTGGCCGGGTCAGCCTCGTTCTCGGCACCGCCTTCGAGGTGGACACGATCACCGCTGCGGCGGCGTCCGCCGGCAGCGCCACAGCGCCGACGGCCCCGGGCTCACAAGCGGGCGCAGCCAGCGTGACGGCCGCCCCTGTCCCTACCCCCGTCCCCGCCCCCGCGACGACCGCCGCCGAGCTCACCTCGCGTTGCACCTACTGATCGCCACGCCCGCCCGATCGACCTGGGTGCCGGTCGGTGCGGCGCAGCGGAGGGCGCCGCGATGTATAGCCGCCGGTCTGCCAGACTCTGGCCGTGCGCGTTCTCGTGACCGGTGCCGCCGGACAACTCGGCGCCGACCTGTGCCGGCTGCTCGAGGCCCGGCTGGCCGAACCGGATTCTCCCGTGCGGGCCTGGGCGGGCCTCGGCCGGGCCGAGCTGGACATCACCGATCCGGCGCGGGTCCGTGCCGTCCTGCGTGACCAGGCTCGGCCGGCGAAGATCCAGGGCGGCCTCGTCGTGATCAACACTGCGGCCTGGACGGACGTCGACGGCGCGGAGACCGACGAGCCCGGGGCCTACACCGCCAATGCCACCGGGCCCGCGCATCTCGCCGCCGCCTGCGCCGAGGTCGACGCCACACTGGTGCACCTGTCCACCGACTACGTCTTCGACGGCCGGGCGACGAAGCCCTACGAGACCGGGGATGAGACCGGCCCGGCCTGCGCGTACGGCCGGACCAAGCTCGCGGGAGAGGGGGCCGTGCGGGCCCTGCTGCCGGCGTCGTCGTATGTCGTCCGCACCGCCTGGGTGTACGGCCGGACGGGCGGCAACTTCGTCAAGACGATCAGCCGGCTGGCCCGGGAGCGCGGGGCGGTCTCGGTCGTGGCCGACCAGACCGGCTCGCCGACCTGGTCGGCCGACCTGGCCGCCGGTCTACTGGACCTCGTCGCCTCGTCGGCGCCGCCCGGGGTCTACCACTGCACGAACACCGGCGAGACGACCTGGTACGGATTCGCCCGCCAGATCATGGCGGAGATCGGGCTCGACCCGGCCACGGTCAGCGCGACGACCACGGATTCCTTCCCCCGGCCCGCCGCACGGCCGGCCTACTCCGTGCTCTCCACGCGATCATGGACGGACGCGGGCCTCGCCCCGTTGCGTCCCTGGGGCGAGGCCCTGCACGCTGCCTTCACCCTCGCCGGCGACGACCTGCGCGGCTGACTGCGCCTTGCTCCCGCTCCTGCTCCTGCTCTCGGGGCGGGGGCCTGCCTGGCCGAGCAGATCCGCCGCCCCGGCTGGCATCAGGGCCCCGGCCACCAACGCCGGCACACGTCGCTGCGCCGCCCACCAGGCTGGCCCGGGTCTCCTGGACAGATAGCGGTCAGGTCATGTCGAGGCCACAGCACGGTTCCAGGCCAGGAATCCGTTACTGAGCCTCGGCTACTGAGCCTCGGCACGATTTTGCATTGAATCGATGACGGACGGTGCAAAAGTCGAACGAGTCCCTCTGTGTATGGCTGACTACGTTCAGAGATTATTGCAGATGTTGAATAAATGCAGAGACTATAAGGTTGTAGTTGCTGCATCCGATTCGACGTCAGGCTGGGGGGAACGATGCCGCAGGCAGGCACCAGCCGGGCGACCATGGAGCCGGCGGAGCTGGGCCTGCGGGAACGCAAGAAGCAGCGGACCCGTCGCGCACTGCGGATGGCGGCCATCCGGCTCGTCGCCGAGCGCGGGCTGGACGGAGTCTCCGTCGACGAGATCGCCGCCGCGGCGGAGGTCTCCACCCGGACCTTCTTCAACTACTTCCCCACCAAGGACGAGGCGATCGTCGGCCTCGACCCGGAGGACATCCGCGAGATCACCGAGGCGGTTTCCGCCCGGCGCGCCGACGAGAGTCCGTTGGAGGCCCTGCGCGAGGTCATGCTGCAGCGGGCCGCGCTCGTCGCACCCGAACAGGCCGACCTCTGGCCGCTCCGGCTTGCGATCATCCGGCGGCATCCACACCTGATGGCGGCCAATGCGGCGAGCTGGAGCTCCTACGAGAACGCGCTCGCCGAGGCCGCCGGCCGGCGCTGCGGCCTCGATCCGGCCCGCGACCCGTATCCCGCGGTGCTGGTCGCTGCGGTGCTGGCGGTCGTGCGCACCCTGTCGGTGCGCTGGCAGGAGTTCCCGGGCGCTCCGTTGGTCGAGGTGCTCGGCCAGGCGTTCGACAGCCTGGCCCGTGGCCTGCCGCCCCCGCAACCGCACGAATCCTCCAGAGGAGCTGCACCGATGACAACGACGGACCCCTGTACCGTCCGCCCCGAGCACGAGGAGAGCTAGTCATGGCCCAGGCCCAGGCGTCCGCCTCCGGCGTCGAGCTCCCGGCCGACGCGTCCGCGGCGCAGGTCGCCGACAAGCGCCGGCTGTGGATCATCATGGGAGCCCTGCTCCTGGGGATTCTGCTGGCCTCGCTGGACCAGACAATCGTGTCGACGGCGCTGCCGACGATCGTCGGTGATCTCGGTGGGGCGACCCACCTGTCCTGGGTGGTCACCGCCTACCTGCTCGCCTCCACGGTGTCGACGCCGGTGTGGGGCAAGCTCGGTGACCTGTATGGACGAAAGATCCTCTTCCAGGTGTCGATCGTGCTGTTCCTCGTGGGCTCCGTCCTCGCCGGCGCCAGCACGTCGATGGGCCAGCTCATCGGTTTCCGCGCCCTGCAGGGCCTCGGCGGCGGCGGCCTGATGATCGGCGCGATGACCATCATCAGTGACCTGGTGCCGCCCCGCGACCGTGGCCGTTACCAGGGCCTGTTCGGCGCCGTGTTCGGCGTGTCGTCGGTGATCGGCCCGCTGCTCGGCGGGCTGTTCGTCGACCACCTGTCGTGGCGGTGGGTCTTCTACGTGAACCTGCCGGTCGGCGCGGTCGCCCTGGTGGTCACGGCGCTGGCTCTGCCGGCGACGAAAAACCGGATCAAGCACGTGATCGACTATCTCGGCACCGTGCTGCTGGCCGTGGCGACCACCAGCCTGGTGCTGCTGACGAGCCTGGGCGGCACCACCTACGGCTGGGGCTCGCCGGAGATCATCGGCATGGGTGTCGCGGGTGCCGTGCTGCTCGTCGCGTTCGTCTTCGCCGAGCGCCGGGCGTCTGAGCCCGTCCTGCCGCTGTCGCTGTTCCGCAACCGGGTGTTCTCGGCGGCCGGTGCCATCGGCTTCGTCGTCGGCTTCGCGATGTTCGGTGCGAGCATCTTCCTGCCGCTGTTCCTCCAGGTGGTCAAGGGCGTCGACCCGACCGAGTCCGGCCTGCAGATGCTGCCGGTCATGGGCGGGCTGCTGATCAGCTCGATCACCTCCGGCCGGCTGATCAGCAAGTGGGGCCGGTACAAGGTCTTCCCGATCGTCGGCACCGCGGTGATGTCGATCGGCCTGTTCCTGCTGTCGTTCATCAGCCCCGACATCGCCACCTGGCAGCTTGCGTTGTCGATGTTCGTGCTCGGCGTCGGGATCGGCTCGGTGATGCAGGTGCTCGTCATTGCCGTGCAGAATTCCGTCGACCACCGGCAGATGGGCGTGGCGACCTCGGGTGCCACCTTCTTCCGCTCCATCGGTGGCTCGTTCGGTACGGCCGTCTTCGGGGCAATCTTCGCGAACGTGCTGGCCGGCAACATCAACGATCAGCTGGCGGGCCTGCCGCTGCCGCCCGGCCTCGCCGCGTCCGGGGCGAACATCAGCCCGAAGGTCCTCGACGCCCTGCCGCCGGACATCCGCGACGGCTTCGTTCAGGCGTTCTCGGACTCGATGCAGACGGTCTTCCTGGTCGCGGTGCCGATTGGCCTGGTCGCCTTCGCCCTGACCTGGCTGCTCCCGGAAATCCGCATGCGCCACACCGTCGACACCGCCGCTCCGGTCGCGGACGTCGCCGCGGCCCCTGACGTCGTCACCCCGGCCGTCGTTGCCGGTGAAGCCGGTGCGCCGGAGTCGGGCGGCCCTCAGGACGCGGCGAAGATTCTTCACTAGCCCGGGCTTGACCCACGTGATCGGGCTGGGTTCGACCGGCGAGTCGCACATCCTCGAACGCGCCGCCGCCTGACTCGCCCGTCCCCTCGGGGAATGCCGCCGGTTGCGGTGCGTTGGGTACGGTCCCAGGCCGAAAACCGTGCCCAACGTGCCGCAATACGCCCGGTGCGGCCGATGACCCGGTGCGGCCGCGGGTGACGGGCGGGTGGCCTGCGAGACTTGCGGCTGATGGGTAACGTCAGCCAGGCACCGGGCGAGGCCTTCGAGGCCGGCGGCGGCCGCGACGACACCGGATGCGTCCGCCCTGTAGGGCCCGCCCGCTCCGTGCCGACCCAGGCCGGCTCGCCCGAAACCGCCCCGTCCGCCGGCGCCGTCCCGTCCGCCGGTGCCGGCGCTGGTGCTGGTGCCACTGGCGAACCCGTTGATGCCTCGCCGGTCCGGCGGGTCGGGCTGCTGCGGACCGTCCTCGGACGGAGTCGGCGAGGTGGTCGTCGGCACGCCGTGTTCTGCGGGTTGTTCGCCGTCGCGGTCGCCGCCCGGGTGCTGGTGCTGGTCGCCTACCCGCCGGCGCTGATGTATCTGGGAGACTCCGCCGCCTATCTGGACCAGGCCTGGCGCGATCTGTGGCCGGGGGACTGGCGGCCGTCCGGCTATCCGATCTTCCTGCGGATCCTCGACGGTCCCAGCCATGTGACCCGGATCGTGGTCGTGCAGCACCTGCTGACCCTGGCCGTCGCGGTGGCGCTCTACGCGGTGGCGCTGCGCGCGGTCCGCCGGCCCTGGTTGGCCGCGCTCGCCGCGGCCCCCGCGTTGCTCGCGCCGTGGGTGTTGGACCTGGGCCAGTTCGTGCTGGCGGACAGTCTGTTCGGGGTGCTCGTCTCGGCCGGCGTCGCGGTGCTGGCGGGCTGGGATCGGCCCCGGGCCGTCGCGGCCGCGGGTGCCGGGCTGCTGCTGGGCGCGGCGCTGTGTGTGCGGACCGTGGGCTACGGGCCGCTGGCGGTCGCCGTCGTTGTGCTGGTGGCCGACGCGGTCGCCGCGCGCGGCGACCGGGCGCCGGTGCGGGCGGTGGCCCCCGTCCTCGCGTTCGTGGTGGCGGCCGCCGTGCCGGTGAGCGCCTACGCAGGCTGGAGTGCGGCCGAGGGCAAGGGCTTCGCGGTGTCCGCCCATTCCGGGTTCTTCCTGTACGGGCGGGTGGCGCCGTTCGCCGACTGCTCGACGATCTTTCGTGCGGACCTGCGCACGCTGTGCGACCCGCGGCCCACCGACGAGCGAGGCTCCCCGGTCCGCTACCTGTGGCCCGCCGACTCGCCGCTGCGCCAGGGCCACCGGCAGATCCCGCCGGGGCGGGAGGACCTCGCGGGGACGTTCGCCCACGAGGTGGTGCGCGAGCAGCCGTGGGCGCTCGTCACGTCCTCGGCCCGCTACCTCGCCGGCTACCTGTACCCGGTCCCCTACGAGACCCCGCAGACGTCCCGGGTGGACACCTGGGAGCTGCCGACTCGCGGCACCAACGTGCTGGCCCCGGACGATGCCCACGCCGACGACGGCTACTTCGTCGCCACGGCGGTGCACTCGCCGCCGGCCGGCCTGCTCGCCGCCTGGTCCCGGCTTTCCTACGCCCCGATGCCCTTGGTCGGCCTGGGCCTGCTGGCGGGCGTGGCGGCGTCGCTGCTTACGGCGGGCCGGGCGATCCGGGCCCGGCGGGCGGCGCGGCGGCGCGGAATCGGGCGGCCGGTCGACCGGCCCGACGTGGTCGGCCGGTTGTTCTGGCTGGCGGCCGGCTCGGGCGTGTCGACGCTGGGGCTGTCCGCGGTCACCTCCGGCTTCGACTACCGCTACCTCGGCGCGGTCATCGGGCCGATCGCCCTGGCCGCGATCATCGGTGCGAGCGCGTTCGTCGCCGCGCTGCGGCGGCGAACCGCCGCATAGCCGGCGCGGGCCGGGCGTTACCGTCATATCGGTGGCGGGGCGGTGGTGGTTCGTGGTCGGGGTGGCCGCGGCCGGTCTGATCTTCGGCTCGCTGGGTCTGCTCGTCGCCGCGGTGGTCCCGCCGTTCACCAGCGCCGACGAGGCGCAGCACACGGCGTACGCCCTCGAGCTCGCCCATGGTTCGCTGCCGCAGCTCGACACCCCGGTGCGCTCGAGAGTGCCCGGTATGCCGGGCCTGCCGGCGAGCTGCCGGGCCTCGCCCGCGCGGACCCGGGCCGCGGTCGATGCGCACGCCGACGGGCTCTGTGGGGTGCGCCTCGGCCGGCCGCTATCCAATTTCGATCTTGTCTACACCGCCAACCATCCACCGTTGTTCTACGCGGTGGAGGCCGTTCCGCTGGGGGTCGGCGCGGCGTCGGGCCATCCGTTGGCTGGATTCCGCGCCGCCCGTGTCGTCAACGTGCTGCTCGGCGTGGGCGTCGTCGTCGCGACGGCGGCGCTGTGTCGCGCATTGCTGCCGAGACGGCCGGGTGTTGCGGTCGGGGCGGCGGCGGTCATGGGGACCGTCGGGCTGGTCGTCGTCACCTCCGGGCAGATCTACAACGACACCCTGGCGATGGCGACGGTGACGGGGCTGCTCGCGGTGACCGTCGCCCTTGCTCGCGGCGGGCCGCGGCCACGCATCCTGGCGGGTCTCGCGGTGCTCGGGCCGGCCGCGGCGGCCAGCAGGGCCAGCGGTGCGGTGGCCCTCGTCGCCGTGGTGCCCGCCGTCGCCGCCGCCGTCGCGCTGCACGCGGCGGGCAGCCGGGTCCGCCGGGGCCTGGCCGCCGCCGGTGCGCTGCTCGCCCTCGCCGTCGCCGCCGTCGGCTGGTTCTACCTGCGCAATCAGCGCCGTTACGGGGATCCCACCGCCTCTGGGCGGATCGCGGACATGTTCCCGCTGGGCGGCGGGGCGCACCCCTCGGTCTGGCAGGTGCTGCGCGACGGGGATCTGTGGTGGTACGTCTACCGCGGGTTCTTCGGCCGGCCCACGCTCGTCACCGGTCACGCCGAGCAGGTCGCCGTCGGCGTCGCGGTGGTCACCGGCGTCGGTCTGGCCGCGGCGGCCGTGCGTGCGTGCATCCGGCGCCCGTCTGCCGGGGGTGCCTTCAGGCGGTCCGCGTTCGGTCCGGGCGGCAGCGGCGGTGCGGCCGTCGGGTGGTTCCTGCTGGCCGCGCACTGCCTGCTCGCCGTCGCGACCCTGGTTGGATACGTGGCCGCCGGTGGGGCGTCGTTCACCCGTTACCTGCTGCCGATGGCGCCGGTGCTCGCGATCGGCGTCGCCGCGTCCTGCCGGGCCCTGCCGCTGGGCCGGCGCGGGTTGCCGACCGTGGCCGTCGTCGCGGCGATGGCGGCCTGCACGCTGGTGCTCGTCGGGCGGGAGCTGGCGTGGAAGCGGTCCGCCCTCGCTGGGCTCGCCCTGCCCGATCGGCTGCGCGCCGCCTGGGCGATCGCCGGGTCCGGCTCGGCGTGGGTCGGCCTGTCGGTCCTGGCGGGCTGCGCGATCGTCGGCGGGGTGCTGCTCGCCGTTGCCCTATGGAAGCTCGGCGACCCGGCGGTAGACGGCCGCGGTGAGCTCCGCGGTGCGCCGCCAGGTGAAGGCGCGGGCGTGGGTGCGGCCGGCCTCGGCGTCGCCGGGGGAGGAGAGCAGGGCGAGGATCGCCTCGGCGAGGTCGTCGGCGAACGAGTCCCGGTCGGCCTGCCGGACCAGCCGCACCGGGCTGCCGGCGGACGGGCTGCCGGACGGGCTGTCGGCGGGAGCGAGCAGGGCTCCGGTGACCTCCCGGACGGTCGGGATGTCGGCGGCGACGACCGGGGTGCCGGCGGCGAGCGCCTCCAGGGGCGGTAGGCCGAAGCCCTCGTAGCGCGACGGGAAGCACAGCACGCCGGCGCCCGCGACCGTCGCCCGAAGCTGCTCGGCGTCGAGGTAACCGGCGATGATCACGCTGCCGGCGGGCAGCCCGGCCAGGTCGAGGGTCGGCCCCCACCCCGGCGGTCCCACGAGCACCAGCGGGGGGGCGCCGAGCTTCGCCGCGTGCAGCCGGCGGACCGCCTCCAGCAGGACCGGCAGGTTCTTACGGGGTTCGACCGAGCCGACGAAGAGCAGGTACCGCTCGGGCAGGCCGTGCGCCTGCAGCCAGGCGGCCGTCGGCGGCGGGGTGGTGAACCAGGCGTCGTCGACGCCGAGCGGGGTGGGGGTGACCAGCGCCGGGTCAAGCCGGTAGGCGGCGATGACCTCCTCGGCGACGGCCCGGCTCGGGGTCAGCACGGCCGCGGCGCGGCGCAGCCCGCGTGGAACGAAATCGCTGTAGCGGGCGGACGCCGCGGTGACCGTGTCCGGGGTCCGCAGGTAGGACAGGTCGTGGATGGTGAGCACGCCGCGGGCCCGGCGCAGCGGCGGGAGCACGAAGTTCGTCCCGTGGACGACGTCCGCGGCGCCGGTGAGCCATTCCACCGGCGGATGCTCGCCGCGGATCCAGGCGTCCTGCAGCAGCCGCGCCGGCGCCCGGCGGGCGGCCGGGCGCACCCCCGCCGGCAGGCTCTCGGCGAGCTCGTTCAGCCCGCGCCAGGTGAAGGCGGTCGCCGCCAGGTCCCAGGAGGTGTCGAGGCGGGCGAGGCCGGCCAGCAGGTGCTCGGTGTAGCGGCCGACGCCGGTGCGCCGCCCGAGCAGCGGCGTGCCGTCGAGCACGATCCTCATCCGGTGGCTCCTGCCGCTGTCACGCCGATGCCACACGTGCGGGTCCCGGTCAGCTCTGGTAGAGCCGGCGGCCCTCGGCGATGTCGCGCCACTGGCGGGCGAAGGCGTCATCGGAGAAGGTCTGGGCTCGCTCGATCGCCGCGGCGGCGAGCCGGCCGCGCAGGCCGTCCTCGGCGGCCAACCGGCGGGTGAAGGAGGCGACCTGTTCGGGGCCGGTCCACCGATAGCCGTCGACGCCATGCCGGACGATCTCCCGCTGCCCGGCGCGGTCGATGACGACGGGCACGCAGCCGCCGGCCATCGCCTCGACGGTGGTCATCCCGAAGTGCTCCGCCGTCCAGGGGCGGCGCCGGTCGTCCTCGCCGTAGCCGGTCGCCGACCAGAACACCGAGCTGGTCGACAGCAGGTGCTCGACCTGCGCCCGCGGCGCGTTCGGGTGGATCTGCACCGGCAGTCCGGCCCCGGCGGCGCGGACCAGTTCGAGGTAGGGCAGCTGGGAGTCCTCGCAGCCGCCGACGACATGCATCGTCCAGCCCGGCAGGTCGCCGGCGCGGTAGAGCGCACCGAACCACTGGACCATCTCCAGCTGCCGCTTGGCGTGCCCCAGCCCCGGTGCGAAGAACCGCCCGACGGTGATGACGGCTTTCTCCCGGGCCGGTGCCGGGTGCAGCCGCTGCACCTGAATCGGCGGGAACAGCACGTCGGCCTCCCGCTTCCACAGCCGCCGAATCCAGCCCTGGGTGAACTGCGAGTTGGCCATGACCACGTCGTAGCCGTCGAGGTAGGCCAGGTCCGCCGGGTCCCGCAGCAGCCAGGGGAAGCGCAGCGGCAGGCGGGCGATCGGCCCCTCGTCGCCGTCGGTGACCCGCGGCCGGCTCACCGCGACACCGAGTTCGCGCACGTCCGCGTCGCCCGGCGAGAACGCGTCGCTGACCAGGGTGAGCTCGGTGCCGTCCGTGGTCGGCGGCAGCGGCACCTCGAACGGGGCGAAGTCGGCGCCGATCTCCAGCTTGGCCAGTACTCCGCCGCCCGCGTCGAGGACCCGCAGCGACGTGCCGGCCGGCGCGCCGGGGCGGCCGATGTCGGCGCGCAGGGTGCGCCGCTCGCCTGGACTCACGGCGAGGATGCCCGACCCGTTGGTCCAGGTCCACTGCCGGCGGCGGCCGCCCTCCGGCGGGTACCAGCCCTGCCCGAAGCTGACCGCCGGGCGTATCCCGCGCAGCAGCGGGCCGGCGGTGCGCACCGCGGCCTTGCGCCAGGCCGCCATGTCGTGGTCGAAGGGCGTCGGGAAGAAGCACAGGTACGCCGAGCGCCGGGACTGCGGCGCGATGCGGCTCATGTACGAGCCGTTGACGAACAGGTCGTAGCCCGCGGACACCGCCGCGATGGCCTCCTCGCCGCGGTCCGGCAGCCGGACGTAGCGGCAGCCGGCGAGATCCAGGCCGAGATGGCTGCCCAGCCGGTCGAGGTCGACCTCGGAGTGCCCGAGGATGTCGACGCTCGCGCCCTCGGCCGCCAACACCTGGGCGATCATGCCGTTGTGGCGTTCCCCGCCGCCCATCGAGTGCCAGAACCGGTTGTAGACGGCGGCGCGGACCCCTCGCGCCGGGTGCCCGTCGGGGCCGGCGGCAGCGGTGGCCGGCGCGGCGGGATCCGTGGCGCCGCTCGTGCGCTCGCTCATCGGGGAACCAGCCAGCTCTGCAGGCTCGACCGGCGCTCGGCGATCGTCCGGCCGATCTCGCGGCGGGCCCGCAGCATCGCGGGCAGCAGACGCAGGTAGGAGCCGCATACCCGCAGCCGCAGCAGCGTCGGGCGGATCGCCGGCCGGCTGCGGCCCCGCCAGGCCTGGCGAAGGGTGCGCACCGCGATGGAGGCGGTCGTCGCCGGGTAGCGCAGCACCGCGGACAGCGCCAGCGCCGCCGTCGCGTCCTTGGTGAGCATCAGCAGCCGATTACGGTCGGTGTGGAAGACGAACAGCGGCGACCACTCGACGCTCGACGCCGAGTGGATGTGCCGCAGCACCGCGCCCGGGACGTAGCGGATCGTGTACCCGCGAGCCCGGATGCGCCACGACAGGTCGGTGTCCTCGTAGTAGAGGAAGAACGCGTCGTCGAACCAGCCGAGCTCGTGACCCAGCGACGACCGGATGGCCATCCCGTTGCCGCAGGCGGTGAACACGTCCTCCGGCTGGTCGAACTGGCCGGTGTCGACCTGCTGGTAGCCGCGGTCCGCGCCATAGCCGTCGGTCAGCACGATCCCGCCGACGTTGTTGACCACGTCGACGCGCGGCGCCTCCCCGCCGACGGTGAGCGTCACCGTCGTCGACTCGGGGCCGACGGCCAGCTCCGCCCGGCCACCGTCGGCGGCACCGGTCGGGCCGTCCCAGCTCAGCACGACCTGCTTGCGCGACTCCGCCGCCCAGGTGAACCCGAGGGTGACCGGCCCACCGTCGGGGATCGGCATGCACAGTTCGCCGTCTCCGCGGGTCCAGAAGTACGGCGCCTTCGCCGGTCCCTCGGCGCCGTAGGTCAGCTTCTCCCAGAGCACCTCGCGCAGTGTCTCGCGCCCGTCGACCGTCACCGACGACACCCGCACGCCGAGCTCGCGGGAATCGTGCGGGCCTGGCACGAAGGTGGGCGTGCTCAACCGCATCCGCAGGAACCGGGGGAGGAAGACGACCTTGCCGGTGGCGGCGCCGAGATGCTGGCCGCCGGGCTCGTCGAACGGCGCCAGCAGGGCCGCGAGCCAGGTCGGTTCGGGGATGGCGTCGTTGTTCACCAGCACCGCGTACGGCGTGGTGACCTGGCGCAGGGCGAGGTTGTTGCCGCCGGCGAAGCCGAGGTTGCGGTCCGAGGGCACGACGCGCACCCAGGGGTACCGCTCGGCGAGCAGCTCCCGGGCGCCGTCCGCGGAGGCGTTGTCGACGACCCAGGTCTGGAAGGCGAAGCCGGCATCCTGCTTGGCGACGCCGTCGAGGCAGGCCGGTAGGAGATGCGCCCCGTTCCAGTTGACGATCACGATGGTCGCCAGCGGCTGCGCGGGCGTGGCGTCGCCCGGCCCGGTGGTGGTTCCCGTCTGCTTCCGCTCCGTCATCCGCGCAGCCTCGCCTCGTAGTCGACCTTGAGAAGCCCGTCCGCCTGCGGGCCGCTGACGCCGAACAGCTCCTCGAACCGGCGGGTCGTCACCGGGGCGCCGGAGATGGCGTCCGAGACGTGCACCTTGACGGCGAACGCCCCGAGCAGTTCAGGCAGGTGCGGGATGGAGAAGTCCACGATGTGCCGGCCGGGGCCGACGGCGAGCCCACCGGGCGGCGTCTCCATCATCCAGATGGGCACCTCGCTCTGCCCGACGATGTAGGTGTGCAGGTAGATCCGCTCCGGCGCGCCCTCGGTGACGTCGAGCTCGACACTGACCGTCAGCCGCTCGCCCGGGTCGTACTGCACCATCGGCAGCCCGCCGGGATCCAGGCTGAAGGCCACCGACTGGGGCCGGACGGTGGCGTACTCCCACGACACCGGGCCCTCGGCCGACAGGCTGCCCAGCTTCTGCCGCAGCAGCTTCGTGCCCACGGCCGGGTTGCCGTCGTAGATCAGCGAGCCGGACTCCAGGAGCAGGATCCGGTCACACATGTTCTCGATGAGGTCGAGGGAGTGCGTGACGAACAGGATCGTGCGCCCCTGCGCCCGGAACTCGGCGATCTTGGCCAGGCACTTGCGCTGGAACGCCTCGTCGCCGACGGCGAGCACCTCGTCGACCAGCAGCACGTCCGGATCGACGTGCACGGCCACGGCGAAGCCGAGGCGCACGTACTGGCCGGACGAGTAGTGCTTCACGTCGTCGTCGATCTTGTGTCGCAACTCGGAGAAGTCGACGATGGAGTCGAACAGCCGGTCGATCTCCCGCTTGGACAGCCCGAGCAGCGAGGCGTTGAGATAGACGTTGTCCCGCCCGGACAGCTCGCCGTTGAACCCGGCGCCGAGCTCCAGCAGCGACGCGATCCGGCCCTGCACCGAGACCTCTCCGCTGGTCGGGCGCAGGATGCCGGCGAGCACCTTGAGCAGGGTCGACTTCCCCGAGCCGTTCGCGCCGGCGAGCCCCACCGTTTGGCCGCGCCCGATCGTCACGTCGACGTCGCGCAGCGCCCAGAAGTCGTCACCGGCGGGTCCACCGCGGCGGACGAACCGTTCCTTCAGGCTCGTCGCGCGGTTGCTGTACGAGACGAACCGCTTGCTCACCCCGGTCGCCTGGATGACGACCGCCGAGGCGGAGTCGGCCTCGCCGGCCTCGATGGGCCTGGGCACATCGAGGGGAACGACCGCGCCGGGCACGCCGCCCGGCGCCGCGCCGCCGTCCCCGACACCGGCGCTGTCCCCGGCGCAGGGGACGCCCCAGGGGTCGAGCTGATCCGGTGGCGGCACCGCGACGCTCGGGTAGGACGGCGGGGCCAGCGTGGTGGGGTCGCGCGTGGTCGGGTCCAGCGTGGTCGGGTCCAGGGCGGCGGGGCCGACCGGCGCGGCGCCGTCGCCGGGGCCACGCCGGGCCGCGGGGCGCCGGCCCCCCGGTGGGGAGGCCGCTGCGCGCTGGTACGCGGACGAGTGTCGGGCCACTACAACTCCTTGCTGGCCGCCGGCGGACGTCTCACCATGATCGCACCGCGGTCGGCGTGCTGGCTCCAGGGCTCGCGGCGGCAGACGACAACGTCGCCGGGCCGCCGGGAGCTCACCTACAGATCCTCGGCGAAGTCCGCCTGCATAGTGCGGAACACGTGGAACCCGACCCAGAGCAGGGCGATCGAGATCGCTCCTGCGACGGCGAGATGTTCCAGGTAGAACTCGTATCCCAGGTCTGCCTGGATAGGGGGCGAACTGGTGGAGTTACCCCCGGGATCGTAGATCGCGCGTTGGAAGGTGATGACCACCACCGCCATCGGGTTGAGCAGGTACACCCAGGTCCACTCGTGCAGCCGGTTCTGGATCAGGCCGAAGGCGTAGACCATCGGGTTCAGCCAGAACCAGGCGAGCAGGGCGACGTCGAGCAGGTGAGAGGTGTCGCGGTAGCGCACGTTCAGGGCGCTGACCAGCAGCGACAGTGCGATCGTGAACGTGATGGCGACGGCACCCGCCGGCATGAGCAGCAGCAGCTCGGGGCCGATCAGGTTGTAGCCGAGAATCAGGATCACCAGGAAAAGCACGAGCAGCTGGAGCAGGAAGTGCACGGCGGCGAACCCGACCGCTGACAGCGGGAGCACGGCGAGTGGGAATCGCACCTTCTTGACCAGGTTCGCGTTCGCGACGACGGCGCCGCATGCCGAGGACACGCTGCCCGAGAAGGCGTTCCAGATCAGCAGCCCGGACATCAGGTAAATGCCGAACCGCGGAATTCCCGATTTGAGGACGATCTGGAAGACGAACGTGTAAACCACGAGCAGGAGCATCGGGTTCGCCAGCGACCAGGCGAAGCCCAGCGTGGAGCCCTTGTACTTGACCTTCAGGTCCTTGCGGATGAGATTGCGCAGCAGTTCCCAACGCACCCTCGTCTGCGCCCGGCTGCGGCGGGCCAGCCGGCTCGGGTCCATCGCGTGCGGTCCCGAGCCGGGGCCCGCCTGCTGCGGGGACGGGGCCACCGGAGTACCGGCGGGCAGCGGTGCGTCAGCAAGATGTGACACGGCCGGTCCCTCCCGTCTCCCGGAGGTCAGGCCGCCGATCCCCGGCACGGCGTGGCTGGAGCTGCACCTGTCCGCTCCTCACTCGACACGACAGAGTTCCGACAGTACCGAGAACCGTCTCCGGCCCGGCGCGCCCCCGGCCGGAGACGCGCCGGGACACGCCCGTCGTACTCTCCGCCCACCGAGGGTGTTGTCCCGGTCGCGGATGAATGACCGATGCTGCTCGATGGCGAACCGGCCCGCTTGCCGGCGGAATCGTGACGGTACCGTGCCCGGACCGAGCCGGCGCCGCGACCCGGTCCGGTGGCCGGTGTCCGGAACGGGGTTCATAGTATCGACCCGTCCATCTGGCTTCGGCCGGCCGATACCGCGTGGGGGATTCCCGACGTTTGGTGGCCGTCGGGGCCGACCCGGCGGAGGCGGCCGTTCCGGTCGCATGGAGCGGCCGAACCGGTCGCATGGAGAGGACGGCCCCGTGTTCACCGACGTCCGACTACGCGAAGTGTGGTCGCATCTGGAGTCGGGCGGGGCACAGGCCCTGACTCTCGATGTCTTCGACACCTTGTTGTGGCGCATGGTGCCCGAACCCACCCACGCCTTCGTGCTGCTGGGCCACCGGCTCGCCGATGCCGGCCACCTGCCGCCCAGTGTCTCGCCGGGGGAGTTCGCCCGGCTGCGCGTCCACGCCGAGCACCTGGCGCGGATGCACGCCCACACCACCAGAGGCACCCACGAGGTGCGCCTGGACGAGATCTGGCAGGTGCTCGCCCCCGCGCTGCCGGGCACCGCCGGGGTGCAGGACCTGGTCGACGCCGAGGTCGCCGTCGAGCGGGAGCTGTGTCGGGCCGATCTTGCCGTGGTTGAGCTCGCCGAGCTCGCCATGACCAAGCTCGGCCTGCCGGTGTACCTGCTGTCGGACACCTACTTTTCCGCCAGCCAACTCGAACGGCTGCTGAACCGGCCGGAGCTCTCGGGGGTGCAGTTCACCCGGATCTTCACCTCCTCCGATGCGGGGACGTCCAAGAGCGACGGGCTGTTCCGGCACATGCTGGCCGCGTCGAATCTCCAGCCGTCCCGGGTGGTCCACCTCGGCGACCATCCGGTCGCCGACGTCGAGGGCGCCCGCGAGCACGGGCTCGTGGCCATCCACTACCCCAAGTACGCCGGATCGCTGCGTCACACCCTCGACCTGGAAGGACTTCGTAACCAGCCCAGCGACGACGTCCCCATCGACCCGGTCGACGGCGACTTCGGCATGACCGCCCTGCGTGCCCGCACGCTGCACCGCGCGGACGCCCTCGCCGTGCCCGCCGGGTTGCGGCGCTACTGGGAGACCGGGGCCACCGTCTTCGGCCCGGTCTTCGCCGGCTTCGGTGAGTGGGCGGTCGAGCGGGCGCGCGACTTCGGCGCCGACCACATCCACTGCCTGATGCGGGAGGGGGACTTCCTGTCCCGCCTGCTCGTCGACCCGGGCGAGGACGTCGGCATCACCGTGTCGACGATGTGGGCGTCCCGGCAGGTGTGCGCCCTGTCCAACGTGTTCGAGGGCAGCCCGGAGGAGCTGAAGAGCTTCCTGGTCCGCCGGCACGCGCCGAGCGTCGGCCAGCTGCTGCGCCAGCTCGGTGTCCGGCTGGAGAACGTCGCCGGCATCTCCGCGCTGGCCGACCGGCGCCTCGACGTGCCGGGTCTGCTCGACGACACCCTCGAGGAACTCTGCTCGGACGAGCGGATCCGCAGCGAGATCGTGCTCACCGCCACCCGGTTGCGCGAACGCTACGTGCGCTACCTCGATAGCCAGCTGCCGGAGACCGGCCGGGTGGTCTTCCTCGATCTGGGCTGGGGCGGCACCATCCAGGCGCTGCTCACCCGGCTGCTGGCCTCCACCGGCCGCAAGCTGGACATCCTCGGCCTGTACCTGGCGACGAACCAGGCGGCGATGAGCCACCGGCTCGCCGGCATGGAGCTGGAGGGCTACGTGGCCTCCAGCGGGCAGCCGGAGATGATGGCCAACCAGCTCATGCGCAGCCCCGAGGTGCTCGAACAGCTCTGTATGCCCGACGTCGGGTCGCTGGTCTCGTTCGACGAGCTGAGCAACCCGGTGCTCAGCATCGACCGGACCTCGCGCACCCAGGTCGCCCAGCGCGCCGCCGTGCAGGACGGCATCCTCGCCTTCCAACGGAAATGGCTGCGCTACCGGCGCTCGGAGACCCCGATGCCGTCGCTGGCCTCCGCCGGGGCGCGCCGCGCCGGCCTGCGCATGCTGACCCGCTTCGTCGCCCGCCCCACCGCCGCGGAGGCCGCCGCGTTCGGTTCCTGGGCCCACGACGACAACTTCGGCTCCGACGCCATCGAGGGTCTGCTGCCGCCGGAGCTCGTGCGCCGGATGCCCTACCTCACCCCGGCCGACATCGACCGCATCTCCATGCGGGAGCTGTACTGGCCCGCGGGTGTCGCGGGGGTCGCGAACCGGCCGCTCGCCGTCATCAGCGGGCTGGCCGCGGCGGCCGGCGTCCCACCCGAGGAGGTCTCGCCGGAGGCCGCCGCCGGCCCCGTGGAGGTCTACGTCGACACCGGCGCCGACTTCGTCAACGGGGTGAAGGCGACGGCGCTGACCCGGTCGGCCCGCGACGGGCTGTCGCTCGTCCGGCTCAGCGTGGAGGCCGTCGGTGCCCGCCGCATCCGCATCGACCCGGCCGGCCGGCGCGGGCTGCTGCGGTTGGACTGGCTGACGCTGTCGTTCCACATCAACAACGTCGCCGAGCCCTACAAGGTGACCATCACCTCGCTGGACGATCCCGCCCAGCAGCTCGCGCTCGTCGGCCTGCGGCTGCTCCAGTCGAACCTGGTGGAGATCCTCGGTGACGACCCCCAGCTCGTCTACACGATCGATCTGGCTTCCCAGCCGCACCTCGCCGGGGTCTACGCCCTCGACGTCGAGATGGCCTTCGGGTGGATGGGCATCCGAGGCGACTCGCTGATCCTGCCTACCGCCGGCCCGGCCCGTGACGGGCTCCCCGTTCGGGCGGCCCGCAAGATCCGGCGCGAGCTCGGGGGACTGCGGTGACTGACCAGCGGGACCCCGAACCCGCCGCCGTCGGGCCGGTGGGCGATCACGACGACCCGGGCTCCCGGGGCGAGGACGCGGAGCCGGACGAGCCCGCGGTGCGGGGACCGTTCGAAGTTCGCGGCGCCCCATCCCGCCAGCCCGCATCCCCGTCCGCGCCGTCCGCGTCTCCGGGGGAGCACGGCGCCGTCCGGGACAGCTTCGCCGAACTCGCGGCCATCGCCGCCGAGAGCGGCCCCGCCGAGAGCGGCCCCGCCGAGAGAGATCTCCCGGGGGGAGATCACGTCGGGGGAGACCTGCTGGGGAGCGATCTCCCGGGAGGAGATGGCGCGGGGGACGAGCTCGGTGGGACGGGGGTCGGGTCTGATCTCGTCCGCCAGGACGGGCACGCTCTCGACACCGGCGACACCGGCGACACCGCGGAGCCGACGCTGGCGCCGTTGCTGCTGCACTCCCTGTCCGACCTGCGGGAGATCTGGGTGCCGCTGATCGAGGCGTCCGGCGCGCGCAGCGTGGCCGAGATCGGCTCGGAGAGCGGGGTGACCACCGCCCTGCTCGTCGAGCTGCTCGGCGGCGGCCGGCTGGTCGTCGTCGACCCGGACCCGGGCGTGGCTCCTGTCTCGGGCGGCGGGCTCGACGTGCAGGTCATCCGCGGTTACAGCCCGCAGGCCCTCGACGGCCACGCGCCGACCGACGCCTACCTCATCGACGGTGATCACAACTACGCCACCGTGCACGGCGAGCTCACGGCGATCGCCGATGCGGCCGCCCGATTCAGCCGCTCCTACTTCCCGCTGGTGGTCCTGCACGACGTCGGCTGGCCGGCGGGTCGGCGGGACCAGTACTACAACCCGGACCGGGTGTCCGCGGACGCCCGCCAGCCGCACTCGTGGGACGTCGGCGTCGAGATCGACGATCCCGGAGTGGTCCGCGGCGGTTTTCGCGGGATGGGGGCGTTCGCCTGGGCGCTGACCGAGGGCGGGCCGCGCAACGGGGTGCGCACAGCGATCGAGGACTTCGTCGCCGAGCACTCCGACCTGCGGTTCTTCACAGTCGCGCCGATCTTCGGCCTGGGTGTGGTCGTCGACCGGCGGGCGCCGTGGGCACGCCAGATCGCCGACCTGCTCACGCCATGGGTCTCCAACCGCCTGCTGTCCCGGCTGGAGCGCAACCGCGTCGACCTGTACCTGCACGTGCTGCGGTTGCAGGATGCGGCGGCGGCGGTGGCCCGCGCGCGGCAGCGGGAGTGGTCCCGGCTCGACGACGAGCGCAGCCGACTCGCCGCCCTCGAGCTGGAGCACCTGCACCGCATCGGCCAGCTTGAGCATGAGCTCGCCGAGCTGCGCCGGCGCGAGGCCGAAGACGCCGAGCGCGCCGTCCACGGCCACCGGGCGGCCGCCGACCTGCACGAGCCGAGGCTCGTGCAGGTCGCCCGGATCGCGGGCTTGGCGCTGCGGTCCCGGCTGAGCCCGACCGGGCAGGAGCGGCTGGCACGGGTACAGACCCGGATCGCCGGCACCGGCCGGACCGCCCTGCCCGCCCTGCGTCGCCGGCCGAGCGCCTCGTCACGGGGTGGCCCGAACGGTCCAGGCGTTCCCCCGCACGGGTAGGACCATGGCTCCCCGGTACTGGACGAGGATTGCCGTCCCGGCTGACCTGCGGGAAGTCGTGCAGACGTGCTGGTACGCCCACACGTCGGCGGGGGACGGCTGGGAGGCGAAGCTGCCCGGCGGGGTCGTTCCAGCTCGTGGTCAACCTTGACCGGGACCGGTTCACGGCCCGGGATGGCCCCGGCGGCGGCCAGTTCGTCGCCGGCGGAGCCGCGCTCGCCGGAGCGCTGGCCGTGCCGGCCCTGCTCGACCGGTCCGAGCGGCGGCGGGTGTTCGGGATCAGCCTGCGACCGGCGGCGGGCAGGCTGGTCGCGGGTGCCGCCTGCCCGCAGGCCGCGGCAGTGCCCCTGGTCGACCTGGGCGAGGTGTGGGGGGGCGGAGGGCCGGCTGCTGCGCGAGCGACTGCTCGCCCTGCCCGGCCCGACCGAGATGGCCGCTGAAGTCGCGCAGGTGCTGCGCCGCCGGGGACGCGTCCACCCCGATCCGGCCGCGGTCGCGCTGGCTGCCCGGGCTGGGGGGATGCGGGTCGCCGCGGTCGCCGACAGCCTGGGCGTGAGCCCGTCGACGTTGACGCGGTTGTTGCGGCGCGAGCTGGGCCTCTCGCCGAAGGTCTACCAGCGGGTCGCTCGGTTTCAACGAGTGCTCGCGACGGCCGGCGCCGGCACGACAGCGGGTGCGGGTGGGGCAGTCGGGTGGGACTGGGCGGGGATTGCGGGGGCATGCGGCTATCACGACCAGTCGCATCTGATCCACGAGTTCGCCGCGCTCGCCGGGATGCGCCCGGGCCGGTACGCCCCGCACGACGCCGCGGGCCCCCATCACGTCACTCTGCCGATCGGCGCCACCCTGCAGATCGATGCGGCCCGAGCGACGGGCGTTTGACGGTTTTCACCAAGCCGCCGCCACGGCGCGGCGGCCATCATGGGGCCGCCCCTTGTCGCTGCTTCCCCGAGGTGGATCAATGGCTGTTCTCCGGATCGTCGCCAACCTGCCGTCCCAATCCCTGCCGGCCGCCCGGCGCTTCTACGCGGCCGTACTCGGACTCGAGCCGGTCATGGACCACGGCTGGATTGTGACGTTGAGCGACCCCGCGCGACCCGGGCCGCAGCTCAGCCTGCTGACCCACGATCTGTCCGGGCCAGCCGTCCCGGCCGTCTCGGTCGAGGTCGACGACATCGACGCCGCCCATGCCGCCGCGTTCGCCGCCGGTGCCGGCTTCGTTCACCCGCTCACCGACGAGCCGTGGGGGGTGCGCCGGTTCTTCGTCCGGGATCCGGACGGCAACATCGTGAACGTCCTCGGCCACACCCGGCCCTGACGACCGGCCCCGCCGTCCGCAGATCGGCTGTTAGCAGACCGGCTGGTAGGGGACGTCGGCGATGTGCCGCTGCCATTCGGTGTCGTCGATCTGTTTCGACGGGTCGGCGCAGGCGGCGGCGATGAGGCTGGCGTCGTCGATCCGGCTGATCCGCACGGTGTAGTCGTCGCTGGCGGTCGCGATGGCGTTGCCGTCCGGCGTCCACGCGAGGGCCTGGATCCAGTCGCCGTGCCCGCTGATCGTGCCGACCGACGCCGGGCGGCCGGTGCCGGAGACGTCCCACAGGTGCACGGTGGTGTCCCAGCCGGCTGTGGCGAGCGTCTTGCCGTCCGGGCTGAAGGCCAGGTCGAACACCCACTTTTCATCGGCGGGGAACGACGCGGTCGCCGCCGGGCGGGACGGATCGGTGATGTCCCAGATGCGGGCCGTGCCGTCGTAGGCGCCGGTGGCCAGCCGCCGCCCGTCGGGACTGAACGCCACCGTCCACACGTAGTCGGTGTGCGCGGTGATGGCGGCCAGCGGTCGCGGCCGGCGCGGGTCGGTGATGTCCCAGAGCCGGGCCGTCCGGTCGGCGCTCGCGGTGGCCAGCAGGTGGCCGTCGGGGCTGAAGGCGACCTCGTTCACCCAGCTGGTGTGGCGGTCCAGCACCGACAGTTCGCTGGGATGGCGCGGATCGGTCACGTCCCACAGCCGGGCGGTGTTGTCGTAGCCGGAGGTGGCGAGCATCCGCCCGTCCGGGCTGAACGCGGCGTCGAGCACCCAGCCGTTGTGCCCGAGGATGGTGGCGAGCTCGACGGGATGGCGGGGGTCGCTGATGTCCCACAGGATCGCCGACCGGTCGTAGCTGACGGTGGCCAGCGTCCATCCGTCCGGGCTGAACGCGGCGTCGAGGACCCAGGACGTGTGCCGGGTCAGGGTCGACAGCTTCACCGGATGGGTCCGGTCGGAGATGTCCCACAGCTGGACGAGGTTGTCCGCGCCGGTCGAGGCGAGCAGCCGCCCGTTCGGACTGATGTCGACGCCGAGCGCGGACGCCGTGTGCCCCGCGAGGACGCTGGCGGTCGACGCGGCGAAGGAGGTGCGCAGCGCGGCACGGGCCTCGCGCACCGGGCTGATGCGGTAGGCGGCCAGTGACAGCCGGGCGGCGAGGTCCGCGTCGGAGTTGCGCACGGCCTCGGCGGCCAGCGCCACGCGCGCGGCCGTCTCCTCCCGGCTTGGCCGCTGGCCGCCGCCTGTGGTCAGCGCAAGCGGCATCAACGCCGCGATGAGCAGCACCGCGAGGATGGGCGCGGCAAGCAGCGCGATGCGCCGCCGGTTCCACCGGCCGTGGCGGCTCGGGGCCGCGGGGTCGTCCTGTTCGCCTGCGCCGGCCGGCCCGGCATCGGAATCTTTCCGCTCCAGCCAGTCTGCGAGGGTTCGCTGCTCCCGGCGACCGCCGCCGCCTCTGCGCGGCTCGCCCGGTGTCCGAGTGCCTGGTGTCGGACCTGCGGTCTCCCGGTCGGTGGCTGCCGGTCCGTCTCCGTCTACCCCGATGCGCTGGGGCGGGGCCAGGACCGGCGCCGCGGAGCGGATGACACGGGTCACGTCCGGATCGGGATGGGTCAATGGTCCCATCCCCACCAGGCGCAGGAACAGCTCCTGTGCGGTCGGCCGGGCGGCCGGATCCTTGCGCATGGCCACCTCGACGATCGGGCGCAGCGCCGGGTCGAGGCCGTCGAGCAGCGGTTCGCGGTGCACGACCCGGTAGAGCTGGACGGGCGTCGGGCCGTCGCCGAACGGGAACGACCCGGTGCCCGCGTAGGTGACGAGGCCGCCCCAGGCGAACACGTCCGCCGCCGCCGAGACGGGTTCGCCGTTGGCCTGCTCCGGCGCCATGAACGCCGGGGTGCCGATCCGCTGGATCTCCTGGCTCAGCATCGTCTGGGCATCCAGTGCCCGCGCGATCCCGAAGTCGATCACCCGGGGGCCGAGAGAGGACAACAGCACGTTGGACGGTTTGAGGTCACGGTGCACGAGACCCGCGCCGTGGATCGACGTCAGCGCCGCCGCGACGCTCACCGCGAGGCGTTCCAGGTCGGCCGAGCGCAGCGGGCCCTCCGCGGACACGCTCTGCGCGAGAGTCAAGCCGTCGATGTACTCGGTGACGAGGTAGGGCAGCCCGTCCGGTGGATCGACGACGTCGAGTACCTCGGCGGTGCAGAACCGGGCCACCCGGCGGGCGATGTCCGCCTCGCGCCGGAACCGCGCCCGGAATTCGGGCACCCGGGCCAGATCCGGCCGGATGACCTTGACCGCGACGAGCCGGCCCGCGTATCCGGTCACCCCGGGACGGCCCCGCCCGAGGTAGACGGTGCCCATCCCGCCCTCGCCGAGCCGGCCCAGCAGCTCGACGTGGACAAGTTCCCGTGGGTCGTCGCGTTCGAGCGGCGCAACCGGGCCGGTTGGTCCTGCGCCGGTCACCGGATCACCGCCGATCACCGGGGCGATCGGACCCGCCGCGGGGGCAGCGCTCCTGCCTGCGGCCGCGTCCCCGCCTGCGGTTGCACCCCCCGAACCCGCGACGCCGGCGCTCGCCAGCCCGGTCACGCCGGCCAGTGCGGCATGCGGCAGCGATTCCTGCGGCAGCGGGTGGTGGGGCGCCGGCGTGGGGGCTGCCGGCGTGGAGGGCGACGCGGCCTGGGGCGGCGTCCCACCGACGGGCTGGCGTGCGGACAGCATCGCGGGGGGCTCCGGCGCGGCATACGGGTCCTGGTCGGGCGGCGGCAGCGACGGGGGTGTCACCCCCCGTGCCCTGCCCGTCTCCCGCTTGCGGCGCAAGATTCCCCCCGAACTAAGCTGGTCGACACCGCGGACCTCATGCGCACGATTACCACGATCTCGGCGTGGATACCCCGGCCTTCAGGCTGGAGCGGAAACGCGGCTCGGCATCGTTCACCAGTGGATCTTTTTTCCTAAAAATAACCGCATGGCCCGTTTTCAGCCGTGTCCGGCGGTCGACAAGTCGGCGACTCTGGAAGCGCATTGTGCGCATGCTCGGTTCGGGTGGAACCTGGCGGTGCAGCAGCAGTTGTGCTGTCAGCCGTGGCGCAGTCCCGAGCCGGGTGAGATAGCGCGGATCCGGTAGCTGGCCGAGTCCCGTCGCGTTGTCCGCGGATACCGCTGTCACGCCGAGGTGAACGCAGCGGGGAACGTCGCCGCGATACACGCGGTGGCGGCGAGGGGAGGCGCGGTGCCGGTGGAGCCTACGAACCGCCAACCTCAACACCGGCCGCCCTCCCTTTCGGTGGGTCCGTAGGAGTTGACATTCCCCCGTCCTCAGCCCGGGGGATGAGGTCGCAACCCCGGTCCGTCGGTCCGGCCGGCGCGGTCGCGGTCAGCCGCACCTGTCCGGGCTCCGTGCCAGTGTGCCGCCGGGCGCGTGGGCCTGCACGCTGCGCAGTGGATATCGGACCCTATGCCGCCGTTCGTCGTTCCGTCGGAGCCCGGGCGTCAACGCGGTTACGGGCGGCTGGCGCTGTCGGCCTCGGTGGCAGGGGTGCTCGACGGTGATGTTGTCGTCGCCGGCCGGGTCACCGCTGCCGGCGGAGGTGCCGTCGACGGCTGGGCTGACGGCGAGGAATGCGGCTGTGCCCGCACGGGGCGGTCGGGCCGTGGCTGCTCACTCACCACGGTGTGCCGGTGCAGCCGAACCGCGCGGTTACGGGCGGCCTCCCGCAGCCCCTGGGGCCGGGGGCCGGCGTCGCCCGGGGCGGGGGCCGGCGGTAGGGCGGCTTCCGCGCCGGGTCGGCTTCCGCGCCCGGCGACGGTCGGCGCGCCGGACCTACCGCGCGTTTCGGTGGCCACGCCCGCGCCTGCCAGGACGACTCCGCGGGCGGACCGGGACGGCCGGGCGTCGCGTTCGCCGACGACGAGCACCCACAGGCAGCCGGCCAGGGTCGCCACCGCGAGTGCACAAACCGCGACGGCGATGCAGACGAGCGTCCCCTCCGACCAGGGCGACCAGGCCGCCATGTCATCCCAGGCGTCGCCGAGGTCACCGCCCTGCGGTCGCCAGAAGTGCGGGAACACCATGGTGATCGACCAGACCTGCAGGGTGACCGCGCCCGCGAGGAACAGCAGCGGCATGATCCGGGACAGGTAGCGGCCGGTGGCCGCCGCCCCCAGCCCGACCCCGATCGCGAGCGACGCCAACCCGGCGTACAGGTACCGGCCGGAGATGCCGCTGACGTGGAACTGCTTGTCGAAGTTCTTGGCGGACTGCAGCGTCATCAGCCCGAACAGGCCCCACGTGACCCACAGCAGGAGCATCAGGTCGACCCGGATGCGCCAGTTGCGGGCCCGGATCAGCGCGAGCGTGAAGAAGAAGATGGCCAGGGCGGTGCCGGTGCGGACGGGAACGGTCGTGAGGTTGACCTCGAACCAGCCGAACGACCCCCACCAGCGCAGGATCGTCCCGTTGATCAGGATCTCCCGGTAGGCGCCCCAGTCGTCGCCCAGGTACTGGCCCAGCGGGAAGCCGGGCGTTTCCGGCTGGAAGGATCCCCAGCGCACGACGTTGACGATCCACCACCAGCCGCCCAGGGCGACCATGATTGCTCCGCCCAGCAGAATCTGCCGCCAGGGCAACCGTTGCGCGGCGGCGGAGGGACCGGCGGGGCCCGTGTCGGCGAGCCGGAACGGTCGGGCGTCGACCCGACCGTCGCCCCCGCTCGCCGCCCCGGCGTCGGCCCCGGCCCCGACGTCGAGCGCGCGGGTGGCGGCCGTGGTCGCCCGCAGCGCACGGGCGTCGCGGCGGGCCCGTGACCAGGCCAGGACGTAGGCCAGCGCGGCCATCGGGACCAGCACGATCGCCAGCGATTTCGTCATCAGGGCGAGGCCGAGGAAGCCCCCCGTCCAG
This sequence comes from Candidatus Frankia alpina, assembly GCF_902806485.1. Taxonomy (GTDB): domain Bacteria; phylum Actinomycetota; class Actinomycetes; order Frankiales; family Frankiaceae; genus Frankia; species Frankia alpina. Next base: position 38,288 of record NZ_CADCWT010000005.1, on the reverse strand, counting down.
GCCGCCGTGCGCAGCGAGGTGTCCCCGTGCAGCACGTAGACGATCCCCACGGTCGCCAGTCCGGCGGTCAGGACCAGCAGGTTGTCGTTGTTGACGCTGGAGCCGATGTGGGCCAGCTCGGGGATGGCCAGCGGGACCAGCGCCGCGCAGGTTCCCGCCACCCGACTGCCGTCGGACAGCCGGTGCGCCCCCGCCCAGGCCAGCAGCGGCAGCGGGGCCACCATCGCCACGCTGACCAGGCGCAGAATGCCGATGATCTCATCCCAGCGCAGGTTGTCGCCGCCGTCCGGGATTGCCTTGAGGATCACCGCGTTGACCCAGTAGTACAGGGGCGGGTGCTGGACGATTTGCTGGATGCCGCCCGATGGCGCGGGTGTCCGCTCCAGTTCCTCCCAGCTCGGACGCTCGTCTCGGGGCGCCGCCTGCGCGGCGGTGAACGGCCCGGCGGACAGGTCACGCGGCCGCTTGTCGGAGCCGTAGGGCGCCGCGATGATCGCACCGACTCCGCCGCGAGTCAGGACCGCGTGCCCCGGATGAGGCCAGCCTTTGCCCTCCACCAGGCGCATGACGGCGTCGACGTGGTTGGGCTCGTCGGGCGCGTGGTAATGCGGCACCATCACCGACCAGCCGGCCAGCACCGCCGTGAACAGCAGAGTGATCGCCCAGATGGTGGCGGGCGCGGTGCGCAGGATGCGCCACGGTCGAAAGCGGGTCCCGTCGGGGATCACCGCCGGGCCGGGCGTGGCGGTGGCGCGGGCCGCTGCGGTCGTACGAACCGCGAACCTCAACACGACCCGCCCTCCCTTTCGGTGGGTGCGTAGGAGTTTGGGATCCTCCGCCGTCACTCCAAGGGGGGGAGGACATCAACCAAAAGTGGCGCGGTCCCGGAGGCCCCGGATGGAGGTGCTGTCATGCTACGGACACCCCCGATCGGTTGACTGTCCGGGTATCCGCGCATCGGCCCTGGTCGCGGACGGTGGCGAAGCGCTTCTCGGTAGGCGGCAGGTCGCTGTCCGCAGTGTTCCCCGTACACCCGCGTCGCAGTCCAAACACTTCCGCGTCGGCCCGCGTCGGCTCTGCTCCCTCAGCCCAGGAGCCCGTGCCTCAGCGCCAGAAGTCTGTGCCTCAGCGCCAGAAGTCTGTGCCTCAGCGCCAGGAGTCGATGTGGCCGACCACCTTCGCCGGTGATCCGGCGACGATGGCCTTCGGAGGGACGTCGCGGGTGACCACGGAACCCGCCGCCACCACGGCACTCTCGCCGACGGTCACGCCCTTGAGGACGATCGAGCCCGTGCCGATCCAGGCCCGGTCCTCCAGCACGATCGGTCCGCTCATCGGCTGCTCGACGCCGTCGACGACCATGGGATGGAAGTCGTTGTCGAGGAGCTGGGTGTCCCACGAGACGTTGCAGTAGGCCCCGATGGAGACCCGTTCCCGGACGAGGATCTTGGCGAACCCGTTGATGTTCGCACCGGGGCCCAGTTCCAGCACGCCGGAGTCGACGACGACCCGCACGCCCCGCTGCAGCGAGACGACCCCCTCGCAGCGCAGCCGGCCCTCGGGGTGTACCCGGATGATCGAGGTGTCGCGCTTCGTCGTCAGCCCGAACCCGCCGATGCCGACCCGCAGCGCCGCCCCCTCGGCGAACTCGATGCGCTCCCGGCCCTCGATGACGGTCGGCGATCCGATCCAGATCGGCTGCTTGTAGGCGAGCGGGTACCGCAGGCCCGCGATGAACGAACGGGCCGAGGTCTCCCGGGCGGCCCGCAGGGCCCGCACGTGCCGCACGTATTCACGTAGATCACTTTTGAACGCAGCCACGGCCCAAACAGTAAGCGCCGGTGTGGGCCGGCGGATGGCCGGCACCGTCCCCGCCCGCCTCCTTCGCCCGCAGGCCCGGTCGGCCCGGTCCGGCCTGGTCGTCGGCCCGGTCGGCCAGGCCGGTCGTCGGGCGATGGGACGGGACGTGCCACTCTAGAACGGCGCGCCCGTACGGACGGACCGCGCTTCACCGCCATGGACCGGCGATCGGAGTGGGACGACGTCGGGCCGCGCCATGCACCGGCGCCGCCGCCCCGCAGCGGCGATCATCGCCGGGAACGACGACCGGGAGCCACACCGACGTGAGTGTCAGCGCCATCCACAAGCCCGACCAGCCGCAGGGCAGCACCCCGACGCAGCCCGCGGCCGGCGACGATCTCGTCGCGATCGGATTCGACGTCCCCTATGTCACCATCGTCCTGCCCTGCTACAACGAGCAGGATCACGTGGTGCTCGAACTCGAGCGCATCACGGCGGCGATGGACGCCAGCGGATACGCCTACGAGATCCTCGCGATCGACGACAAGTCGACCGACAACACCCTCGCCGCCCTGCGCGACGCGGCCCCGCGCTTCCCCCGAATGCGGGTCATGCCGTTCCGCCGTAACGGCGGTTCGGGCACGGCTCGGCGCATCGGCACCCAGGAGGCCCGGGGGAAGATCGTCGTCTGGACCGACGCCGACATGACCTACCCGAACGAGCGCATCCCGGAGTTCGTCCGCTACCTGGACGACAACCTCGATGTCGACCAGGTCGTCGGGGCCCGGCTCACCGAGGAGGGGACCCACAAGTGGGCCCGGGTGCCGGCGAAGTGGCTCATCCGGATGATCGCCCAGCGGCTGTCCGGGATGAAGATCCCGGACCTGAACTCGGGCCTGCGTGCCTTCCGTCGCGAGGTCTCCCTGCCTTACCTGCGGCTGCTCCCGCCCGGCTTCAGCTGCGTCACCACGATCACGATGTCGTTCCTGTCCAACCAGCACCCGGTCGACTACCTCCCGATCGACTACGCGAAGCGCGCCGGGACGTCGAAGTTCCACCCCTTCCGCGACGCGCGGCGTTACATCCTGCAGGTGCTGCGGATGGTCATGTACTTCGACCCGCTCAAGGTGCTGATGCCGATCGCCCTGTGGATCATGGCGCTGGGTTTCGTGAAGCTGATCGTGGACCTGGCCCGCTACGACTTCCACGTGGCGACGTCGACGCTGCTCGCGATCCTTGTCGGCTTCCAGATCGCCGTGCTCGCCCTGATCGGTGACCTGGTCGCCCGTTCCCGCAGCAACACCTGACCATGCGCGTCGCGGTCATCGGCCCGACCCATCCGTACAAGGGCGGGATCGCCCAGCACACGACCGAGCTCGCGCATCGGCTGGCCGCCGAAGGACACCAGGTCGCGATCGAGTCATGGTCCGATCAGTACCCGGCGCGGCTCTACCCGGGCGTGCAGCGCGTCGCCGAGCCGGAGATGGAGCCGTTCGGGCCGACGCGCTACCCGCTGTCCTGGCGCCGCCCCGATGGCTGGGTTCGGCTCGGCCGGCGGCTGCGGCGCGAGGCCGACGCGGTGATTCTGGTCGTCGTCACCCCGATCCAGGCGCCGGCCTACCTGGCCATCCTCACCGCCCTGCGCGGCGGGGCCTGGCGAGGGAGTGGCCCCGGTCCGCGGGTGCTCGCGCTGTGTCACAACGTTCTGCCGCACGAGCGACGTACGGTGGACGAGCCGCTGGTCCGGGCGGTCCTGCGCCGGGTATCCGCGGTGCTCGTGCACACCTCGGCGCAGGCCGAACTCGCCGCCACGCTCACCCCGGTGCCGGTGGTGGTGGCCGAGATGGCCCCGCACCTGTGGTCCGCGCCGACCCGGCGTCGTCCGGATGTGATCGCCCCCGGCGGGGCGGCCGAGCCCACGGCGGGCGGCGGTCCGCGGCGCAGCCTGCTGTTCTTCGGGCTGGTCCGGCCCTACAAGGGGCTCGACGTGCTGCTGCGGGCGCTGGCCCGCGGCCCGGCGGACGTTCGGCTCACCGTCGCGGGGGAGTTCTGGGGCGACGCCGCGCAGACCACGCGTCTCATCGCCGAACTCGGCCTGACCGGCCGGGTCGACGTGCGTGCCGGCTACGTCGACGCCGCCGAGGTACCCGGCCTGTTCGCGGCCGCGGACGCCCTGGTGCTGCCGTACCGGGTGGGAACGGCGTCGCAGAACGTCGATCTCGCCCACCTGCACGGCCGGCCGGTGATCGCAACGACGGTGGGTGCTCTGGCCACTGCAGTCCGCGACGGTGTTGACGGGCTGCTGGTCCCGCCGGACGACGTCGACGCGCTCGCCGCGGCCCTGCGTCGCCTCTACGAACCGGGTGTGCTGGCCGATCTGCGAGCGAAGGTCTCCCCGCCCGACCTGCAGTCGGCGTGGGGGAACTACCTCGCCGTGACGCTCGGTGCCCTCGGTGCTCCCTGAGGTATATCTGACGGGTCCAGACGCGGACGGTGCCCCCATGGCAGGCAGACTGACCGTCAACAACGGCAGGAACGGAAGGCGGACCGGTGAGCCCCGTACGTGACGACGCCCTCGCCTTCGTGGGTCACCAGGTCCACGTGATGCGCCGCCGCGAGGTCGGCACCCTGCTGGAGTGGGCGGGGGAACTGTCCGGGCGCACGCTGCTCGACGTGGCCGGCGGCGACGGCTACTGGGCCGGGCAGGCCGTCCGCCGCGGTGCCCGCGCCGTCTGCCTCGACCTGGCGCGGCACAAGTTGGAGTTCGGCCGGCGCCTGCGCGGTCACCCGGGGCTCGTCGAGGGCGACGCGCTGGCGCTTCCCTTCGCGGCGACCACCTTCGACGTGGTCATGTCGGTGTGCGCGATCGAGCACTTCGACGACGGGCCGGCCGCGCTCGCCGAGATGGCCCGGGTGCTGCGCCCCGGCGGCGATCTGGTGATGTCCGCGGACGCGCTGACCCGGGCGACCACCTGGCCGGACCTGTTCGATCGCCACCGCGAGCGCTACCACGTCAAGCACACCTATCCGGGCGAGCACCTCGCGAAGCTGCTCGACGACGCGGGGCTGGACGTCGTCCGGCAGACGTACATGTTCCGCAGCGAACGCGCCGAACGGCTGTACCTGACATTGTCCGCGAAGGGCGGCCGACGCCATCGACGGCGAACGCTGGTGGGGCTACCTCATCGGCGGGCTGTTCTGCGTGATCATGATCGTTGCCGCCCTGCGTAGCCGCCAGCGCTGAATCGACGGGGCCCCGAACCGGGACCGTCGAGCGGCAGGGGAGACTGTCACCCGTGCGTGTGGGCTTCCTGGTCGAGCAGCTGCTCGCGCCGGTTCCGGGTGGGACCGGCCGCTATTCCGCCGAGCTCGCGACCGCCCTCGCCCGCCGCGGTGCGCCGGGGGACGGGGTGGTCGGCTGGTGCGCCGCGCGGCGCGGCGTCGACGCCGCGAGCCTGCCGGGAGTGCTCGGCCCGCTGCGCCTCGGCCTGCCCCGCTGGGCGCTGGCCACGGCCTGGTCGCGCGGCGTCGGTCCCGCGCCGACCGGGGTGGACGTCATCCACGCGCCGACCCTGCTGCTCCCGCCCGCGGGCGGGAGCGTCGGCTGGGCGACCGGCTCGCTGGTCGACACCCTGCGCGGTTCCGGCCGGTCCGGCATCTCCGATCGGTCCGAATCCGACAGGTCTGCGGCCGATCACCGGGACGAGTCCGGCCGGGACGGCGGCCGGTCGGCGGGTGGTCCGGTGCGGCCGCCGTTTGCCGAGTGGGCCGCACACAGCGTCGCCCCGGCGCTCGGTGACGCCCTCGACCGCCGCCGGCCCCGGCCAAAACTGGTCGTGACGATCCACGACGCGGTGCCCTGGACCCATCCCGAGACGCTGACCCCGCACGGTGCCCGCTGGCACCGGCTGATGGGCGAGCGCGCCGCCCGGCACGCCGACGCGGTGATCGTCCCCACTCTTGCCGTCGCCGCCGAGGTGGCCCGGCATCTGCCGATCCCCCCCGAGCGGCTGCACGCCATCGGCGAGGGGGTGGCCGAGGCGGTTGTCCGGGTGCCGCCCGACGCCGACGCCCGCGCGGCCCGGCTGGGCCTGCCGCCGCCGGGCGGCTACCTGCTCACTCTCGCCACCCTGGAGCCGCGCAAGGGGCTGAACACCGCGCTCGCGGCGCTGCGCCGACCCGACGATCCGGGCCTGCCGCTGGTGCACGTCGGCGCGGTTGGCTGGGGCGGGCTCGACGTGCGCACCGAGGCGGCGCGGCACGGTCTGGACGGCTCCAGGGTCCGCACTCTTGGGCGAATCAGTGACGAGGATCTCGCGGTCGTGCTCTCGCGGGCCGGGGTGCTGCTGGCGCCGAGCCGGTCGGAGGGGTTCGGCCTGCCCGTGGTGGAGGCCATGGCGCACGGAGTGCCGGTTGTGATCTCCGATGCCCCGGCGCTGGTCGAGGTGGCGGGGGACGCCGCGCTGGTGGCAGGCGTCGGCGACGCCGCTGCGCTGTCCGCCGCGGTGGCCCGGATCGTCGGCGATCCAGTCCTGCGCGGGCGGCTGTCGGCTGCTGGACGCACGCGCGCGCAGGCATTTACCTGGAATGCGGCGGCGGAGGCGACGTGGGCGCTCTACCGTCGAGTCGGCGGCTCCCCTGCCGTGTCCGTCGCCGCTGACGGGCGGGCGTAGTGTTGCCCCCGTTGGGAAGCAAGCGGTCACCGTGAAGCGAGCGGCCACCCCTGCGAGGGTGGCGCGTCAGGGAAGGAGCGCCGTGGGACCCCGGGTGCTCGTCGACGCGGCTTCGGTCCCGGCCGACCGTGGTGGCGTAGGGCGTTATGTCGACGGGCTGGTCGCGGTGCTCGGCGCGGCTGGTGCGGACATGGCGCTGGTCTGTCAACGGTCGGACGAGGAACGCTACAGCCGGATGGCTCCTCATGCCACCGTTCTGTCCGGGCCTGCGGCCATCGCCCACCGGCCTGCGCGGCTGGCGTGGGAGCAGACCGGGCTGCCGCTGGTCGCGGAGCAGGTGAATGCCGACGTCATCCATTCACCGCACTACACGATGCCGCTACGGGCCCAGCAGCCCGTGTGCGTGACTATCCACGATGTCACCTTCTTTACCGAGCCGGACATGCACACGGCGGTGAAGGGGACGTTTTTCCGCTCGGCGATGCGCACCGCGGTGCGCCGCGCCGCCCGGATCATCGTCCCGTCGAAGGCGACCCGTGACGAGCTGATCCGCGTGCTCGACGGCGAGTCGACGACCACCGACGTTGCCTATCACGGCGTCGACACGTCGACGTTCCACCCGCCGACCGAGGAGGACAAGCTGCGCGTGCGCCGCCGCCTCGGCCTCGGCGACGCGCGCTATGTGGCCTTCCTCGGCATGCTGGAGCCGCGCAAGAACGTCCCGAACCTGATCCGTGGCTGGGCCGAGGCGGTGCACTGGCGGGACGAGCCGCCCGCCCTCGTGCTGGCCGGCGGTTCGGGCTGGGACGACGACGTCGACGCCGCCGTCGCCTCGGTGCCCAGCCACCTGCGGGTGATCCGGCCCGGCTACCTGCGTTTCTCCGACCTGCCGGGGTACCTGGGCGGGTCGTCGCTGGTCGCCTATCCGTCGCACGGCGAGGGCTTCGGGCTGCCGGTGCTGGAGGCGATGGCCTGCGGTGCGCCGGTGCTGACCACCCCGCGGCTGTCGCTGCCGGAGGTCGGCGGGGACGCCGTCGCCTACACCCAGCCGGATCCGGACTCGATCGCCCGCGAGATGGGTGCCCTGCTCGACGATGCCGAGCGCCGCCGCCAGCTCGGTCAGGCGGGCCTCGCGCGGGCCCGGGAGTTCACCTGGGCGGCGAGCGCCGAGGCTCACCTGGCGAGCTACGCGCGGGCCGTAGCCGAGCGCTGAGCGCCCGGCCCCGGGGCGAGGACCGCCGCAAAGGGCGCGCTACGGTCTCCTTGGCACGGATGCCGCTCGAGGTCACCACTCCCGGCGCGGGCCGTGCCGATCGGACGGATGACAGGCGGGCCGGCGAGGCGGGCGCGCCGGTGAGACGGGCGGGCGAAAACATGGGTGTGGAGCCGGAGATTCGGGTCGTCGTCGTGACCTTCCGGTCCGGGGAGATCATCGGGGCTTTCCTCGATTCTCTGGCGAAGGCGACGACCCGGGCCTACGAGGTCGTCATCGTCGACAACTCTCCGAAGCTCGACGCGGGCACCGGCGCGGCGGGGGAGCGCCCCGAGGCGCGGCTGCTGCGCCCGGGCCGCAACCTCGGCTACGGCAGCGCCGTCAACAGGGGCGCCGCCGGCGCCGGCGCACCCTGGCTGGTGATCTCCAACGCCGACATCGCGTTCCAACCGGGCGCGCTGGACGAGCTGATCGCCGCGGCGCGGCGTTGGCCCGGTGGGGGCGCCTTCGGCCCCGGGATCACCAACCCCGACGGCGCTCTCTACCCGTCGGCCCGCGACCTGCCGTCGTTGGGGCGGGGGATCGGCCACGCGCTGTTCGGCTGGTGCTGGCCGACGAATCCGTGGACGGCCTCCTACCGGCGGGAGCGGGGTGCCCCGCGGGAGATGACCGCGGGCTGGCTGTCCGGCTCCTGCCAGCTGCTGCGCCGGGAGGCGTTCGAGGCGGTCGGCGGCTTCGACGAGTCGTACTTCATGTTCATGGAGGACGTCGACCTGGGCCGGCGGATCCGGGCGGCGGCCTGGCAGTCGGTGTACGTGCCCACCGCGGTCGTCGAGCATCTCGGCGGGCACTCGACGAAGCGGTCGTCCCGGCGGATGGTGGTGGCCCACCACCGCAGCATGTTCCGCTATCTGTCCCGGCAGTACCCGGGGCCGGGGCGCGCCCCCCTGCGGCTGCTGCTCGGCGTCGGGCTCGGTGCCCGGCTGCTGCTCGCCCTCGCCTTCGCCAAGGACAGCGCCGGGGCCAAGGCCACCCGATCCGCGGAACTTCTTGCCGACCGCGGGACCACCCCCGGCACATGAGCCTCGGCGGTGCTCGGGCACCCGGGTGCGTGGCGTGACCAGACGGTAAACAGATCGTATCTGCCCCATGGCGGCACGTTCGGGTAGTGGTCCCGCTGCCCATCCGTCTCCAAGAGCTACCCCGTGCCCTGCGACACTAACTCTCCATGGACGCAGTGATGCTTGTCGGCGGTCAGGGGACCCGTCTACGACCACTCACGATGTCGGCCCCCAAGCCGATGTTGCCGGTCGCAGGGGTGCCGGTCACCGCGCACATGCTGGCCCGGGCGCGCGACGCCGGGATCGACCGGGTGGTACTTGCCACCTCCTACCGCGCGGAGGTCTTCGAGGAGTACTTCGGGGACGGGTCCGCCCACGGCCTCGAGCTGGAGTACGTGACCGAGACGGAGCCGCTTGGCACGGGCGGCGCCATTCGCAACGTCGCCGGGCGCCTGCGCGGCGGCCCGGACGACCCGATCGTGATCTTCAACGGTGACATCCTGTCCGGCCTGGACATCCAGGCGCTGATCCGCCGGCACACCGCGGCGGACGCGGCGGTCACCCTGCATCTGACCGAGGTGCCCGATCCGCGGGCCTTCGGCGTGGTGCCCGTCGACGCGGACGGTCGTGTCACCGAGTTCCTCGAGAAGACGCCCGACCCGCCCACCAACCTGATCAACGCTGGCTGCTACGTGTTCCGCCGTTCAGTGATCGATTCCATCGCCGTGGGTCGGCCGGTGTCGGTCGAGCGGGAGACCTTCCCCGGCCTGCTGGCCGCCGGCACGTCGGTCATGGCCTACCCGGACAGCACCTACTGGCTCGATCTGGGCACGCCGGCGGCGTTCGTCCAGGGCAGCCGCGACCTGGTGACCGGCCGGATGGTCTCCTCGGCGCTGCCTGGCCCGGTCGGGGACTGCCTGGTTCTGGCCGGCGCCGCCGTCGCCGTCGACGCCAAGATCAGTGGCGGCGCCACCGTGGGGGCGGGCTCCCGGGTGGGCGCGGGCGCCGCGGTCGACGGCGCCGTGCTCTTCGACGGGGCGATCGTCGAGGCCGGCGCCACCGTGCGGGACAGTGTGATCGGCCGCGATGCCGTGATCGGCCCCGGCGTCGTGCTCGACGGCGTGGTCGTCGGCGACGGCGCCGTCATCGAGCGGGGCAACGAGCTGCGGGCCGGCGCCCGGGTGTTCCCTGGCGCGGTCCTCACCGCCGGCGCGGTGCGGTTCAGCTCCGACCGCACCTGACCCGGTCGATCTCGGCCAGCCATTGCGGCCGATCGTCGGATGTGCCCTGATCCGACAGGACAGACTGATGTCCGTGCTCGTCAGCGCATCGCTCAGCGCATCGGATGCGCTCACCGCGGTCCTCGTGCGCACCTTCGCCATGCTGCGGGTGCTGGGCGTCGTCACCACGGCGCTGTACCTGGCGCTGTGGTGGTCCTGGTACAGCCGGCACCCGGTGGGGCTCGCCGCGGTGCTGCTGGTGCTCGTGTGGGGGCTTGGCTACGTGGCGCTGAGCCTTCGCGGCAGGCTCGGCACCGGCCTCGTCCTCGCCAACGTCGGCGTGGGCGCGGCCGGGGCGCTCGTCGCCGGCGCCGCCGTGCCGGCGGTGTCCGTCGGTGGCGCGGGCACCTGGATCTACCTCGGCTGCGCCCATGCCGCCCTGGTCGCGGGCGCGATGACCAGCCGGCGGGTGCTCGCCGGCGTGCTGGTCACCCTGTGTGCGGCCCTGGCGGGTGGGGTGGGCCTGGCCGGTCGGCTTGCCGCGGCTGTGCCCACCGATGCGGGCTGGTCGGCGTCCATGGCGGCCCGCTCGGCGTCGGACCCCGGCGGGTCGCACCGCCGGGTCGCCGTCGCCATCCTGCTCATCGCCTTCCTGTCCCTGCTCGTCCGGTTCGGGGTGGGGCGGCTGCGGGCGACCGCGGGCAGGGCCGACGACCAGCTGCAGGCGGCGGCGGACCATGAGCGGGCGGAGATGATCGCCGTGGCCCGCGCTCGCGCGGAGCGGGAGCGTGAACGCGTCCTGCACGACACGGTGCTCAACACCCTCGCCGGCATCGCCTGGGGCGGCGGCGGCGACGCGCCGCTCACGCGAACCCAGGCCGAGGACGCCATCGTCGCCGTCCGGGGGCTGCTCGACGCTCCACCCGGCGACGGCGCGCGCAGCCTCGACGCCCGGCTTGACGCCGTCGCCGTCGCCGCCCGGTTGCGTGGGCTGCGGGTGCGGCTCGGCCGGACCGGCACGGTCGGCGTGCCTGGCTCCCTGTTGGCGGGCAACGGCAGCGGACAGGAGCTGCCGCCGGAGGTGGCCGCCGCGTTGGCCGCCGCGACCGCCGAGCTGCTGTCCAACGTCCGCCGGCACGCCGCCACCGGCGAGGCCTGGGTCACCGTGCACCAGACCCCGACCGCGGTCGGGGTGATGGTGCGCGACGAGGGGCGGGGTTTCGACCCGGCCGCCGTGCCCGCCGATCGGCTTGGGCTGAGCCGCTCGGTGCAGGCCCGGCTCGCCGAGGTCGGCGGCCGCGTCCGGCTGGTCACCGCCCCCGGCCGGGGCACCCGGGTGATGCTGACCTGGGCGCGGACCGCGCCCCCCGTCGCCGCGGACGCCGCGGGCAGGTCGCCCCGATCGGCAGGGTCGGCCAGGTCGGCCGCTGTCCGCCGGGCCGTGCCTGCCTGGCTGCTCCGTGCGTCGCCCGGCCGCAGGTCGGCTCACGCCCGCGAACGGGGACCAGGCCTGCCGTCCGCCGAGGAGCTGCGCCGGTCTTACACCGCGAGCCTGCGCCGCGCCGTGGCGACCGCCGTCACGATCTGGTACCCGTTCACCGGGTCGGTGTTGCTCGTGCTGCCCGGCGGGCTGCGCGCGTCCCCGGTCGCCATCGGGCTGTGGGTCCTGCTCGGCGCCGCGGTCATGCTGGTGGCCCGGCGGGCGCGCCGCCGCCCGGCCACCCGGGTCGAGGCCCTGGGCCTGTTGGCGTGCGGGCTCGCGGTGACGGTCGCCACCGCCGCGCTGGTCGGCACCGCGGATCCGACGGCGAGTCGGCTCGTGGTCTGGCCGGTGCTGGTGCTGCCGTTGCTGCTCATGCAGGTCACGGTGTCCTGGCCGCCGGCCGAGTTGATCGCCGCCCTGGCCTGCGCGGCCGCCACGCTCGTCGGCGTCACGGTGTTCGGAGCCGCGGCGGGGCCGTTGCCGTTCGCGCAGCTCCTGTCGGCGCTGCAGATCATGGCGGCGATGGGTGGTCCGGTGCTGCGCCGCTCGGCGGACGCGGCGGCCCGGGCCCTCGGGCAGGAGGCCCGCCTCGAGGCCGGGCGGGAGGCCGAGGTCCGGATCCGGATGGATCGGGCGCGGGCGCTCGGCATGATCGAGCGCGAGGTGCTGCCGCTGCTTGCGGCGGTGCGTGACGAGTTGCTCGATCCGCGTGACCTGGCGGTGCGCCAGTGGTGCCGGCGGTTCGCCGTCATGATCCGCCGTACCCTCGTCGCCAGCCACGCGGCCGCGCTCGGCGACCTTGCGCCGGCGCTGTTCGACGCGGAGTCGCGCGGCGTGCGCATCGACGCCCAGATCGCCGGGGATCTGCGGGCGGCTCCGGCGCCCGTGCGCGCCCAGCTGGAGGCCCTGCTGCCGCGGGCGCTGCGGACGATCCCGGGCCGCCGCGCGCTGCTGACCCTGATTTGCGACGCCACCGGAGGTAGCCTCACGCTCACCGTGGCGGGCACCGCGATCCCGCCGGACTGGGCTCGCGCGATCACCGGCCAGGGTGTCCCCGACGACGCGCACCGGCCGGGCGCCACGGCCGTGACGGTCAGCGTGGACGGCGACGACGGCCAGCTGTGCCTGCAGCTGAGCTGGGCGGTCACCGCCACCGCCGCCACGGACCCGGCGACGGGCATCCCACGCGGCGCCGGCCGGGCGAAGGCGAACACCGAGCGGTGAATGCGGCAATATTCGGCCGATGGCGGGGACAATCGGCCCCATGAGGTTCAGCGTGGAACGCGACGTGTTCGCCGACGCGACCGGCTGGGCCGCCCGGCATCTCCCGAGCCGCCCGGGTCCGACTCCGAGCGCGCTGACGGGTCTGCTGCTCGAGGCGGCCGGCTCCCCGTCGGGCACCGGCCTGCTGATCTGTGCCTTCGACGCCGAGGTGGCCGTGCGGGCGCCGGTGACGGCGGCGGTCGAGGAGCCCGGCCGGGTCCTGGTGCCCGGCCGGCTGCTGGCGGACATCGTGCACAGTCTGCCCGCGACGACGGTCGAGGTCGCCGTCGACGGCGACCGGCTGGTGCTGCGTTGCGGCAGCGTGCGCTTCACCGTCCCGTTGATGGATCTCGCGGACTATCCCGAGCTGCCGCGCTTCCCCGCCCCCATCGGCGAGGTGGACACCCTCGGGTTCGCCGCGGCGGTCGGCCAGGTCGCACCGGCGGCCGGGCGGGATGAGACGGTGCCGGTGCTCACCGCGGTCCGACTGGAGATCTCCGGTCGCGGCCTGATCCTGGCGGCCACCGACCGCTACCGGCTGGCGGTGCGCGCCATCCCGTGGCAGCCGACCGTCGATGATCCCTGGGCCCTGGCGCACGTGCCGGCGAAGGTGCTCGCGGAGGTGGCCCGCACGCCCACCTCCGCCTCCCGGATCGGGATCGGGCTCGACCTCGCCGACCCGGCGGGCGCCCGGCTGGGCCTGGCCGCGGCCGGTCGGCAGACCATCGTCCGGCTCATCGACGGCACCTTCCCCAACTACCGCAAGCTCTTGCCCGAGACGGCTGCGTACACGGTCACCGCGCGGACCGCCGCGCTCGCCGCGGCGGTCCGCCGGGTGGCCGTGGTCGCGACCCGGACCGCGCCGCTGCGCTTCACCTTCACCCAGGACCAGGTCGTCGCGGAGGCGGGGGACGGCGGCGGGGCTCAGGCCAGCGAGACGATCCCCGTCGAATACTCCGGGCCCGAGCTGTCCGTGCTGTTCAACCCCTCGTACCTGCTGGACGGGCTCGGGGCCGTGGAGGACGACGAGGCGACCATCGGGTTCGTAGCCGCGGACCCGGCCGAGGCCACCGCCCGGCCGGCGGTGCTCACCGGCAAGGACAGCGGCGGGGTGCGCGGGCCCGGTGGCGGTCCCGTCGACGAGGGCGCCTTCCGCTACCTGCTGATGCCGATCCGCACCGGTTCGGCCGGCTGAACCCGGCGACCGGCCGAGCCCGGCCGGTCGCTCAGGGCGCGGGGGTCAGCCAGGGCGTGCGGGCGGTCAGGGCGCGGGGGTCGGGCTTGGTGGGGGTAAGCGACATGGTGCCGGCGCCCGGCGTGGGCGTGGCGGTCGTCGCGCCGCTCTGGGCCGTCAGCGGGCCGTCGGCCGACACGTCGAGGGTGCCGCCCTGCGCGCCCGACTCGGGGGCGGTCGGCGAGTCCCAGGTGGCCCCGGTCGAATCCGGGTTGGCGTGCTTGGCGACGAAGTCCTTGATGACGTCCGCGGAGACGGTGGTGCAGCGCTGGGTGCGGTCCCAGGCGGTCAGCACGAAGTGCTTGCCGTCCGGGAACGCCGACCGGGTCCAGGGGACGCCGATGAAACGCGGACCGGCGTTGGCGGCCAGCGACCGCAGCTTCTCGACCTGGGCGGCCGGCAGGCTCTTGTCGTACCACCCGACGATGAAGCCGTGTTCGAGGTTGTGGACGGCGCGTTCGACCGGGATGCCCGACGCCGGGTTGTAGAACGAGATGCCGTCGGGCAGCGGGTCGAGGTTGTGGCTGCCCGAGGACGGCGGCGACGCCTTGTAGCTCACCGTGGTACTGAGGTGGGTCGAGCCCTGGGACGCGTCGTTCACGGTGCCGGTGCAGCCGGCCGCCGTGGCGGCCGAGGACGCCGCCGCGGTGTAGCCGACCTCGCGAGTCTTGTTCTTCGAGTGGGTGTCGGCGACGCTGTAGATGATGATCCCGACCAGGAGCACCACCGCGACGAACCCGGACGTGCCGTAAATGAGCAGCACGCGGCGACGTTCCTTGCGCTTCTGCTCGCGGCGCAGCTGTTCGAGCCGGACGTTGCGCTCGGCGCTCTTTTTACCCACGAAACCTGATCCTACGAACTGTCGAACCACTTCCGGCAAGCAGGATGCGCTCGACTCGCCGGTGGACACCCGGACCTCCTGGTTCCGGCGCCCTCCGTCACCTCCATACCCCCACGTTCCATCCGGTAACCGGTCGTAGCGGATGCTCGGGCGGATCACCGATGCAGGAGGTACGCCTCCGGATCGCGTGGCGGGCGCGCGGCGGGCGGCGCGGCGGCGTGTCCGACGCCCACCGCGCCCATCGGCATCCAGCCGGCCGGCAGGTCCAGCACCTCGCCGACCACCTCGGCGCAGAACAGCGTCGAGGAGACCCAGCAGGAGCCGAGCCCCTCGGTGGCCAGCGCCACCAGCAGGTTCTGCACCCCGGCGCCGGCGGCGACGGTGAACATCCGCTCCTCGGCCGCGGCCCGGCGGGCGTCGGGATAGGGCTGCGCCCCGTCCAGCACCATGATCGGCACGATGAGCAGCGGCGCCCGCCGCAGCACGCCCCCGCGCCGCAGCCGCCGGTCGACCGCGGCCTCGTCGAACCCGTCGCGGCGCAGATCCTGCGCCCAGGCAGCGGCCATCGCGTCGAGCAGCGTGGCGCGCCGAGCGGTGACCAGCACGAATCGCCACGGGGTGGTGTGGTGCGGGGCCGGGGCGGTCAGCGCCGCTGCGACCGCCCGCTCGACCGCGGCCGGATCAACCGGGTCGGCGGTGAACTCCCGCACGGTGCGCCGCTCACTCAGCGCCGCCCGCCGCGCCTCCAACGAACCGAGGCGGAACATGTCCTCGCCGCTCGGCCGCAGCAGCGAACGTGCCCCCGTCCCGTTGTCGGGGAGCCGGCCGTAGCCGCGCACGACCGCCACCGGGGTGGCACCGAGCTTGCCCTTGACCAGGTCGGCCGCCGCCGCCAGCTCGTCGGCCTCGGCGACCTCGGTCATGCCCAGCTCGTTGCCGTAGCGGTCGATGTCGCCGATGTGACTGCGCAGCGCGGCCATGCCGGCGACGCCGATCGCCATGTCGGCCAGGCCACGTCGCCAGGGCCGCCCGGCCGTGTCAGTGATCACGACCGCCACGTCCGTGCCGAGCAGCGCGGCGACGCCGGCCCGCAGCCGGGCGGCGCTGGCGTCCGGATCGACCGGGAGCAGGGCGAGGGAGTCCTTGGCGATGTTCGACGCGTCGACTCCGGCGCTCGCCAGGACGAAGCCGTGATGCGTCTCGACGATCCGGGTCGGCCCGCGGCGGGCCACCTCGCGGACCGACTCGCCGTCGATCGCGGCCTGCCGGGCGACCTCCCGATCACCGGCGACGGTGATCAGCCGTCCCTCGGCCTTGGAAACGATCTTCGAGGTGACGACGAGGACGTCGCCGTCGGCGAGCGGCCGGCCGCTCGCCGACGCCGCCGCGGCCACGGCGGCGGCGAGATCATCACCCGGCCGGATCTCCCCGATCCCGGTCAGCCCGAACACCGTCAACGTCCCGCTCGGGGGCATCCCCGCGGATCCCCCGGGCCATTGCTGCTCAGACACCGGCGATCTCCAGCGCCGACCGGACGATGGCCACCGTCGCCGCCAGGTCGGTCATCAGCAGCGGCCGGGCGAGCACGGTGGCGCCGGGCACGACCGCCCCGGCGTCGACCGTGTCGACCAGCCAGCCGTCGAGCAGCCCCGCGGGCGCCGCTGCCCCGGCCGCCGCGGCCGGCTCTCCCGCGGCCGGCACCGCCGCGCGTCCGCGACCCCCGTAGTGCACCCCGACGGCCTGCGCGGAGGTCTCCACGCCGATGGCGGTCAGGCAGGCGTCGGCCATCCCGCGCACCGCCGCCCCGCCGATGATCGGGGAGACGCCGACGACCGGCGCCGCGGTCTCCCGCACAGCGTCACGGATACCCGGCACGGCCAGGATCGTGCCGATCGAGACGACCGGGTTCGACGGCGGGAGCAACACGACGTCCGCCTCGCCGATGGCGTCGAGCACCCCCGGTGCCGGCTTCGCGGTCTCGGCCCGCAGCGGCACGATCGCCTGTGCCGGTACGGCGGCTCGCAGCCGCAGCCACCATTCCTGGAAGTGCACGGCCCGCTGGCCGTCGTCGTCGGCGATGACCACGTGGGTCTCCACCCGGTCGTCCGTCATCGGCAGCAGCCGCACCCCCGGCTGCCAGCGGTCGCACAGGGCCCGGACCACGTCCGTCAGCGGGTAGCCGGCGTCGAGCATCTCGGTGCGAACCAGATGGGTGGCGAGGTCCCGGTCGCCGAGTCCGAACCAGGCCGGCCCGACCCCGTAGGCGGCGAGTTCCTCGGCCACGACGAACGACTCGTCCTCGCGGCCCCACCCGCGTTCGGCGGAGATGCCGCCACCGAGGGTGTACATCACCGTGTCGAGGTCGGGGCAGATGCGCAGGCCATGCAGGGTGATGTCATCGCCGGTGTTGCCGATCACCGTCACGTCGGCGTCGGGCAGCGCCGCGAGCACACCACGCAGGAAGCGGGCGCCACCGATCCCGCCGGCCAGGGCTGTCACTCTCACAGCAAGCGATCCTGGCACCGACGCCCGCCGGACGGGTCACCGGCCGCTTGCGTGGCCCGACGGGGGCGGCGGTCGGCCGACAACGCGGGTTCTCGGCCAGGCCGAGGTGCGTCAGCCGAGCCGCGGGCGGGCGAACAGCGGCGCGACCCAGCCGCCCGGCTCCGGCCGGCCGGTCAGCGAGGCGTCCCGGGAGAACGAGGCCAGCAGGAAGTGCACGAGGTGGCTGGTTGGCCGGCTGGGAGCCGGGTTGGCCAGGCCACCCTCGATAGTGGCGACGACCGCGTCCGCGGCCAACGCCCGGTCGGCCTCGGGCACGTAGTCGTGGACCGCAGCCAGGGAGAGGCCCTGCAGCCAGGCGTGCAACCGCTCGTGGTACTCCATCACCGGCTCGGCGTGCGGGGCGCGTTCGGCGACGCAGGGATGCAGCGTGCGCCGGCGTTCCACCGAGTCGAGGGCGAGGAAGAGCTTGTCCGCCGGGTTGCCCGGCAGGCCGGAGATCCGGTCCACCTCGACGTCGAGCAGGCGGTTGAGCACGGCCGCGAACGCGTGGTCCTTCGACCGGAAGTACCAGTAGACGGACCCGGGCTCGATCCCGGCCGAGCGGGCGATCTCCGCGATGGATGTCCCGGCGAAACCGCGGGCGAGGAACTGCTCCTCGGCGACGGCGAGCAGCGCGTCGATCCGTTCCTCGCGGGGAACTTCCTGGCGGTTGCGTGGCACCTGATCAGCGTAACGACTTCGGTGCCGGGAGAGGAGCGATTCGAATCAGCGCACACCGGGCTGGCCTGCAATACCCAGCCGGCTCGGCGGGCAAACATCGACAAATGATGGATGTGACTCATATCATCTTTCGGGGCGACCGGCGGCGGGCGCGCCCGCCGCCGAGTGTCATCCGCGCAGGTCAGGGACCCACTGTGGATGGACTTCCGGGATAACTGGGTGGTCGTCCGGGGATGACCGGAACGTCGTCCCGTCGCCTGTGCCAGGGCACCGGCCGGGATGTGTCGTCCCTCACCCGGTTTCTCTTGATTCCGGTTAGAGAGTGCTGTGAGAGTGAACCTGAGCTCTCCACATCGCTGGAAGGACCCTCATGTCCGAGATCAGGACCACCAAGAGCCTCGAAGCCCTGTCCGCCTCCCTCAACCGTGCGCTTGCGGGAGCGCGTGCTCCCCAGGTGGTCGCCGCCCGCCGGGCGCAGATGCGGCGGTCCGCGGCGATGGCCGCCGAGCCCCCCGTCCCCGGCGGGGCCGGCCAGCCACATCGCCGTGCCGAGGCGGAGGCCGACGTCCTCGCCGCCCGCAGCCGGACCAACATGCTGATCGGCACGCTCGACCGGTTGCGCCGGCCGGGCACCGGATGGCGCGCCGCCGGTCGCGCGACTCCCTGACCCGGACGGGTGGCCGGGCCGCCGGCGTCCCCCTGCCGCCGGCGTCCCGGCGCCCGTCCCCGGGTTCGCCCTCGACCGCCCGGCGACTCCACCCCTTCTATCGCCGAGATGTCCGACGTTCCGGCGCCGCTGTGGTGTCGTGGTCGTTTCTGCTGATGTCCGCAACCATGTGTTCCTTCGACACCGGTGACGGGCCGGCCCGCCGGGCCGCCGGGCCGCGGCAGGTCCGGCACCACCGGAGAACCAGAGGAAATGATGACCAGTACGGCGGCGACACCCGACGGAGTGGGCGGCCCGACGGTTGAGCCCGGCCCCGACCCGGGCCTGCCCCAGCCGTCGCCGGGCGCCGACGCCGTGCCGTCCGCGTCGGCGCTGCGCCGGGCGCTGCGCCGGGCCCGCGACGGTGCCACCCTCGACGCCGTCGAGGCGGCGGTGCTGCTGGCCGCCCGCGGCGAGGATCTCGCCGATCTGTGCGCGTCGGCCGCTCGGGTGCGCGACGCGGGCCTGGCCTCCCTCGGCCGCCCGGGCGTCGTCACGTACTCGCCGAAGGTCTTCATCCCGTTGACCCGGCTGTGCCGGGACCGCTGCCACTACTGCACGTTCGCCGCCGTGCCGCACCGTCTGGCCGCGCCGTACCTCACCGTCGACGAGGTGCTCGACATCGCCCGGGCGGGCGCGGCGGCCGGCTGCGCCGAGGCGCTGTTCACCCTGGGCGACCGCCCGGAGGATCGTTGGCCCGCGGCTCGGGAGTGGCTCGACGCCCATGGCTACGACTCGACGCTGGGCTACCTGCGCGCCGTCGCGATCGCCGTGCTGGAGGAGACCGGCCTGCTTCCGCACCTGAACCCGGGCGTGCTGAGCTGGGCCGAACTCGCCCGCCTCAAGCCGGTCGCCCCGTCGATGGGCATGATGCTGGAGACGACCGCGACCCGGCTGTGGTCGCAGCCGGGCGAGGCGCATTTCGGCTCGCCCGACAAGGAGCCGGCGGTCCGGCTGCGGGTGCTCACCGACGCCGGCCGGCTGTCGATTCCGTTCACCACCGGTCTGCTGCTCGGCATCGGCGAGACCCGGGCCGAGCGGGCCGAGACGATCTTCGAACTGCGCGGGCTGGCTCGCCGGTACGGCTCCGTTCAGGAGGTGATCGTCCAGAACTTCCGGGCCAAGGACGACACCGCGATGCGTTCGGCGCCCGACGTCGGCGCCGAGGAGCTGGCCGCGGCCGTCGCGGTGACCCGGCTCGTGCTCGGCCCGACGATGCGGGTGCAGGCACCCCCGAACCTCATCGACACGGCCGAGTGCGCCCTGCTGCTGTCCGCCGGCATCGACGACTGGGGCGGCGTCTCGCCCGTCACCCCGGATCACGTCAACCCCGAGCGGCCCTGGCCGGACCTGGACGTGCTGCGCGAGGTGACGGCTCGGGCCGGCTTCACGCTGCGCCCCCGGCTCACGGTGTACCCGTCGTACCTGGACGAGCCGTGGCTCGACCCGCGGGTCGCCGGGCACGTGCGCGCGCTGGCCGGCCCGGACGGGCTGCTCGCCGACGGTGCCCGGCCTGCCGGGCGGCCCTGGCAGGAGCCCGACGGCGGTCTCGGTGACACCGGCCGCGTCGACCTGCACACCTCGGTGGACACCGTCGGGCGCCACAGCGCCACCCGGGCCGACTTTGACACCGTCTACGGCGACTGGGAGTCGCTGCGGGCGGAGGTCAGCGCGGCCGGCACCGGCGTCGACGGCGTCGTCGGCACCGGCAGTCGCGCCGTCGCGGCCCGCGCCGGCGCCGGTGCCGGTGCTGGTGCGCCGGAGCGGGTCGAGCCCGAGCTGCGGGCCGCGTTGCGCAGCGCCGGCAACGACCCGGCCGGGATCACCGACAGCGAGGCCCTGATCCTGTTCGGGGCCGAGGGAGCGGCGCTGGAGGAGCTCTGCCTGCTCGCGGACGGGCTGCGCCGCGACGTGGTGGGCGACGACGTGACCTACATCGTCAACCGCAACATCAACTTCACGAACGTCTGCTACACCGGCTGCCGGTTCTGTGCGTTCGCGCAGCGCCGCAACGACGCCGACGCGTACACGCTGTCGCTGTCGGAGGTGGGCAGCCGGGCGGCCGAGGCGTGGGCGGTGGGCGCCACCGAGGTCTGCATGCAGGGCGGCATCCATCCGGACCTGCCCGGCACCGCCTACTTCGAGCTCGCCCGCGAGATCAAGCGGGCGGCGCCGGAGCTGCATCTGCACGCGTACTCCCCGATGGAGGTCCTCAACGGGGTAACCCGGACGGGGATGTCCATCGAGGACTGGCTCACCGCGGCGCGGGAGGCCGGCGTCGACACCATCCCGGGCACCGCGGCGGAGATCCTCGACGACGAGGTCCGCTGGGTGCTGACCAAGGGCAAGCTGCCCACGGCGAGCTGGGTCGAGGTGGCCAGCACCGCGCACCGGGTGGGCCTGCGCTCGTCGGCCACGATGATGTACGGCCACGTGGACACCCCGGCGCACTGGGTCGCGCATCTGCGGCTGTTGCGCCGCATCCAGGACTCCACCGGGGGCTTCACCGAGTTCGTCGCGCTGCCGTTCGTCCACCACAGTTCGCCGATCTACCTGGCCGGCGTGGCCCGGCCGGGCCCCACGGTGCAGGAGAACCGGGCGGTGCACGCGATGGCGCGCATCCTGCTGCACGGGTCGATCGACAACATCCAGTGCTCCTGGGTGAAGCTCGGCGTCGACGGCTGCCGTTCGGTGCTCGCCGGCGGGGTGAACGACATCGGTGGGACGCTGATGGAGGAGACGATCAGCCGGATGGCCGGCTCCCAGCACGGCTCGCGGCGATCCGTGGCTGAGCTGGAGGAGGTGGCCGCCGGGGCGGGTCGTCCCGCTCGGCAACGGACCACGACGTATGGGCGGGTCCCGGATGAGCGCTTTCACGCTGCCCGGGGCGGCCCCGTCCGGACCATGCTGCTGGTGGTGTCCTGACACCCGCCAAGTTGGCGCCAGCAGAAACTACTCTAAGTAGTCGTGGGGGCCGGCTTGGCTGGAGGTGATGCCTGGCCGGTATAGGTTCACAACGGTTGTCTGATTGCGTACTTGCCCGTTTAGGCCCTTTATGTCTATTAGCTTCGGACGGCATAATGCTGTCATCGCCGTCGGACTGATTGCACACAGTTACTGATTGGAAGGCCGTCCGGACCCCCGGCGATGGTGTGCAGTGACTGTGAGCTATGTTTTCATCGCTGGTTGTAGAAGATGTTGCGCTGGTGGGGTTGACGCGACCGACTCGGGAGCGTGTAATTACCGGCGTGTCATTCCCCTCGCTGGCGAGGTTCGTGCGGTAGTGCGTCGCCTGACCGGTGTGGAACCAGTCACCTGCGCGCCGGCGCCCAGGGGGTGGCCGACCGCACCGCGACGGGTCTGGAGGAGTCCCCATGGAACACACCGACGCGGGCGTCCACACCGTCCTCGCGGACGTCGAGCGTCCCGCTGAGCATGACCTGTTCGGTGACCACTCCGAGCTGGTGCATGCCGAACGGCCCACCCAGGCCACACCGGAGCCGTGCCTGCGGTCCCCGCTGGCCGCGGCCAGCGTTCCGCCGGCCCGGTCGGGCTCGCCCGACCTGGCCACCGGTGCCACCCCGATTGCCTCCGGCCCGAGAGCCGAGGCAGATGCCGACGTCATCGTTCGCGCGGGCGATGAGGTCGACGTCGACGACGACCCGGCCGTCGATGGTCTCGACGCCGACGACCTGGCCGTCGAGACCATCGGCGACCCCATCGGCGACGCGCCGGACGCCCTCGCCCCAGTGATCGATCTGGGGCTGGGTGACCTGCTCGGCGAGACGATGGAGTGGCAGGAACGCGCCCTGTGCGCGCAGACGGATCCCGAGGCGTTCTTCCCTGAGAAGGGTGGTTCGACCCGGGAGGCGAAGCGCATCTGTTCGGGCTGCGAGGTCCGGGCCGAGTGCCTCGAGTACGCCCTGGAGAACGACGAACGGTTCGGGATCTGGGGCGGCATGTCCGAACGGGAGCGACGCAAACAACGGCGTCGAGCGGTCTGAACCCGGGCGGTGGGTGGCGTCCGGCAGGGTGTGGGCGGTCCGGCCGCGCCGCGTGCACTCGCGGCCCCGCCCGGATCGCGCCTGCCGGCGGCCACGACCCGGGTCGTGGCCGTCTGCGTGCACGGCGGGCGGCCGGGCGCCGCGCAGACCCTGCGCGCGGCGGTGTCGACCCAGGCGCCGCCGCCCGACCAGGTCCTCGACCTGCAGATCGTCGAGGTCCGCATCGGCGGCGGTGCCGACGCCGCGCCGCCGGCCGCCGTCCACCTTCCACGGCCGCGCGGCGCATCCCCGACTGAAACGGTTGCGGTCCCCGCAGCCATCCCAGGTGACGGGGCCGGCGCGCCGTCGGCGTCCGGGGTGTTGCGAGAAGCGGCGGGCTCCAGCCCGGCGGCCGTCGTCCAGCTTGCCGCCGGCACCCGCCTAGGGGTGGCGGTGGCCGCGGGCCTGGCGCGCATCGGCGGGCCGCCGCGGGAGGGCTACGTCTGGCTGCTCGACGACGGCGCCCTGCCCGCTCCCGACGCCCTGCGCACCCTGCTGGCCTGCGCGCGGCTCGACCCTGGCGCCGCCGTGCTCGGCCCCAAACTCCGTGTCGGGCACCCAGGGCCGTCGCCATCCGGTTCGCCGTCGGGTTCGCCGTCGGGGTCGATCCTGCTCGAGGCGGGGGTAAGCGTCGACCGCGCGGGCCGCAGATACACCGGTGTGCGGCCCGGCGAGATCGACCGGGGCCAGCGTGACGGGGTGCGCGACGTGCTCACCGTGGCCAGCTCCGGCATGCTCATCCGGGCGGCCGCCTGGCGGCTGCTCGACGGTCTCGACCCCGAGCTCGACGGCGGCCACGACATCGACCTCGGCTGGCGGGCCGCCCGCGCCGGGTTGCGGGTCGTCGTCGTCCCCATGGCGACGATGACCGCCCGCGCCGAGGCTGTCCCCTCCGCCGGGGCGGCTGCCCCCGCTCCCGACGGCGCTCCGGCCGGCTCTCGGCATCGGCAGAGCCGGCGGGACTTGTGGGACCGGCGGGCGTGGGTGCCGGCGGACCGAGCCGGTGCGCTCCGGGTCCGCCTGGCGAACACGGCGTGGCCGCTGTTGCCCGGGGCCGGGGCAGCCATCCTCGTCGCGGCGCTCCCGCGGGCGCTTGGCCTGGTGTCGAGAGGGCGGCTGCGGTCGGCGGCCATCGAGTTGGCGTTGCCGTTCGTCGTGCTGGGCCGGCTCCGCCAGCTGGCGCGGATGCGTCGGCGCGCCGGGCGCACCCGAGCCGTCTCGCACCACGCCATCCGTTCCCTGCTCCCCGCCCGCCTGCGGCGCCGACCCGGATCGGCTGCGCCGAGCCCCGAAGTGGGCCTCCTCGACGTCGGGGCTGGCGAGCTCAGCGCGCGCCACCACGTCCCGGTCGGGGTCGGCGGCCTGGTGGCCACCCCGCCCGGCCGGCGATCGACCCGGGCGGCGGTCCTGCTCGCGTGCCTGCTTGGCGTCGTCGGCGTGGTCGCGATGCGCGGCATGCCCGCGGACATGCTCGGCGCGGGCCTGCCATTGCCCGCCGGTGCCCGAGACCTGTGGACGGCGGTCTGGTCCGGCCGGGTCGGCACCGCCGGCGCCCCGCTCGACGGTACGGGGCCGCCTCCGCCGTGGACCGCGCTGCTCGCCGCCGCCGCGAGCCTCCTCGGCGGCCGGCCCGCGGCAGCGGGCTGGCTCCTGCTCGCTGCCGGGCCGGCGCTTGCCGGTCTGACCGCGCATCGGGCGCTCGCCCGGCTCGGTCCGCGTCCGGCCGCCCGCTTCGGGCTTGCCGCCGCCTACGGAGCCAGCCCGGTGATGACCGGCGCGGTCGCCGCTGGCCGCAGCGACACCGTCGGAGCGCTGATCCTGCTCCCAGCTGTGCTCGCCGCCACCGACTCGGTGCTGCGCGGCTGCGCCGGTCTGGTCGGCGGGCGCCTGCGGGCGATCTGGCTTCTGGCCGTCTGCCTGGTCGGATTCGTCGCCTGTGCTCCGTCGATGGCGCCATTGGTGTGGATCGGCCTCCCGGCCGCGGCGCTGCTCGCGGTCCGCCGGCGACTGCCCGACATCGCCGCTGCGCTCCTAGTGACGATCATCCCGCTGATCCCGACGCTGTACGCGGGCGGCGCGGGAATCCGCGCCGAGCCGCTGGCGGCACTGGCCCGGTTCCCCCAGGACTCCATCGCGCTGGTGGCGGGCGCGGGGGAACGCCCGAAAGCCGCCGTGGTCGGATTCCTGGCCGGCTGCCTGATCTGCTGGCTGCTGGGCCGGTGGTCCGGCCGGGCCGGGTCGGATCAGGCCGGGCCGGGCCGGGCCGGCCGGATCGGCTGGTCGCTGGCCGCGCTGGGTCTGCTCGCCGTACTGCTCACCTCGCGCCTCGCCGGGGACGCAGACCAGCGGGTCGCGGGCGGCGAGGGCTGGTGGGCCGGCCCGCAGTACGGCCTTGTCCTCGCCGGTGCCCTGCTCGCGGCGGCAAGCGTGTGCCGCCCGGCCCGCGCCCCGCGGCGTCGGCGAGAAGCCCCCGGGGCCGGGGCGGGCCCGGGCACCGGCCGGCTGGCCCGGATCGTCGTCTTCCCGGTGACGGCGCTGATCCTCGTCGGCTCCGCCGGGCTCGCCGCCGGCCATCTCGCCGCGGGCCCGGGGTGGCGCGCCAGCCCAACCGCCTGGAGCTGGGATTCCGCTATCCCTGCGGACCGGGCCGGTTCCCTGGACCGGGCCGTGACCGCCGATGACGCCGGGGGAGCGGCGACCGAGGTCACCGCGACCGAGGTCCCCTGGTCGGGCACCGGCCCGTCGGCGATGGTGCGGGCGGTGCAGGCCGAGGCCCGGACCGCGCCGGCCGGGTCCAGCCTCCTCGTCCTGTACCGGTCCGATCGGTCCGGCCTGATCCGGTACATCCTCGCCGCAGCCGACGGCCCCCGCTTCCCGGCCGGCCAGGCTCGCCCGCCTCGGCGGGCGGCCACCTTCCTCGCCGACGTCGTCGCCGATCTGGCAGTCGGCGGTGACCAGGCGGCCGGCTGGCTGCCGCTACTCGGCGTCGCCGCGATCGCCGTTCCCGCCATGGACGCGTCGGCGGACCTCATCACCCGCCTCGATGCGACCCCGTCGCTGTTGCGGGACCGGGCCCGTCCGGGCGTGTTGCTCTGGCGGCCGGCGACCCCCGACCAGGCGGTGCCGACGCCAGCGTCCCGTCGAGCCACCGCCGCCGTCCCGCCGGCCTTCGCCGTGGACTCGGACCTCCAGCCGCGGGCGGCTCCGCCGGATCCCACCGGCAGTTCCACGCCGTCGGTGCCGCTGGTGCCGTCGGTGGTCGAGCCGCTGCCGGCGGCCCCGACCACGGCCCGCCGGTTGCCGCCCGGCGGGTGCGTTGCGGCCCTGCCCGGCGCCGCGCGGGCCCCGCAACGGGATCTGATCCTCGCGGCGCCGGCCGGGGCCGGTTGGCGCGCCTGGCTAAACGGCCGACCGCTGCGGCCGTTCGCGGCCTGGGGCTGGGCGGCCGGCTTCCGCCTGCCCGCTGAGGGTGGCACGGTTCGTCTTTACCGCGACGACGGCCGCGCACACGAGCTGGTGCTCGCGCAGGCCGCGGCGCTCGGCGCGCTGCTGCTGTTGGGCATTGCGGCCGCGCGCCGGTCGCGCCGCTCTCCACCGGACACCGATGCGCCACCCATCGCGGGCCCGTCCGGGCGTGACCTCGGTCGCGCCGGCCGCGGATCGGGATCGGGATCGGTGGAGGAGGCCCCATGACGTCCCCACCCGGCGGCCCCAGCGCCGCCAGGTGGCCGCTGTGGCGCCGCGCCGCCGCTCGCGTGCTCATGTCGGTGGCCGTCGTTGGGATCGGCGGGGCCTTCCTCGCCGACGAGGGCGTCGGCCCCGCTCCGGCCGGTAACTGGCCCGTGTCGGCCGCGCTGCTGGCCTGCCCGGAGCTGACGACGACGCCGTCCGGTGCCCGCGATCCCGTGCTGGCCGGCCCCCTCGACCTCGCCGTGCGTACCGCAGGGACGGCCGACGGTCGGGTCCGGGTCGCCACCCGGCCCGCCGAGTTGCGCACCCGGCTCGGCAGGGCGGCGCTGACCCTGCCGTCCGCTGCAACGAGGGGTGACCGCGGCTCGTTGCTCGTGTCCGCCCGGGGCACCTCGGCGCCGGGTTTGTCCGCACTCGTCACGGGAACCGGCGACGGCGCGGGCCCGGCGCGGGCGCGCTGCACCCCGCCGCAGGCCAGTAGCTGGTTCGCCGGACCGTCGACCATGGCCGGCCGCGACCCGATCGTGATCCTGTCGAACCTGGCCGATCAGCCCGCGCAGGTCGGTGTGCGGGTGCTCACGGACGGCACGGCCACCACGTCGCAGGACATCTCCGTGCCGCCCGGGCACGCGGTGACCCGCCGGCTCGCCGCGCTCGCGCCGGAGGCCGCCGTGACGGCACTCGACGTCGAGGTGTGTTTCGGTCGGGTGCTCGCCTGGATGGTGGACCGGTCGAGCATCGGCGGCCCTTTCACCGCACCCCGACTCGTGCCGGTGACCGCCCCGCCGGCCCGCCGGCTGCTACTCGGCGGGGTGGTCGTCCCGGCGGGACCGCCCGGCCCGGCGGCGCGCCTGGTGCTTGCCGCGCCCGATCGGGCGGCCGTCGTGCGCGTCAGCGTGTTGACCGCGTCCGGCCGGCACACCCCGGTGGGTCTGGAAGCGGTGCGGGTGCCGACCACCGGCGCGATCACCATGCCGGTGCTACTGCCGCCGGGCGGGGCGTCGGCGGTTCTCGTCGAGTCGGTCACTGCCGCCCCGGTGGTCGCCGAGCTGGGTGTGGCCTCGGGCTGGGCGGGCGTGTCGACCTGGGCGGGCGCCGTTCGACTCGATGCCGTGTCGGGGCGCCGCGGTCTGGATGCGTTCGGCCGGGGTATCGGGCTGTCCGACGCGGCCGGACCCACCGCCGGCGCCGGCACCGCGCCCGACGCGGCGGTTGGCGTGCCGTCGCCGCCGGTGGGAGCCGCCGGGGCTGTCGTGCTCGCCGCGCCGGCCGGGCCCGTGACGGCCTGGCTCGACGGTGACCCCGTGCGGCTGCAGGCCGGGACGGTCGCCTTGGTCCGCGGGCCGTCGGGACCGGCCGGGGGACGCCTCGTCGCGGTTGGCGGGCCGCTGGTCGCGACCGCGGTCGTCGGCGCCGCCCGGCTACCGGGCTCGGCCGGGGCCGTGGGCGCCGAGCAGGCACCGGTCCCGGCCGCCGCGCTGCCGCAGGACACGCCAGCCGGTGCCGCCGGCGTCGGCGTCGGGCAGGCCGCGCCCCCGCTGGTGCTGCCGAGAATCCTGTCCGCGGTCGTCCCGCTGGAGGGAGCGCCGCGGCTGCTCGACGCCCCGCCGGCGGTGGCCGATCCGGCCCTGCCCTACCGCTGAGAGGCCCGCCGCCGGGCGGACGGCGGACCCCGAGCGGTGGCGAGCCGTCGGTCAGCCCGGATCTCGGGACTGGCTCACTCGCCTACTCGCCGGGGCGCGCCTAGTCGGGGCTAGTCGGGGCGGTGGCCCGGTGCAGCGAGGAAGACCCGGCCGGCGCCGGTCAGTGTGACCGCAGCGTGGCCCGCGACCAGCACCGATCCGCCGCGGCGCAGCTCTACCGGGGCGACGGCGGTCCCGTCGTCGGCCGTCGCGGTGACCTCGACCCGTCCTTCGACCGCGAGCAGCACCGTCGGGCACCCCACCGGCACGCCGTCGCCGGTGCAGACGGCCTCGGTGAGGGCGAAGTCGGCGACGGGGACGTCCCAGCCGTGCAGCAGCCCGCCGGGAGAGGCCGCGATGGTGCGGGGGATCCGGACCGGTGCGTCGCTCGGCCTGGGGTCGAAGATCCGTAGCAGCTCGTCGACGTCGATGTGCTTGGGAGTTAGTCCGCCGCGCAGCACGTTGTCCGAGGTGGCCATGATTTCGATGCCGAGCCCGGCAACGTAGGCGTGCAGCATCCGGGCCGGCTGGAACAGCCCCTCGCCGGGGCGCAGGGTCACGTCGTTGAGTAGCAGTGCCGCGGCGATGCCGACGTCGCCCGGGTGCGCTGCCGCGAGCCGCCCGATCAGGTCCGCTGCCCGGGCGAGGTCGTCCTCGCCGCCATCGCGCGGGTTGTCGAGAGCCGGTCTGCCGTGGCTCCCGCCCGCGGCCGAGCCATCGGCCGAGCGCCGACCGCGGGCGCGGCGCAGCCGCTCAGCCGCCGCGACGAGCGCGTCGATCAGCTCTCCGGCGGGGCCGGCGGGCATGGTCAGCAGGGTTCGCAGCACCGTGGCCGCGCCGGCGGCGGGATCGTTCGCGAGGGGGCGGAAGGCAGCTACCAGGGCCGGGGTCCCCAGCCCGGCCGCGACCGCGAGCGTGCGCGCCGGATCCCGGACCCCCGCGAGCGCCCGGAACGGCGACAGGGCGACGATGAGCTCGGGCTTGTGGTTGCGGTCGCGGTAGCGCCGGTGGGGATCGTCGACGGAGAGGCCGGCGGCATCGTCCGCGTCGAAGCCCGCGGCGGCCTGTGTCTGGTCGGGATGCACCTGCAACGACAGCGCCTTGTCCGCCGCCAGGACCTTGAGCAGGAACGGCAGCGGGCCGACGAGGTCGGCGGCCGGACGGCGGGCGCCGTCCGCCTCGACGAACGCCGGCGCCACCGGATGGGTCCCGAGCCACAACTCCGCGACCGGACCCCCGGCCGCGGGGGTGCCGAGCAGCTCGGGGATGGCCGTCGCCGACCCCCACGCGTAGGGCTGCTCGGCGCCGTGCAGCGCGAGCAGGCGGGGGGACCCCGCCGGCACCTGTGGGCCCGTACCGGAGGATTCACCGGCGGGCGGCGTGGACGCGGGGTTCCTGGTCACGGTCTCCCTCGGATGGGCGTGCTCTCTGGGCGGGGTCGTGCTCCCGGGGCGCGGGCGGTGGGCGGGCTACTCCTCCTCGCCCCAGCCGTGGCCTTCCGGGTCGATCACGGCTGGATCGACCCCCATCATTTCGGCCATCTCGTGGATGATCGCGTCCAGCACGAGTTCGGCCAGGTCCTCGCTGTCCACCGCCCTGGCCTCAATGGGCCGGCGATATACCACGATGCGGCGGGGGGTACTCGAGCGGCCCTTTCCGGTGGCCGGCTGGTACCGGGCGAGCGGGATCTCCGTGTCGGCCACCGCCACCGGCGGCACGTCCTCGACGGCGAACTCGACGTCGGACAGCTCCGCAGACCACCGATGGTCGAGATGCTCGACGGCGTCCAGCACGAAGTCGTCGAAGCGATCCCCGCGGGTGGCGTAGGCGGGCACGTCGGACGGGAGCAGCGCCCCGCGGATGCCCCGACCCCGGCGATCGTGGCGCCGGCGGGGGGGGATCGGGCGGGCCGCCGCCGGGAACCGCTCGAGCTCGGTCACCCTGTGAGCGTAGCGTTCGTGGCAGGGGCCCCGGCCGGCGATCGACGGGCGCGTGTCCACCCCGGCACCATTCGGGGTGTCGCGCGCCCGCCGATCGCCGGGAGATCGGTCCCGGCGGCCGTCGTGATCCGGTCGTCCCGCCAACACCCGCCGTCCCGGCGACTGACCCCGGTTTTCCCTCCCAGCCCGAGGAGGTTCCACGATCTTGATGATCTCGATGCCGCGTCGGATGCCGTTGCCGCGCCGGAGTTCGGACGCACGGCGCAACGATATGGTCGACAACGCGTGACGATTCAGCCTCGCGTCACGCGACACGACGATAGGTGGTGGCCGTCGCCCGTTCCGGGGGCTACCGTCCGGAACGTGAAGCCTCGGCGCTGCTCCCGCTCGGCCTGTTCCGCAGCCGCGGTCGCCACGCTCACGTATGCCTACGCCGAGTCGACAGCCGTACTGGGCCCGCTGTCCCCGTACGTCGAGCCGCACTCGTACGACCTGTGCGGCCCGCACGCCGATCGGCTCACCGTGCCGCTCGGCTGGGCGGTCGTCCGGCTCGAGGCCGAAGCGTCGCGTGAGGGTGGCCGTGAGGTTGCCGGGGATGACCTGGAGGCGCTGGCGGACGCCGTGCGCGAGGCCTCCCGGCGTGGTCCCGAGACGCCTCGGCGTGGTCCCGAGCCGCCCCAGGGTCCCCCAGGTTCCCAGGGTGGCCCCCAGGCGCCTCCGGGGGGCCGTCGCGGTCACCTGCGGGCGGTGCCCAGCCCTTCCTGAGGCGGGCCCGGCGTCCCCGCCCCCGTGAGCGGTGCCGACGGCCACCCGGCCGGGGCCGGCCCCGGAGGCCGGGGAGCGGCGCGATGTGTCCCGCGTGGGCTTCCTCGGATGCGGTCCAGGGTCTGTCGGACCCGGCGGATAGGCTCACCGAGCGCGGCCGCAGTGGCGCCGTGCGGGCCCCGGGGGGACCGTTCACCCGGTGCGGGGGACACCAGCCAGAAGGGTGGGGACCGGATGCGCGACCTGTCGCGGATCTTCAAGGCGTACGACGTCCGGGGTGTCGTGCCGGCAGAGTTCGACGCCGAGATTGCCCGGAGTACCGGCGCCGCGTTCGTGCGACTGCTCGACGCGGAGCGGATCGTCACCGCCCACGACATGCGAGAGTCGTCCATCCCGCTGGCCGCGGCCTTCGCCGAGGGTGCGGCCAGCCAGGGCGCCGACGTGATCACCGCCGGCCTCGGCTCGACGGACCTGCTCTACTTCGCCGCCGGCTCGCTCGACATCCCCGGCGCGATGTTCACCGCCTCGCACAACCCGGCGAAGTACAACGGCATCAAGCTGTGCCGGGCGGGTGCGGCGCCGATCGGCCAGGAGACCGGGCTCGCCGAGATCCGAGCGATGGTCGAGCACGGCGTGCCCGCCGTCCCCGGCCGCGTCGGCGCGGTCACCACGCGTGACCTCCTCGCCGATTACGTGCGCTACCTGCACACCCTGGTCGATCTGTCCGGCATCCGGCCGCTCACCGTCGCGGTCGACGCCGGCAACGGCATGGGTGGGCTGACCGTCCCGGCGACCTTCGCCGGCTTGCCGCTGACCGTGATCCCGCTCTACTTCGAGCTGGACGGCTCCTTCCCGAACCACGAGGCCAACCCGATCGAGCCGGCGAACCTGCGTGACCTGCAGGCCGCGGTCCGCAGCTCCGGGGCCGACCTCGGGCTCGCCTTCGACGGCGACGCCGACCGCTGCTTCGTCGTCGACGAGCGTGGGGAGATCGTGTCCCCGTCGACCATCACGGCGCTGGTGGCCGACCGCGAGCTCGCTCACGAACCGGGCGGGACGATCATTCACAACGTCATCGTCAGCCGGGGCGTGCCCGAGCTCGTCACCGAGCGCGGCGGGGTCCCGGTCCGCACCCGCGTGGGTCACTCGTTCATCAAGGCTGAGATGGCTCGTACCGGCGCGATCTTCGGTGGCGAGCACTCCGGCCACTTCTACTTCCGGGACTTCTGGCGAGCGGACTCCGGCATGCTCGCCGCTCTGCACGTGCTCGCCGCGCTCGGCGGCCAGCAGCGGCCGCTGTCCGACCTGCTCGCCGGCTACTCCCGCTACAGCGCCTCCGGCGAGATCAACTCCGAGGTGGCGGATGCCGTCGCCGCGATGCAGGCGGTCGAGAAGGCCTACGCCCCGCACGCCGCCGACGTCGACCATCTCGACGGTCTTACCGTCTCGTTCGCGGACGGGTCCTGGTTCAACCTGCGCCCGTCCAATACCGAGCCGCTGCTGCGGCTCAACGTCGAGGGCCCCGACGAGGCCACGATGCGCCGGCTGCGCGACGAGGTCCTCGCCCGCGTCCGGGGCGGAAGGGAATCCTGATGAGTCTCGACCCGCTGCTGCTGGAGATCCTCGCCTGCCCGTGCAGCAAGCACGGTGAGCTGCGCTCCGACGAGCTGAACGGCGCTCCGGTGTTGGTCTGTCTCGCCTGTGACCTGGCCTTCCCGGTCCGGGACGACATTCCGGTGATGCTGCTCGACGAGGCCGTGCCGTTCCCTGGCCGGGCCGCGTCGGCGTCGAGCTGACACCCCGCGGCGTCGGCGTGTACCTCGACGAGGCGATCCTCGACGACACGGCCCGGATCGACAGCGGCGACGCCGCAGCGCTGCTGCCGCACATCGCCTCGACGGCCCTGCAGGTGCGCCAGAGTGCCGTCCTCGCCCAGGAGGCGGGGGTGGCCCGGCTGGGCGCCGACGGCCGGCCACGCGCGGTCCTCGTCGCCGGGGTCGGTGGCTCATCGATGGTCGCCGGCGTCCTGGCCGCCGTCGCCGGGCCGACGGGCCCCGTCCCGGTCATCGGCCACCACGCCCACGGCCTGCCGGGTTGGGTCGGGGTGTCCGACGTCGTCCTCGCCGTGTCCGCCTCCGGTACCTCGACGGAGACGTGCTCCGTCGTGGAGGAGGCCCGCCGGCGCGGCGCGCGGATCGGCGTCGTCGCGCCGGCGGACACCCCGCTCGCCCACCTGGCCGCGCTCGCCGGGGCGTCGTTCGTCCCGCTCGTCGGGCAGCGGCCGGCCCGGGCCATGCTCTGGTCGCTGGCGGTGCCGCTGCTCGTCGCCGCCCGGGCCCTGGGCGTCGTCCGGCTTGGCGACGACGCCGTCGAGGCCGCCGCCGCCCGGCTGGAGGAGGTGGCGACCCGCTGCCGGTCGTCGAGTGAGTCCTTCGTCAACCCGGCTAAGACCCTGGCGCTGGAGCTGGCCGGCGCGCTGCCGGTGATCTGGGGCACCTCAGTGGTGACAACGGTCGCGGCCGAGCACGCCGCCGCCCAGTTCGCGACGAACGCCAAGTATCCGGCTCTCGTCGGCGCGTTGCCGCATCCCGGCCATCATCAGGTGGCACTGTTCGCCGGTCCCTTCGGGGCCGGCCTGGGCGTCGCCGACTCGGGTGGCCGGGACGAACTCGAGGACTTCTTCCGCGACCGGGCCGAGGAGGAGGAGCCGACCCGGCTGAGACTGATCCTGCTGCGCGACCCCGACGCCGAGCGGGCCGAGGTCACCCGCCAGGCGGAGGTCGCCGTCGCCGTCGCCGCCGAGCGTGGGGTCGACGTCACCGAGCTGCGCACCGAGGGGTCCGGTCCGCTGGAGCGGCTAGCCTCCCTGATCGGCCTGTTCGACTTCACCGCCGTGTACCTTGCGCTGGTGCTCGGGCTCGACCCGACCCAGACACCCGTGGCCCGCGATCTCGGTCGGTAGTCCTCGTGGCGGCCGCCGCCTACCGGCCCCCCTGGTTCTGACCGTTCTGCCCGCCGTTCGGCTGCCCGCCGCCGTTCTGGCTCCCGCCGCCGTTCTGGCCGTTCGGGGTGGTCGGCTGGGTGCCGTTCTGGCCGCCGAGCGGGGCGCTGCGAGCCTGCGGCTGGCCGAACACGCCGGGTAGGAGCTGCTGGCCGAGGTTCTGGAGGGTGTCGCCGAGGCCTGCGGCCGGTGTCGGCGCGGGCGGCGGCGGCGGGGTGTTCTGCAGGCCGCCCTTGGTGCCGCGGGCCACGGTCGGGTCGGCACCGGGCAGCGCGACCACCGGCTGGTTGGCCAACGCCGCCCGCATCGACTTGCCCCAGATGATGGCCGGTAGGTCACCGCCGAAGACCCGCGGCCAGGTCCGGCCGTCCGCGACGACGTTGCGTAGCGGGTGAGCCTCGGCGCCGGTGGGGTCGCCGACGGACACCGCCGCGGTCATCTGCGGGGTGAAGCCGATGTACCAGGCGGCGGAGTACTCGTCGGTGGTGCCGGTCTTACCGGCCGACGGCCGGCCGATCGCGGCGTTGGTCCCGGTGCCGTTGATCGGAACGCCGGCCAGCACGCTGGTCACCGTGTCGGCGACGCCCTTCGCCAGCACCTGCTCGCACTGCGGCGGGCGGGCGATGTCGATCGGGTCCTTGCTGGAGTCCATGGCTCCGGTGGCGAACCGGGGGGCGCAGCGCAGGCCGCCGCCGGCGATCGTCGCGTAGGCGTCGGCCATCTGCAGCGGCGAGACGTACATGTACTGGCCGCCGCCGATGGCGGTCGCGCCGTCCGTCGGCCCGATCTTGTCGGCCTTCGGTGGGACGACGCCGAGCCGCTTGGCCATCTCCAGCACCGGGCCGATGCCGGTCTTCTCCGCGAGCTGCACGTAGAAGGTGTTCACCGAGTCCCAGGTGCCACGGGGGATGTCGTAGATGCCCGCCTCGGCCGGGTCGGAGTTCGAGAAGCCCTTGGCGCAGTCGCCCTCGCCGCGGTCCAGTGGGAACTTCGGGCTGACGTAGCAGGACGGCGAGTAGAAGGCCGTCGACGTGCCGTAGCCCTGTTCGATCGCGGTGGCGAGCACGAACGTCTTGAACGTCGACCCGGGCTGGAACGTCGCGTTCGTGGGCAGCGGCAGCACCGTCTGGTTCAGGCCGGTGTTCGACCCGTACACCCGGTTGACCGCCATCGCGAGAATGTTGCCGGTGCCGGGCTGGATGACCACCTCGGTCGCGGACACCCGGTTGTCCGGGGCGATCGTCGAGCTCACGGCGTCCTGCGCCGCCTGCTGGACGAGCGGATCCAGGGTGGTGCGGATCACCAGGCCGCCCTCGTAGATGCGTCGGTTGCGTTCCTCGACGGTGGTGCCGAGCGCCGGGCTCGCCCGTAGCTGTGAGCGGACGTAGTCGCAGAAGAAGGGCGCGGTCGACGTCTCGCAGGAGTCCGCGGCCGGCGGCGGGGCCGGCACCACGTTCAGGGGCATCTGCTTCGCCGCATCCGCCTGCGTCGGCGAGATGTACTCGTTCTCGGCCATCTTGTCGAGCACGGTGTTGCGCCGGACCGTCGCCGCCTGCGGGTGCGCGGCCGGGTTGTACCGCGACGGGCTCTGCACCAGCCCGGCGAGCAGGGCCGCCTGCTCGAGGGTGACCCGGGAGATGGGCACCCCGAAGTAGTGCTCGGCGGCCGTGCCGACGCCGTACGCGCCGTCGTCGAAGTAGGCGATGTTCAGGTAGCGCTCCAGGATCTCGTCCTTGGAGAAGCGCTTTTCGATGTCGAGGGCGTAGCGGAGCTCCTGGATCTTGCGGTCCAGCGAGTCGCCCGCGGCCACCTCCCGTTCCTGGGTCGTGCGTGCGTTCTGCAGCAGTACGTTCTTGACGTACTGCTGGGTCAGCGTGGACCCGCCCTGGGCCACCCCGCCGGCCTCGCTGTTGCGCAGCGCCGCCCGGACGACGCCCTGCGGGTCGACCCCGCCGTGCTCGTAGAAGCGGGCGTCCTCGATGGAGACAATCGCCTCCCGCATGATCTTCGGGATGTCGCTGCCCGGGACGACGATGCGGTTCTCGGCCCCCCGCAGCGTCGCGATCACCGAGCCGTCGGAGGCAAGAATCGTCGAGCTCTGCGGCAGCGGCGGGGTGATGAGCTCGTTCGGCAGCCCGAGGAAGTGGTCCGCGCTGCCCTTGGCGAACAGGCCCACCGCCCCGACGAACGGCAGTGACAGGAGGGCGAGGACCACGCCGAGGGCGCTCGCCGTCAGTGCCATCTTCTTCAGCACGCGGCGCCGGTCCGCCGGCGGGCGCGGCAGGACGCGGGCCCCTGGCCCGCCGCCCGCCGCGCCCGGCACCTGGGAGTCGAGGGTGCCACCGCGCCCCGGCCCGCCCGCGGCCCGGTCCTGCCCGTTCGTGGCGGGGCCGGCCGGTGTCACCAGGGCTTCGTCGGTCACCAGGGCTTCGTCGGTCACCGGGGCTTCGTCGGTCGTCGGACGGTCGGTCGTCGCCGTCGGGGTGGCCGTGGTCGAGCGCGTTGCGGCCGGCTCCGAGCGCGTCGCTGCGCCTTCGCGGATCTTCGCGCCGGCGGCAGCCGGCCCGGCCTTGCCCGCAGCTGCTCGCGGCGGGGTGGCTGCGCGTTCGGCTGCGACCCCGCGGGGTGTGCCGTCGGCGCGGGGCGGTACCCCGGTGGATCCCCCTCGCGACGAGCCACCCGCGGGTGCGGGCGGGCTGGGTCGGGATGGAGTGCTCGACTCCCGTCCGCCAGACGTCGACGTCACCCCCTCGGTGGGCCGGCGGAACCGCCGGGATCTTCGTGGGACCTCAACCAGCATGCGTGACCCGGCGCTTGGTCGCTCATCGGCACCGGGCGCTCGCGGGCTGATGGAGCAGTTCGGGCGAAGCGAACCTGGCTGTGGACGGGCGCCGATTCACGGCAGTTGGCATGGACGGTCCTATACCGCTGGTAACGGTAGACGAGCGTTTCCTGTCCGGGCGAGCCGGCGGGCCAGGTGTGAGCGGTACGCCTCGGATTGTTTAGCGACCGTTAAGGGCGTGGGGGTCCGATGGCCCGGATTCGGCGGGCCGGACGGGTCCCCCCAGGTGCCGCGGCCGGCGAGCCGTCTGCGCCTCGCAGCCGAGCGCGGGGGTCATGATCGGCGCTGCCCGGCGAGCCGTGCGTAGGCCCGGCGGGTGCGCTCCGCGAGCACTGCAGACAGGTAGGCCCAGCCCGGCGTGCCGGGGGGTGGCGGCGGCGTGACGACCGCGCGCACCTCGTCGACCAGGCCTCGCCCGAGGCGGTCCAGCGCCTGCGGTGACAGGGCATGGGAACGGCTCAGGAACTGCCGGGCGCGCAGGGCGAGGCCGTCGTCGAGTCCGGTCAGGTCGAGCAGGGCCGCCCATCCGAGCAGCGGCGGCGGGACGAACGGCGCGGCGCCGACCGTGCGCGGCACGCTCACCTGCAGCACGACCGTCCCGGCGAACACGTCACCCAGGCGCTTGCTGCGCCGTGAGGCGATCATGCTGATGATGGCGGGCAGGCCGAGCAGCATCCCGGGGCGTTCGATGATCGCGCCGATGAGCCCGCGGGTGAGGGCGTGTCGGAACCGGATGGGCCCGCCGTCGTCGCGGACCACCCGCAGGCCCAACGCCATCTTGCCAAGGGTCCGCCCGCGGCTCAGCGTTTCGCACGCCACCGGGTAGCCCAGCACCATGGTGACGTAGATCAGCAGGAAGGTCGTGGCGACCAGCGCGTCGTCGTCGGGCCGCACGACGAGCACGACCAGGGCGCCGAGGATGTACAGGATGTAGAGCTGGGCGAGCAGATCGATCAGCCCGGCCACCAGGCGCGAACCAAGCCGGGCCACCCGCAGGTCGATGGCGACCGCCTCGCCCGTGATGATCGACTCCGCGCCCGGCGTGATGCCGGCGTGCCCCGTCCCGGCCGGGCCGCTCCGGACGACCTGGTTCATGGGGCCCCCGGGATCTCGATGTGCGTGTGGATCTCACCATATGGTGTCCGCCGCGCCCTCAGGGCGGCCCGTCCGGGTGATCCGGAGTGGCTCCGGCGCCATCCGACGGGCTGTCAAAACGTCCCGCATCGGCGCACCACCGTCACTTACCCGCAGGCCCGGACCGATCATGTCGGT
This sequence comes from Candidatus Frankia alpina, assembly GCF_902806485.1. Taxonomy (GTDB): domain Bacteria; phylum Actinomycetota; class Actinomycetes; order Frankiales; family Frankiaceae; genus Frankia; species Frankia alpina. The sequence continues at coordinate 334 of NZ_CADCWT010000005.1, read as the reverse complement.
ATACAGATCGTGGTTCCGGATCTGATGTTGCGGGCACATTTGATGACCGTCGCGGCCTTCCCTGTGACATTCGCGGGCGGGACGTGCGGACTCTTGACGGTGCCACGGAAATCCCTTCATCATGCAAGGGTGATCTCTGTTCCGTAGTGTCAGGAGCGAATCAGCCGTCGGTTCGTCCGGCGACTTTCTCGGATCTCCGACCGGTGGGGACGCGGTGGTGGACGCGGCTGCGGGTCCATCGGCCCCATCGGGTCCATGGCTGGGAAATCCGTTGCTCGGGCGGTGCCTGAGTCGCCTTCCGCCAGTGGAGCGCGATGGCGCGGGGCCGGCGGAC